>CALIIW010000062.1 GCA_938018185.1 uncultured Saprospiraceae bacterium
TACATCGCCTGATTTTAAGCTAAATAATCATTCAACTTAGGCCATTTCGCATATATTCACTTAATTTGCACCATGTCGCTGAAAGATTCAGAAAATAAAGACCTTAAAGATAAATTTAGTAAAGAGAGCTTCAAAAAATCATTGAGGATCTTTACTTACATCAAGCCCTATAAATGGAAGTTTATCTTTGGGATGTTTCTCCTTTTCCTTTCTTCTATGGTATTTATGATATTTCCTTATTTATCTGGAGAGATGATAGATATCGCTCAAGGCGAATCAAAATTTGGATTTGATTTAAAAGGAATTGCCTGGATATTGGTAATTGTATTGTTTATTCAAGGATTTGTTTCTTATACCAGAGTGATCCTATTTGCCCATGTAAGTGAAAAAGCCATCAGAGACTTAAGAAAATCATTATATGATAGACTGATTACTTTGCCCCTTGTATTTTTTGAAGAGAATAGGGTAGGAGAGCTTATTAGTAGATTGACTTCTGATGTTGAAAGATTGGATCGAGTTTTTTCAATCACACTGGCAGAATTTTTTAGACAGATTATCATCCTGGTCGTTGGCGTTGGATTTATTGCTTTCACAACTCCACGATTGTCAGGTATCATGTTGTTGACATTCCCAATCATAGTAGTCGGAGGCTTTTTCTTTGGTAAATACATTCGTAAACTTTCTAAACAAAAACAAAAACAACTAGCAGAGTCAAACATTATTGTCAGCGAAACATCTCAAAGCATTCAAACAGTAAAGTCTTTTACAAATGAAAAATTTGAGTCAAACCGGTATGAAAAATCTTTAAATATTCTTGTCGATATCGCATTAAAATTTGCAAAGGGGAGAGCTTCGTTTTCTGTTTTTATAGTAACTGTATTATTCGGAGCATTGTTTTTCATTATTTGGAAAGGTGCTGTGATGTTAGAAGCCGGGACAATCACTGCTGGGGAGCTAGTTGCCTTTGTTTTTTATACTGGAATTATCGGAGCATCAATTGCAAGCCTTGGGAATTTTGTCACTGAACTTTTAGGAGGAATTGGTGCTACGGAGAGACTTATGGAAATTCTTGATATGGAACCAGAAGTTACTTACAGTCAAATGGATGATGAACCGGCCAAAATTTATGGTAACATAGAATATAAAGATGTTGTTTTTTCTTATCCAACTAGACGCGATATAGAAGTGTTGCAAGGCTTGAATTTAAAAATTGCTGCAGGACAAAAAATTGCTTTGGTAGGTGCTTCAGGTGCTGGAAAATCAACAATCATCCAATTGCTACAAAAATTTTATGAATTACAATCGGGAGACATTTTGGTTGATGATAAAAGTATTTTTGAATATGGTGTTTCAGAGTACAGAAACAATCTTGGTATAGTCCCTCAAGATGTAATTTTATTCGGAGGATCAATTCGAGAAAATCTGCTTTACGGAAAACCAGGGGCAACAGAAGAAGAATTAATTGAAGCGGCCAAAATCTCAAATAGCTGGGAATTTATCTCAAGATTTCCTGAGCAACTCGAAACTGTAGTAGGAGAAAGAGGGGTGAAATTGTCTGGTGGCCAAAAACAAAGAATTGCAATTGCTAGAGCAGTATTAAGAAATCCAACCATCCTTCTTTTAGATGAAGCAACATCTTCTCTTGATGCGGAATCTGAATCTTTAATACAAGAAGCATTGAGCAGGTTAATGGAAGGAAGAACATCCATAATTATCGCGCATAGACTTTCGACCATTAGAGATGTTGATCAAATCTATGTCATTGGAGATGGAAAGATAATCGAACAAGGAACTCACCAAGAGCTTACTGCAATTGAAGATGGTGCCTACAACACCTTGGCTAAACTTCAATTTGAATCTAATAAGTAATAATTGTTCTAAGTAAGAATTATTCCCGACCTTGGTTTAAAATCCTAACTTATGTTTAGACCTGGAATGGATATGAGAAAACTCCTGGATGGCTCTGGTGAAGAAAGAGTCAGACCTGAAAAGAATGAATGGCCTTTCGTTATAGCTGGTATTCTGTTTTTTTTCATCACCTTATTTCTTTACATCATTAAATTCAATGTTTTTAGTCAAACAATGAATGGGGGAAAACTATTTTTGTATTCAGCGATATTGGCTCTACTTGTAGGATTCATTTTAGGTAGATTTTTTTCCAAAGATGCGGATGAATATGAAAAATGGAGGGTTTTTGCAACGGTGATATTTCTGTGCATGTTAAGTTTTCCATTATACGCACATCTCCTGAATAAAGGCTTAGCCTCTTCAAGCATTCAACATCAAGATGTAGAAATTATTAAAAACGATTCATATATTCATTCTCAAATGAGTATCCCTTTATCTAAAATAAATGGTGGAGGGTATTATTTACATTTTGAATTTAATAATAAGGCGACTTACTTAAGAACGGACGAACCAATCTATGCAGACAAAGGTCAAGGATCTATAATTTCATTGCCTTTCAAAAAAGGTGGTCTTGGGTTTTCTATTTTAGATTTGAAGCAAATACAAAATGCAAATTAAAAAGGCAGCAGAACTTAAGGCGATTCATACTTTTGGTCTAAAGGCAAAAAGCGATGCCTTGGTGGCAGTAAAAAATGTTTCTGAACTTCGAGAAGCTCTGAGATTGCCATATAAGAAGAAATTGATTTTAGGAGGAGGAAGCAATTTGGTTTTCGTAAAGGATTTTAAAGGGCTCATTATTAAAAATGAGTTAAAAGGATTTCATGTTGCAAGAAGTTTCAAAAAGAGTGTTCATGTTACTTGCAAGGCCGGAGAAAATTGGCATGAATTTGTTTTATGGTGCATAAATAAAAATTTTGCTGGGATTGAAAATTTATCTCTGATACCTGGAACAGTTGGAGCAGCGCCCATTCAAAATATTGGAGCCTATGGTGTTGAATTGAAAGATGTATTTGTTAAACTAAAGGCTATTGAAATTAAAACTGGGAAGGAAAAGGTTTTTTGGAAAAAAGACTGTGCCTTTGGATACCGGAATAGCTTTTTTAAAAATAAAGGGAAGGGGAAGTATGTAATTACTGCTGTCACTTTCAAATTATCTAGAAAGCCACATCAACTCCTCACCAAATATGGGAGCATTGCAAAGGAATTTGCAAAACTTCCTAAGAAAGCACAGAGCATCAAAGGATTGTCAGAAGTGGTAATTAAAATAAGAAAATCTAAGTTGCCTGATCCAGCAAAGATTGGCAATTGTGGAAGCTTTTTTAAAAATCCAATAATCTCAAAAAAGAAATTTACAAGTTTAAAAGAGAATTTCCCTCAAATACCTAATTATCCTGCATCTGGGAGTAAAGTAAAACTAGCTGCTGGATGGTTGATCGATCAATGTGGATGGAAAGGTAAAAAGCTTGGGAAGGTCGGCTGTTTTAAAAATCAAGCACTTGTTATAGTCAATCATGGTGATGCTACCGGAGGAGAATTATTAAACATTATTAAGCAGATTAAAGAGTCAGTAAAAACTAAATTCAAAATTGAGCTGGAAGAGGAGGTTAATATCATTAATTAAGCTTGTACTTGCTCTAGACAAGCCCCTTATTTAGATTAAATCTAAATAAAATCACCTAACCAATAAGGCCTTTGTACGTAAACAATTAACACAAAAGCTTTATATCTTTGCCACGTTTTTAAAAACCTTCATAAATTCAAATATTTTGAGGAACAGAATAACCAGATTGGGAGCTGTTTTTTCCTTCATTATCCTAAGTTCAAACCTATTTGCGCAGGATTCTGCGTTAGGTGGATCAAATACTTTACTATATGCTCTTTTGCTTATTGCTGCATTATTAATTCTTGCCGCGGTTGCATTAATTGGAGATAGTATGGTGACAGTAAAATCTAGAGAGTTAGGTGTTGAAAGTGGAAAAAAGAAGTTAGGCCTTTTCCCGTCCAATGATGAACTTTTTGCACCAAAAGCCGAAGGAGCTGCTGCTGGGAAAAAAGTATTTTTTCTAAAAAAGGGATTTGATATTAAATTAGAAGGAGAAGCAGGATATGAGGTTGATGAAAATTTAAATGTCAATACTTTTGCAATTCAACCTAAGAATTTCTTGGGGATGTCCCCAATTCCTAAGGTTACCGTTGAAGTTGGCCAAGAAGTAAAAGCTGGTGATCATCTTTTTTACGACAAGAAAAATCCTGAGGTAAAGTATGTTGCCCCTGTAAGTGGTGAAGTAATTGCCGTAAACCGAGCTGAAAAAAGATCAATATCCGAGGTGATCATCTTAGCGGACAAAAAAATGGATTTTAGAAAGTTGCCTGAACTAGACTTAGAAAAAGCAACTAGAGAGGAACTTGTGAATTATATGTTAGATGCTGGTGTTTGGCCTCATATATCGCAAAGGCCATATGATACAATTGCAGACCATAAAATTGAACCTAAAGCGATTTTTGTTACAACATTTGATTCTGCTCCTCTTGCGCCAGATCAAGATATTGTTGTTGCAGGAAGAGAAGATATATTTCAGATTGGATTAGATGTTCTTAACAAATTGACTTCGGGAAAGGTACATATTAGTATTGATGCCAAGGATGAAGATCCATCACTTGCCTTCATGAATGCTCAAGGAGTTGAAGTTCATTATTTTCATGGTCAACATCCAGCAGGAAATGTTGGCGTTCATATTCATCATATTGACCCTATTTGCAGTGGTGAAAAGGTTTGGACCTTAGGCGTTCAAGATGTAATTACTTTAGGTGCTTTGTTTGAAGAAGGTGTTTATGACGCAGAAAGAGTGGTTGTTTTGACTGGTGCAGAACTTGAAAACCCAAGATATGTTACTACTTATCTTGGAGCTAACATAGGAGATCTAGTTAAAAATGATCTAAAGCATGATCATGTGAGAATCATTTCAGGAGATGTTTTGAGTGGAAAGACTAAAACTCAAGAACAATTTTTGGATTTTTATGAGGATCAGATCACTGTTGTGGAAGAGGGTGATGAGTATGAAGCATTCGGATGGCTAATTCCATCTTCTGCAAGACCGAGTATTTCTCCTACTTTCCTTTCGAATTTGATAGGGACTACCTATAAGGCAAACACCAATACCCACGGTGAAGAAAGAGCTTTTGTGGTAACTGGACAATATGAGCAAGTTCTTCCAATGGATATTTACCCACAACATTTGATGAAATCAATTTTAATAAATGATTTTGAAAGAATGGAAGGTTTGGGTATTTACGAATTAAGTGAAGAAGATATTGCTATCTGTGAATTTGCCTGTACTTCAAAGCAACCATTACAGAAGATACTTAGAAGAGGCCTTGAAGCCATGAGAGAACAAGAATAAATTGATAAACAACTTTTAATCATACATATGGGTTTAGTTGATTTTTTACATAAAATAGAACCGGACAAAAAGAAATCTCCATTTCTGCATACATTGTTTGATGGATTTTTCACTTTTGCCTATGCACCAAATACTGTAACTAAGGATGGAGTTCATATCAGAGATGGTATGGACCTCAAAAGGTTAATGATACATGTGGTATTGGCAATGCAATTGTGTTATCTATTTGGTTCATATAATATTGGGCATCAGCACTATTCTGCCATAGGCTTATATGAAAGTTTCCTATCAGGATTCCATTTGAAGCTATTTTATGGTCTTGTGAAGATCTTACCAATATTTATTGTTTCAAACGTAGTTGGATTAGGAATTGAATTCTACTATGCCGCGAGAAAGGGGCATGCTATTGAAGAAGGCTTCTTAGTTTCTGGAGCATTGATACCTTTGATAATGCCACCAGATATCCCTATGTGGATATTGGCTATGTCTGTTGCTTTTGCAGTCATAATAGGAAAAGAAGCTTTTGGAGGTACGGGAATGAATATATTAAACATTGCACTTCTCGCAAGAGTATTTGTGTTCTTTGCTTATCCTACCTATATATCAGGAGATGAAGTTTGGATCGCAGGAATTGAAAAGGTAGATGCCTCTTATATCGCATCAGAAAATGGCTGGATATTCGGAATTTTTGATTGGATTTTCTCTTCCTTTGGTTGGGAAACCTTTGGGGCTGGTGGACAAGCAGTCGTCGATGGATATACAGGAGCAACACCGCTCTCCTTGGCCTCTAAAGGAGGTTGGGAAAATGTATTGACAGTATATACACCTTCTCAAATGTGGTGGGGAGCGATTCCAGGTTCTATTGGTGAAATGCCAAAGCTATTCATAATATTTGGTGCTTTGTTTTTAGTAATGACAAAGATTGCTTCTTGGAGAGTAATGGTATCCATGTGTATTGGTGCAGTTGTGACGGCAATGCTTATGAATGTATTAGGTACAACTCCATTTATGGAAGTGCCTTGGTACTACCAATTCTATATGGGTTCTTTTTTCTTTGCAATGGCATTCATGGCAACAGATCCTGTAACCGCAGCAAGTACTCAAAAAGGAAAATGGATATATGGATTTCTGATAGGAATGATAGGAATGATTATCAGAGTTTTGAATCCTGCTTATCCAGAAGGATGGATGTTAGCTATTTTATTTATGAACGTTTTTGCTCCATTAATTGATTACTATGTATTGGAAGCAAACATTAGCAGAAGAGCAAAGAGAGTAAAATCTACTATTGGAGTAGCAACAGAGAATGTACTAACAGAATCACAATCAGTACACTAAAAATTTAAAAGATGCATTCAACAGGATATACTTTAAGATTCATTATCATTTTGACAGCCGTAGTAGCATTGGTGTTAACTGCACTAAGAGAATTTACAAAGGAACAATCTGATAAAAATGAAGCAGTCTTCAATAAGAAAGAAATATTAAAAGCGATTGCTTCAAAGCTTGGGCCAGATGGAGGACCAGCTGTTGTGAAAGATTTTGACGATCAAACAGTAGAACAAATTTTTGATTCAAAAATCAAACAATTGGTAATCAAAAATAATGGAGATGTCGTTGAAAAAGATGCGATAATGGCTGCCGGATATAAAGGAGGTCAAGCAACTGACGTTGACATGGCTAAGGAAAAGAAAAAATCTGAAGATGATCGTATGTTTCCTTTATTCATTTATGGTGAAGGCAAAGATGCTATTTACATAATGAATGTAAGAGGCTCTGGTCTATGGGATGAGATCTGGGGAAATATAGCGGTAAAATCTGATTTGAGTACCATAGTTGGTGTAAGTTTTGACCACAAAGGAGAAACGCCGGGATTGGGTGCTGAGATAAAAGATAATCCTGCTTTCCCAAGAAGTTTTACTAATAAAAGACTTTTCAATGATGCAGGAGAATTTACTTCTGTTATAGTTAGAAAAGGTGGAGCAAGAGACAAAAATCATGAGGTAGATGGTATTTCTGGTGCTACAGTAACAGCAGACGGTGTTACGGAGATGATCGCTAGATGTATCAATTATTATCAACCATATTTTGAAAAACAAAAGGCCAGTTCATTACAAGGCTATTTGATAAATAATTAAATAAAATTTCTATGGCTGAAACAGCAGTTAAGAAAAAAGAACCAGTAATCGCCTTTGGGAAAAAGGAAAGAAAACTGATAAGTGATCCGTTAAATGACAACAATCCACTAACCGTTCAGGTATTAGGAATTTGTTCGGCATTGGCCGTTACTTCTTTGATATTGCCTTCATTGGTTATGTCTATAGCGGTTGTGTTTGTTTGCATGTTTGCAAGTTTTTTTACATCGCTTTTGAGGAAGAAGATTCCTAATTCAGTAAGGATGATCGTCCAACTGGTCATAATAGCAGGTTTGGTTACCGTTGTAGAGTTTTCTCTTAGGTATTTGAACTATCCTGTATACAAGCAGTTGTCAGTGTATATTGGATTGATTATTACAAATTGTATTGTGATGGGGAGGCTTGAAGCATTTGCAATGGCAAACAATCCATGGAGATCTTTGCTAGATGGACTTGGAAATGGATTAGGCTATGGTGCCATACTTTTAATCGTAGCCTTCATAAGAGAGTTGTTTGGTAAAGGAACCTTATTTGCAGGAACAGGAATTGAGATGAAAATAATTGGGGCTTCTCCAGATTATTGGATCAATACCTTGACATCAAATTGGTTTGGTTGGTATGCCAATAACAATCTTATGGTACTGCCAGCTGCAGCCATGTTTATCATTGGAATTTTAATCTGGATTCAAAGATCTTGGAATCAGAAATTAGTAGATATATCTTAAAAAAAATAAAACTTACGTATCATGATTTTATTAGAGAGTGAGGGTTTTATAAATATATTCATAAAAGCAGCATTCATAGAAAATATGGTTTTAGCCTATTTTCTTGGAATGTGTTCTTTCCTAGCAGTATCTAAATCTGTAAATACAGCATTTGGATTGGGCTTGGCTGTAATCTTTGTATTGGGTATAACGATGCCAATTAACTGGGTTATAAATAACTTCTTATTGGAAGAATCGGGTCTTTTAGGTACAGACTTAACCTTCCTTAGATTTATGTTGTTTATTGCTGTAATTGCTTCTATGGTACAATTGGTTGAAATGATCATTGAAAAGATTTCACCATCCTTGTACAATTCCTTAGGAATTTTCCTCCCATTGATCACAGTAAACTGCGCGATATTAGGAGGATCATTATTTATGGTTTCAAGAGAATACAACTTTACAGAATCAGTTGCCTTTGGATTAGGAGGTGGTTTTGGATGGTTCTTAGCGATCATTGCTATAGCAGCGATTCGAGAGAAAATAAAATACTCCGCAGTTCCTCCAGCACTGAGAGGATTGGGGATGGCTTTCATACTAACAGGTTTGATGGGTGTAGCATTTATGTCTTTGATGGGCATTGACCCAGCAGCACTATCCGGAGGAGCTAATTAAATAAAATGAATTAATACCACTTAGTGGTGAAGCAAAATTTATAGAGATGATATTTCTTTTAAATACACAAGTGATCATATTGGCTGTTTTGGTATTTGTTTCCATTATAGTCTTGCTGTCTATGATGTTGATTTTTGCTAGAAAAAAGCTAGTACCTCAAGGGGCAGTCAGCATAATTGTAAATGGTGATACTGAAAGGCCACTTTCTGTCCAACCAGGAGATAATTTATTGACTGCACTTTCTGCTCAAAGTATCTTTTTGCCTTCAGCTTGTGGAGGAGGTGGAACTTGTGCGATGTGTGAATGTCATATTGACGAAGGTGGAGGAGAGGCTTTGCCAACTGAGATGAATCATATGACAAGAAAAGAGGCTGCAGAAGGATTGCGATTAGCATGTCAAGTGAAGGTAAGAGACGATATGAAGATCAGAATTCCTGAAGAGATTTTTGGAATTAAGAAGTGGGAATGTGAAGTTATTTCAAATTATAATGTAGCAACTTTTATTAAAGAATTTATAGTAAAATTACCAGAAGGGGAGACCTTGGATTTTGAAGCTGGTGGATATATCCAGATTGATGTTCCGGAAACAGAGGTGGCGTTTAAGGATATGGACATTACAGCACATCCTAAGTATCATGATTCTCCAGATAAATTCCAAAAGGATTGGGAACAATTCAAGATGTTTGATTTGAAAATGAAAAACGATGAAGAAATTTTCAGAGCTTACTCTATGTCAAACCATCCTGCAGAAGGTAATATCGTTTCATTAACTATTCGTATTGCAACACCTCCATTCCAGTGGGGAACGGATAAAGATGGAAAAAGAAAATGGGAAGGGTACCAACCAATTAATCCAGGTATTTGCTCCTCATTTGTTTTTGGATGTAAGCCGGGAGACAAGGTGACTATCTCAGGACCATATGGTGAATTCTTCATCAAACAAACGGAAGCAGAAATGTTGTACGTTGGTGGTGGAGCAGGAATGGCACCAATGAGATCTCACTTGTATCACTTGTTCCATACCTTAAAAACTGGACGTAAAGTTACTTTCTTTTATGGAGGTAGAACCAGACAAGAGCTTTTCTATATTGAAGAGTTTAGAGAAATCGAAAAGCAATTCCCTAATTTCACATTTGCGATTGCCTTAGATAATCCATTGCCGGAAGACAATTGGACCTTAAAAGAAAACTTAGATGATCCAAATGGAGATGGCTTTAAAGGATATGTTCACAACGTTGTAATCGATGAATTTTTAAGTAAGCATCCTGAACCAGAAGAAATAGAATTATATTTCTGTGGACCACCAATGATGAACTTATCTGTTATTAAAATGGCTGAGGATTGGGGTATTCCTGAAGAAAATGTTGCCTTTGATGATTTTGGTGGCTAGAAGATAATATTGAATTACTATTGGGCTATTCTTTTTTAAGAGTAGCCCTTTTTTTTATCAAATTTATATAAAAAGCTGGTAATACCGTTTATATTTATGCCCAAGGATTCCCTCAGGGACAATCACCGAATGTATTGTTTCTGAAATACCCATGGGCATCGTAATTGGGACAATTACTTATGAAATAAAATAAACATAGAAATATGAAAGTGTCTGCGACTTTGGCCATGAACAACCTGATGAAAGAAAGAGTTAGCAAGGGGCTAGAGACATATAAATTGGGGTTTGGACAATCACCATTTCCAGTCCCAAAAATATTAGTAGAAAAATTAAAAGAATCAGCCTCGATCAAAGACTATTTAAGTACGCAGGGTTTAGAAAGCCTGAGAAATGAAATTGCAACTTACTATAAATCTAAGCTCAATTTAGACTTGTCTGCTGACCAAATCATTGTTGGGCCAGGGTCAAAGGAACTCCTTTTTTTAACTCAAATGGTTTTAAAAAGGGATCTTCTTTTGCCTGCTCCAAGTTGGGTGACTTATGCCCCTCAAGCAGAGTTGTTGAATCATCCTGTTCATTGGATTCAAACTAAAAAGGAAGAGGCATATATGCTCACATCTGCCAGGCTAGAGGCATTTTTAAATCAAAATGAGGATAGAAAATTTGTACTAGTCTTAAATTATCCAAACAATCCAACTGGCAAAATATTTTCTCGTGATGAACTGCAAGCGATTGCTGCTATAGCAAAAAAGTATGATGTTAAAATATTGTCTGATGAAATTTATGGGGCATTCACTTTTGAATCTGCACACGACACTATCTACAAGTATTATCCTGAAGGAACTTTTGTTTATAATGGCTTGAGTAAGTGGTGTGGAGCAGGTGGTTGGAGAGTAGCTTTTATGATTTGTCCTAAAGATGATACAGCGCTAAGGGCTAAAATATTACAAGCTGGATCTGAAACATATTCTTGCACCTGCGCACCAATGCAATATGCTTCCATTGAAGCATTCAAAAGTACTGTAGAAATTGATGCATACACTGAAAACTGTAAAAAAATCCTGATGAAAATCAGATCTTATCTAAAAGATAACTTGGATTCTAAGAAAGTTGAAATGACAATACCCGACGGTGGGTTTTATTCATTCATAGAATTTCATGGACAAAAAGATGACACTGGAAAGGAACTGTGTTTACGATTATTGAACGAAACAGGTGTTGCTGTAATACCTGGTTCTGCATTTGGAAGACCAGAGAAGGAACATTGTGCAAGGTTAGCTTTTGTAGACCTAGATGGGACTTTGATTTATGATGAAGATTTTTTAGCTAAGATTGAAAATGCAGACTTTGCTACTTATTTTCCTCAATTAGCGGAAGCAGTGAAAAGATTAAATGCATTTTAAATTTTAGAATCAATCGATTGTATCATCTAATTCTTTTGTAACGTTTATTATATTTTTCGATCCAATCCAAGCTCGGTTGCAGCCATTCACTTCTAGGAGAATACAAGAAACCATGTCCAAGACCAGTTTTAATTTCAAGCTGCTCAAAATGACTTGTTTGCTTAGACCTATTTATCCAGTGATCATAATTTTTCCCAGCGATTTTATCTGTAGATTCGTAAATACCCAATACATTACCTTGAAGGATCCATTTGTTTTCTTGTTCTATTTGTTCATTATTCGCACCAAGCAAAACATAGTTAATTGGATAAACAGTAAGACTTGAAATTTGCATGGCCATTAAGGCACCTTTTGAAGCGCCTATGACACTGATCAAATTTGGTGGAATTCCCGATTCAACAAGTCTTGAGATTTGTTTGGAAATTTTTAGGCAGTAGCTATCAAAATCTGTTTTATCATTTCTGATGTCTTGGTGCACTTCTGCGCCAGTTTTTTCTAAGGCATCAATTATCTCTCGATATTTATAAGCGCCAAATTTTTCACTCTTAGCTTCTATACCTTGAAGTTCAACAATGCGTCCATGCAAATAAAAGATGTGCCTATCAGTACTGCTGTATGGATTGCAAGTAAGAAATAGTAAAGAAGTAAACATAAAGATGAAGTGAATTCTTTTCATTTTTTTAGAACTTATAATGGAGAAAAGGAAAAATGCAAAGTAGAAAATTAAGCAGAAGGTGAAAACCCACCAGGTGATTTGTTTTACACTTTAACTTTTATCCTTTATTTTCACTTTCTCTTCTTTTGTTTTTTCTTTGTTATTTTTTGATCTTCTTTATTTTAGAAAAGAGAATTAAGAAATAAAAAAAGGATCAATCCGTATTACCCGATTGATCCTTTTTTTATTATTTATTAAGTATTATTAATTCTTTACAACCTTAGTTGAGAAATATTCTTCGCCATCAAAAGAAGTAAATCTTAGGACATATAAACCTTGGGCCAAATCTCCTAAAGAAACTTGAGCTTGATTATTAACAAATTCAATAAGACCATCTTTTATTAAACGGTTATCAGAAGCAACAACTAAAACTCTCACTTCTCCAGTAATTTCATGATGAATGGTAGCAATATCAGTAACTGGATTAGGATATACTTTTGTTAACTTGAAATAATCAGTTCCGTTGCAATCTTCGTCAATCCCGTTATCAGAAATATCTTGAGTAGATGGATTAATACTAGAATTTGTATCATCGCAATCTGTTGCATTAACAACGTATCCAGTTGGAGGTGTACTTAAACATGTCTCAATAAGCAAGCCTGCGTCTCCAAAAGAGTCTCCATCATTGTCTTGGTAATAAGTATAAATAACTAAGCCATCATCTTCAATTCCATTACAATCATTGTCTATACCATCACATATTTCCATGGCATTCGGATTTAATGAAAAATTTGAATCATTGCAATCTTGCGCATTGCTTACATAACCAAATGGTGGTATACTTATACAGGTATCTAAACTTATCGCAAAATCTCCGAAAGAGTCATTGTCCGCATCAAAGTAATACGTATTTACAGGCAAGCCATCATCTATAAAACCATTACAATCGTTATCAATCCCATCACAAATCTCTGCAATACCAGGATTCAACGTTGAGTTTGAATCATCACAATCTTCACCATTTGCTACAAAACCTACAGGTGGTGTACTCAAACAAGTATCTATTGAAATTGCAGCATCTCCATAATCATCACCATCAGCATCCCAATAGTAAGTTATTACTGTTAAGCCATCATCAAACAAGCCATTACAATCATTATCGATACCGTCACAGATTTCTGCAGTAGCTGGATTTATCGCACCATCTACATCATTACAATCCGTATCGTTGGCCACATAGCCAGCAGGAGGAGTTGAAGCACAAGTCATAATTGAGATACCAGCATCTCCAAATGAATCTCCATCGCTATCGAGGTAATAAGTATTTTGTGGTAGCCCTTCATCTGCCATTCCATCACAATTATTATCAAGTCCATCACACGATTCTGGGATTGATGGATTTACCATAGGGTCAAAATCATCACAGTCTTCAAAACTATAAAAGCCATCATTATCTGCGTCATTGTAGAAATATTCTTTAGCATAATGAAATGCATCAATCCCTATATCTTCGCCCATAAGTCTTCCAGGGATGTCATCACAAGGAGGATGAATTCCACCCCAAATTCTTGACAAACTGGTTTGATCTGAAGCATCTCTGTAAGTTGCCCATTGTAATTGAATGTCTACAGAGGGACCATCTTCAAAAACAAGAAACTCATTTTGAGGTGCATTAAAAGTTCCCATTCCTCCAGGAAAATATTCATCACCTGTCAGCAAAGTTAGAACTTCCGCAGCTGCTCTAGAATAAGTAGAATGTCCAGAAACATAACCTGCAAAGTTTGGAGAAACGAATGTTGGTCTTTGAAATGGATACCAATTTTCAGCTAAAATCCAGCCTACTCCTGCAGTACTATTTGCTGGGTTAGAGATGTAGGCAGGACCTCTCCAACTCATCAATTTTATCTTGCCAATATGCTCACCAGAGGCACCTTCTAAAGCGTCTCCTGCTTTTACCACTTCGATAAAACCAGGATCTAATAAGAGTCCTCCAGGATGGTAACTCATTTCGTTTGGATCAGAACTTTGTCCAAGTCTAGCCATTGCTCTGATTGTAGAAACAGGTCTCGGGTAGTCATACCAGCCTTTAATACCCCAGGCAGTAATAGCACAATCATGCATGGCGCCGCCGAGTGTTAAATAAGCTTTCACATCATATTCTAAAGGATCAAGAACAGGTCCTGAACCGTTGTATCTTCTTTCAAAAAATGGACTATCCATGACAGTATTGAATATATCAAACCAGTGGCCAGGTGGTGTCTCTGAACTGGGTCCATCTGCCCAAAATTCTGCCAGAACTCTAGCATAATCTCCTCTTGGAACAATTTGAGGAGTGTATGGCATTCCTGTCTTAGGATTCATTGTTCGACCTGGAGAAGGGTCTCCTCCTTCGTATTCATCATAGAAGTCTCTTAATTCGGTTATTGTTTGAGGATAACTTTGAGTATTACCAATACTAGCCGGAGAAATATCAATCATAACGCCATCGCTTGGATCCAATTGAGCTGCCCATTTTGAAACCAAACCGAAGCCCCATTTATATTCTTCAGACAAACCTCCAACTGTTGTTGTATCCAAAAGTGGTGGGGGGCCTGGATCATGATAGACCCAATAATCTCCACCCGCTCTATTATAAATGGTAAGATCCGAAGAGCTTAAAGAAAAAGGGTTGACCTTACCCCATTCAGGTCCTAAAAATGGAGGCGTATTGAACGGAATAATATTTCCTGATTGGTCTATAAAAACGCTCAAAGTCAAAGGTTGCCACCTGTTAAAATCAGTCATATTTGGGTTGCCCGGAAAGGCCATTTCTAAATCATTATTTACAGGTAGGTAATATTGGTTTTCATAACCTAAAGCTTCATTTGAATTATCTGAATTTCCATAATTAATAATACACTGGGCTATATAATTACCCATCATAGCAGGCGAGCCACTAAGGTAGTTTGGCGAAATATTAGAAGTGGAGTAGCCATGAGTAAACATCCATGTGCTAATGAGATTAATTATGTATGAATTTCCAGGAGAGTTAACAAATCTGTGCCTCATGAGTCTATACATAGCGTAACTAAGGGCCTCTTCTCTTGCAGCTTCAATGTCAGTAGGCATCGGAAAATCATTGACTGGACAGCTAATTCCATGTCTTGTATTTCCTAACAATACAGTTTCTGAAACTCCCGTTGTATCATAGATTGCCCATGCATCGTACATTGCTATCGAGCTATGATACAAATTTCTAGCATGAACTGTTGGCCTTGCAAAGTCATTTCGAATTCCTTCAAGAAGTAACTCTGACCATTCTCTAGCCACTGTATTTGCCTGAGAATAACCTAAATTTGCAATGAATAAAAATGAGAGGATTAATGAGTAAAGTCGAATTCTCATGGGAGATTATGTTAATATGGGTCTAATTTTTAATGTGTAAATGTCTCAAAAAAGACTGTATTCAAAGATACAGTATTTATATAACAAATCTTATGCTCAAAATGCTGTTAACAGCAATAAAATCTAAGTGTTAAAATTACTGTCGCATTCTGCTTAATATTTCGACAAAATAAAGCTGCAACGCTAATTTTCAAAGCTTTATATTCGCGATATCAATTATATAGAAATGTCAAATAAAAATAAAAAATACACGATTACCTCTGCTTTGCCTTATGCAAACGGGGCTTTGCATTTAGGTCATTTTGCTGGAGCCTATTTACCAGGAGATGTTTATGCTAGATTTTTGAGACTTATGGGGGCTGATGTAGCCTATGTCTGTGGTTCAGATGAGCATGGCGCTTCGATTACCATTAGGGCAAAAAAAGAAGGCATATCACCGAAGGATATCATAGATAAATATCATGAATTGAATAAGAGTTCTTTCATGAAATTTGGCATGTCATTCGACATTTATCATAGGACTTCTGAAAAATTACATTATGAGACTGCCCAAGAATTCTTCTTGACTTTAGATAAAAAGGGAGAAGAATTTGATATCATTGAATCAGAACAATATTATGATGAAGAATTTGATCAGTTTTTAGCAGATCGATACATTAAAGGTACCTGTCCTAAGTGCTCTTATGAAGAAGCTTATGGGGATCAATGTGAAAATTGTGGATCTGATCTTTCTCCAATGGAATTGATAAATCCCTTGTCAACATTAAGTGAGAAAGAACCAATTTTAAGAAAAACAAAGCATTGGTATTTTAAACTGGACAAACACGCTGAATGGCTCAAGGAATGGATAGAAAATGGCATAGTAGATGGTGTAAAAACACACAATCCTAAAGATTGGAAAACCCATGTTAGAAACCAATGTTTGGCTTGGGTGGATGACTTAAAACCTAGAGCAATAACGAGAGATCTAAATTGGGGCATACCTGTCCCTCTTGACAATGCGGAGGGAAAAGTATTTTACGTTTGGTTTGATGCTCCAATTGGTTATATCTCGGCCACAAAACAATGGGCGGCTGATAATGGAAAAGATTGGGAAGAATATTGGAAAGGTGAAAATTCGAAGCTCATACATTTTGTTGGTAAGGATAATATTGTTTTCCATTGTGTCATTTTTCCTGCAATGATGAAAGCACATGGAGGATACAATTTACCTATTAATGTTCCTGCAAACCAGTTTTTAAATTTTGAAGGTAAAAAATTCTCAAAATCAAGATCTTGGGGAATAGAATTACATCAGTATCTAGAAGATTTTAAAGATTTTCCAAACAAGGAAGATGCTATGCGTTACGCCTTGATAAGAAACATGCCAGAGAATAAAGATGCGGATTTTAAATGGGATGAGTTTGTTGAATTTCATGACAACGAATTGGTAAATAATCTTGGAAATTTTATAAATAGGGTTTTAGTACTAAGCAATAAATACTATGAAGGAAATGTTCCTGCTCACTCTGGCAATTGGACAACTGAAGTCAAGGAGCTAAGTGTATTGGTTGAAGAAATGAAATCTGACCTTTTGGATTTTAAGTTTCGTCCAGCTATTATTAAATTTATGGAAATTTCAAGTTTTGGAAATACCTATTTACAAGACAAGTCACCATGGTCAATTTACAAAACTGATCCAGAAAGTCAAGAAGTTAAAGATATTTTGTTTGTTTGTATTCAGATGGTATCGCTTCTAGCTGTATTGATTGAGCCGTTTTTGCCATTTACTTCTGATAAAATAAATACACTTTTGTCGAAAGAAAAGGTAAAAGCAGGAGACTTCGAATTACTTCAATCCAAACTAAAAGATGGAGAAGCTTTTATCAAAGCTGGACATAAATTAGATAAACCTTCTTTGTTGTTTTCAAAGATAGGAGATCCTAAAGATACTTCGAGGTTGGAATTGGTGAATATGCAAAAGGCTCATTTGGCAGCGGTACTAGAAGCTGAAAGGCCTAAGCAAGAAGCTATTAAAGAAACAATCTCTTATGATGATTTCATCAAGATGGATATTAGAACAGGTACGATATTAGAAGCTGAAAAGGTTCCTAAAACAGACAAGCTGATAAAATTAATTGTTGATATTGGTTTGGAGAAAAGGACAGTGGTTTCAGGAATTGCTGAGCATTATAAGGCGGAAGAAATTGTGGGTCAAGAAGTTTTATTATTAGCTAATCTTGCACCGAGAAAGTTAAAAGGAATAGAGTCTCAAGGCATGATCTTGATGGCTGAAAATGAATCTGGAGTTCTATGTTTCGCATCTTCTAGTAAAAAATTTGGAAACGGATGGGTAGTAAGGTAGAACTTATTTTTAGTAAAAAATTCACCTTAGGTTTGTTAATACTGCTGCCAGTATTAATAGGTCTAGTTGCTTATTATATGGTTTGGCTTAGCCAAGAAGAGCGATTGTGGGGCTATTTACCTATGCTTATTTATGGTCTTGGTTGGATGTTTATCCTAGCTCTTTTTTCAAAGTTTTTTTATCGGGATAATAAACAACTTCGATATTTTGGTCTAAGTTGCCTTTCAAGTTTTCTATTGTACTTAGGATTCCCGACAATGCCTTTTACAATCTTGATGTTTGTAGCATTTGTTCCACTACTTATCGTTGAATCAGAGATTGCTAAACATGAAATCAAACCTTTTTGGAAGGTTTGGAGGTATGTTTATAGTAGTTTTGTTATTTGGAATATTCTATCAACCTTTTGGGTAGGAAATACATCATTTGCACCAGGAGTATTTGCTGTGATTGTCAATTCATTTTTAATGAGTATTCCTTTTATGTTATTCCATGTAAGCAAGAAGTATTTTAGTCAAAAGTTTGAATGGTTAATCTTCGCCGCTTATTGGATTAGTTTTGAAAAGCTCCACCAATCTTGGGAGTTAAGCTGGACATGGCTGACTTTAGGCAATTCTTTTTGTATGATCCCATCTTGTGTTCAATGGTATGAATACACGGGAGTATTTGGTGGGACCTTGTGGATCATTATTTTAAACTTCATGCTTTTTAAGTTTTACAATAATAAGTCAAGTCTTAATCTAAAAAGTTTATTTCCAAGTATTGCCTGTTTGGTGATACCCATCTTGGCTTCTCTTTCTTTATATTTTGCTTACGTGGAAAAAGGAGTAGAACAAGAAGTTTTGATACTTCAGCCAAATTATGAGCCACATTATCAAAAGTTTAAGGTTCCAAGAAATGCACAATTCAAACAGTTTTCAAAGTTGGCAAAAGCTGGATTGAAAGAAACTACGGACTATTTATTGTTTCCAGAAACATCTTTTAATAGATTAAGAGTCAATGATTTGGAAAAGGAAGGTCTTATTAGAAAACTAAGACAATTGGCAGCTCCATATCCTAAGTTAAAGTTAGTAGTTGGAGTAAATGCTCATAAAATTTTTGAAGAAGGGGAGGAAATGCCTATACAAACGATACGTGAATATGGCGAAGGTAAAAAGAAAATATACTTAGAAGCGTATAATGCAGCCATTCAAATATCTCAGAAAGACAGTGTTAGTTTTTACAAAAAATCAATACTTGTTCCAGGAGCAGAAATTTTTCCTTACAAGAATTTTTTCAGATTTATGAAACCATTGGTAGATCAACTTGGGGGTACCCTTGGAGGGAATGGCACTCAAAAAAGTAGATCTGTATTTTGGAATGAAAATAAAGAACTTGCAGTAGCACCTGTGATTTGTTATGAGTCAATTTACGGAGAATATTGTACAGAATACATTCGTAAAGGAGCGAATGCAATTTTTATCATGACGAATGACGGATGGTGGGATGATACAGCTGGTCATAAACAACATCACCACTTTGCTAGACTAAGAGCCATTGAAACTAGAAGGGCTATTGCACGATCTGCAAATACTGGTTTTTCATCTTTTATCAACCAAAGAGGGGATGTAGTTTCGAAGACTGGATACGAAGAGGAAGCCGCTCATTTAGGAACAATCAAAATGAATGATGAAATAACATTTTATACCTTATGGGGAGATATGATTGCTAGAATAGCTTTCTTTGCGGCTATCGTTTTTATATTAAATAGTATTGTGAAAGGCCTAATGAAAAAATAAGCCTATCTCATTTTTGGTCTACGTCTTTTACCACCAGGTTTTAATGGCATGCCTCCCTTGTTCATTCCTCTGGCTTGTTTGATTGAACCCCTGTTTTTCATAACCTTATCAAACTCTGAAATCTGTTCTTTTAGTTGTGGTGTTTTAACCTTTAGATTCTTTAAGGTTCTATGTTGCAATTGTGCTGCTTGCCATTTGCCTCTGTTGGCATGAATAGAAGCCAATTGAAGTGCTACCATAGCTTTCTCATCATCTGATGGAAGATCAATTGATTGTGCTATTTCTAAGTACTTTTCTGCTGCTTCATGATCCTTGCTATTCATTGCCAAAGAACCTTTCAGTAAATAGTACAGAGCTTTATATGTTTTATAGAGCCAATCTGGTTTGAAAGTAAGATCCAATCTCTTTTCGGCTTCTTCAAATTTCATGGACTGAATAAGTACTGAAGTAGATTGGACTGTTCCCATCATTATATAACCTCCCAACATAATAATCCCTAATAACCAAAATGGAAATGCATACCAAAAGCCAAATCCGCTAAGAGCAGTTAAAATAATACCGCCAATAAAGCCTAGAGCAATCAAAGCAAATCTTAAATAGATATTTATTGAAAACATATGTTTTAAGTTTTATAGTGTAAAATTACAACAAAGAAAGTCATTAGCCTAACCAAAAATTAATAGTTCAAAAGATTTTGAGAATTACTTATAAGCATTAGGTTTTTATGTAATGTCAAAGCTTCACTTTTTGGGAAGTTTTTTTTGAAGATATTGTTAAAATATGCCCTTGAATTTTTTAAACTTTGTTCATCATTGGCAAGGGTATTCATTATTACTAAACTGTTTTCCGAAATCAATAAATTTTTGATCTTTTCTAAAAAAGCACTGGTCAAAAGCTCAACTGGAATTACATCATCAATGAAGACATCTATAATGACCAATTCATATTGATCTAAACAAGATTGGACAAAAGCATTTGCATCTGCGGATACCATTTGAACAGCTCCTTTGATTTCATCAATTATATACTTATTAGCTAAATATATTACTTCTTCATCTTTTTCTATCCCTACATAGAGTAAATCAGTATCTGTTTTTTTTTCTAACAATATTGGAATTGAACCAAGACCAAATCCTAGAATTAAAACTTTTGTTTGCTTTAAGAATGAAAAGTCTAGACGATCGAAAAGGAGAGAAAAGTTTTTATACAAATCTCCATAGGAATAAATTGCATTAGCAGAACAGAGTTGCAATCGTCCTTTGCTAAGAATTATATGCAGCTCGTCGTTTAGTTCTGAGGAAGAACTTTCAATATATATATCAGTAAAATAACTTGCAAGTTTTTTCCAAAATGGAAACTTCATTTGGAATTTTGTTTAAGGTCTAGAAGGTGTAGCCTCAGCTTCCCAGCTCCTATATTTAGATGACAATTCAAATACATGCTTAAGAATGTTTTTATCTAACTCATCTAATTCTATATCCCTTCTTTTCATCACCTTTTCTGCAGTGTCAAAGGCTTTATCTAATACATAGGTTTTATATCCTGATCCAGGTCCTCCCCAGGTGAAAGATGGAATAAAATTTCTTGGATAGCCAGCACCATATAAATTGTTAAATACTCCAACTACTGTCCCAGTATTATACATGGTATTGATTCCGCATTTAGAATGGTCACCCATTATCAAACCACAAAATTGAAGACCGGTTCTTTGAAACCCTTCTTTTTCATAACTCCACAGTTTTATTTCTGCATAGTTATTTTTCAAGTTTGAGCAATTAGTATCGGCACCTAAATTACACCATTCACCAATGACCGAATTGCCTAAATATCCATCATGACCTTTATTGGAATAAGATTGGAAAACAACGTTACTTATTTCTCCACCAACTTTACAAAAAGGACCGACAGTAGTACCACCATAAATTTTTGCACCCATTTTTACAACTGCATTGTCAAGAATTGCAATTGGTCCCCTAAGCATACTCCCATCTAAAATTTTTGCATTTTTGCCGATGTAAATAGGGCCAGTGGAAGCATTTAAAATGCAAGGGGAAATCTCGGCTCCTTCTTCAATAAAAATATTCTCTGGACAAACAGCTTGGACAAAATTGGGTATTGGTTCTGATTCACGATTTTTGGTTAAGATCTCAAAATCACTTTCAATCGCTTGGGCATTTAAAGAAAAAATATCAGTTACCTTATTTATTTTCAGGAAAGGCGTATCTCCAACTTCAAAACCTGCTAATTCATCGATATCCTCATTTGAGATAAGATGATCAAATTGCTCCCTATTCAGATAAGCTGCAATCAAATCTCCATTTAACAATAAAGCTTCATTTTCCTCTAGCTGAGAGATGAGCCTATTTAAGTGATAAGATGGAAGGACTGACCCATTTATGACAAGATTTTTCTCTTCTATATTTATGGTATACTTAGCGGACAAATAATCTTGAGTAATATGGGATGCTTTAGCCTTTAAGGCTCTTTCCCATTTTTCTTTAATGGTAAGAATACCAATTCTTATATTTCCAACAGGTTTGGTGTAGGTAAGCGGCAGTAGATGATCTCTTATATCATCATCAAAAAGGATAACATTAGTCATGAAACCTGAGCGTATTGATTTAATAAAATGGTAAAAAAAAAGACTCCACAATTTTGAAGCAAATAGTGGAGTCTCTTTATATATCTTTAAAAATAAATTTTAAGCTTCTTTATTCTCCTCATTTTTTGCATCCTCTGCTTCTTGTGCCTCTTGTTCGTCACTCTTAGCTTTAGCGAATTTGGTATTTTTGAATCTCTTATTAAATTTATCGATTCTACCTGCAGTATCAACAAATTTCATCTTACCAGTAAAAAATGGATGAGAATCAGATGAAATTTCTAATTTTATCAATGGATATTCGTTTCCGTCTTCGTAAACAATAGTATCCTTTGATGGAGCACAAGATTGGGTAATAAATACCTTATCAGTAGATAGGTCTTTAAAAACTACCTTTCTATAATTATCTGGATGAATATCTTTCTTCATGATTAGTTTAAATTTGCGCACAAAGATACAATAATTTATACTAAGTGTAAACGGCTTTCGCAACTATTTTTCATAAAATTATATTGCTATTGGGGCCATTAATACCTCATCAGGGATTCCAAAGGCCTCAACTAGAGGTAAGGCTTGTTGCCTAACATCTGCACATAATTCATCAATAAGGCTCCTAATTGCCTTAGTTTTGCTAGGATTCATGTATTCGGCTTCAAGAAAAAAGCCTTTATGACCTTCTATTGTATGCAGTGCATAGAGTCGGCATAGCTTCTTAAGCATATTTTTACAGGTGATATCCTGGGTATTTTTGACTTGAGAAATGAATTTTTCTAGAACAATTCTTTCAATATGCGCCTCCGCCAGAGCCAGCATATGCGTCTGGCACTTAAGAAATGCTGTAGTTGAGGATTTTGTTGCTTTAATATGGCCACGCATCCTTTGACTAGCAGTATATAAAAGTTTTTGTTCTCGATACCTAAAAGCTGACATTTGAAAATGGGCACTTAATAAATGTTTTCGATCTGATTTTCTTTTTGAGATAGGATTGCGCTCAAAGACATTTGTGCTTAGTTGCGAAGAAAGCATTTTTAAAACGGCAATAAATCCATCATCATGGAATTCTTTACTAAAATTTGATAAGATTCCCTTGGCGACTAATTGCATCAAAACTGTATTATCACCTTCGAATGTGGTAAAAATATCTGTATCTGCTTTTAAGTCTGCAATCCGATTTTCATTAAGGTATCCTTTACCACCACAGGCTTCTCGACATTCTTGGAGTGCTTGGGTGGTAAACCATGTTGCATAGGATTTCATCCCTGCTGCTGTTCCTTCGATCCTTCGCAAATCGTTATTTAAGTTCTTGGTATAATCCTTAGATAAATCACTAAGTGCAAAATCCAAAGCATAAGCTTTAGCCAATAGTGGCATCAATCTCCTTTGGTGGGTTGGATAATCAAGAAGCAGAGTTTCTTTCTGACCCTCTTTAGAAGCAAACTGTCTTCTTTTTGTTGCATGCTTAACTGCAATACATATCCCTGTTTTAGCAGCACTCAATCCAGCTCTAGGGACACAAACTCTTCCTCCAACAAGTGTTCCTAGCATTGTAAAAAATCGCTTTGAAGGATTTTTTATTGGACTAACATAGCTACCTGTTTCATCTACATCTCCAAATCTATTAAGTAGGTTTTCTTTCGGAATTCTAACTTTGTCAAACCAAATTCTACCATTGTCAACCCCATTCAATCCTAGTTTGTAACCACAGTCTTCAACCTTAACTCCAGGCAATAATTTGTGCGTTTGGTCTCTAAGTGGAACCAATAGTGCATGGACTCCATGGTTTTCTCCATCTACGATCAACTGAGCGAAAACAGAAGCCATTTTACTATGAAGTGCATTTCCAATATATTCTTTACCATCTTCTTCAGTTGGTGTATGTATTATAAATTCTTTTGTATTGGCATCATAAGTAGCGGTCGTTTTTAAACCTCTAACATTTGAACCATGTCCAGTTTCAGTCATCGCAAAACAGCCCGCAAGTTTTAATTCCCCGATTGCCTGCAAATGCTTATCGTGATGAGTCTTAGTTCCTAACCATAAAACCGAGCCTCCAAATAAACCAAATTGAACACCGAATTTTATAGCTAAACTTAGATCATGGTAACCGAGCATTTCAAAAAATGCGCTGTATTTTCCCATGTCATTTTCTCCACCATAGCTAGTAGGGTAGGAGAGTGCTCCAAGACCTTGTTTCGCAAGTTCCTTGCACCAGTTCATTATTTGGGTCCTATATGCATCCTTATCTCTAATGACCTCCATTCTGAACTCTGGGTAAGACATCAAAGTTCTTATCTTATTTTTAAATTCGTGGAATTCATCATCCAATAATCTACACATATTTTGCACATCAAATTCTGAATCCAATTCCTCTTCCGATTCATCAAAGAGCTTTCGATGTGCTTCAATGTTTGAGATCCCTAATTTTTCTTGGAGTTCATCCAAAGCAGCTTTGGTTTGATCGGATGTCCAGTAACTTACATCTTCACAATCGTCACATGACCTTGCCATCATGAGACCAAGTTCAATTAAATCTTCTTTCTGCTTAGAATTTGCATTCTTACAAAGATCAAATATTAATGTTTTCCAATGCTCAAATGTTTCCTCATCTGGAGGGGTTCCAGGATCGCACCATTTTTTGAGTTGCGTTTTATCATCTCCTGTTAAAAATGAAAATTCTTCTAATTTTTGAAGAATAACTTCAGATTCTCTTGGGCTAAGTATACCGTCAGACCAACCAATATAAATCAAAGGCAAAAGACTCATTGTTCCTGCACTATATTGTTTATGCAACAAAGCTGATGGGCTCATAAATACAAAGATTTTGAATTTTAACTAGTCTTAAAGATAGGGAAAAAAAGATCCCGAAGCATTGCTTCGGGACAGGGTGAATGTATTCAAGTTAACTCCTTTATTAGTATGATAAATGTTTAGATTAGGATAAACCTAATGAAATCAACTATTCTTGAGTATTTGAATATTTGTGTTTAGCATAAGCTAAACCGTGTTTAATCTTTGAAAGGCAAATTGGATGCCAAACATTAGAATTTATTGTGATATAAAAAAAGACCACCCTAAAAGGATGGTCTCAACTAAAGAGGCTCACGAAATTAAGAACTACTTACTATAATTTCAATGATTCGGCGTGTTCAGGGATTATAAAGTGACTAAAAATTCAACAACTTCTTAACTTGTTTGGATTGGGGAAATAATATCCAATTCATACAAGCGATATTTCTCAATTAGTTTGATAAGTTTTCTGCTATAGTTTTTATCTGTAGCGTATCCAGCCTTTTGCAGGCCTTCTGCCCATTTTTTATAATCATTTCCAAAATTTTGCAAATGCTGGTAACGTTCATTGTTCAGAAATTTGCTATGATCTCTCCAGCTTTCCCAAGAACTTTGATAATTCCTGAAAAAATCTTTGTGGTGGTCATCTGACATGTTAGAACAATGATTTTTGCTACAAATTTTAGAAAAACACTTTAATCCAAAATGGTTGTTGTTTTTAAGGCATAATGTGCTTTTTCCTACATTTGATTCTAGGAGTGCTTGCGCCATTTTAATACTGGCAGGAATCCCAAATTTTGACATTTCTATTTTGGCGACAACATCAAACCTTTCTATATAAGCTAAAGCTTTTCTATTCAGTTGTGGGTTGATTGAAGCAGTTGTTTTAGCTTCTTTTACAGGTTCGTCTTGCTTGACAAATTTTGAAGGCATGATTTCAAAAGTTGCAGGCTCTTTTGGAGAGTTGTTCTCTTCACTATCTGTAATAATACTTTGACTTTCGCTCTTTACTAGGACTAAAGATTGCTTGTTAGAAGCAATAAAATAGATCAAAAGCCCAAAGGTTCCATACTTTAGGAACGGTCTAGCTTTTTTTGATTTTAAAACTTCAAATAAAAAGGATAACAAGCGACCCAGAATTCTCCATAGATACAGGAAAGCCTCAAAAATCTTTTGAGAGGAGTAACTAATGTATTCCTCTACTTTTTGATCAGAAAACTGTTCGTTTTCTTTTCTGAATTGCTGTTCCATACCAAGGATCTCAAATTCTATTTCTCTTGAGCTGTTTTTTTTAAACAAAGGTGTCTGGCTGTTAAAGTGATTCATGATTATGGATTTAAAAATTAATAAGTACGACACAAACATAAAACAAATTATTTATATAAACAAAATGTTTATAAAATATTTTATTCATCTTGCTAGTTATGTGTAAGTTATTGAAATGCAGTGAATTGTAAAAGTTTAAATGTTGGTAAGTATTGCTTTTTATTATTCAGGTATCTCATTTGTTTAAACATAACAGTATTAAATACGCCTAAAGCAAACAAAAAGTTTTAAGTTAGGTGAAGTATTTAGTTTTTATGATCAATCACAGGAGTTATGATTGTAAATAGTATGGTAAATAAAGAAAAGTAGGAATTAGCTTGAGCTGCCTTTGCTTATCTTGCCTTTAGCCAAGGCAAGTACTTTATTGAATTGTTCTTCTATGCTCAGATTGGTGTTATCAATCAAAATAGCATCTTCAGCTTGAAAAAGGGGAGAGTCTTCTCTGGTTGAATCGATAAAGTCCCTTTCGTGCAGATTGTTTTTAATTTCTTCAAAAGAAACAGTAATTCCTTTTGCCATAAGTTCCTCATATCTGCGTTTGGTTCTAATTTCTATATCTGCCGTAACAAAAATCTTCAATTCAGCATCTGGAAAAACAACTGTACCTATATCACGTCCGTCCATGACAACAGATTTGTTCCTTCCTAAATACTGCTGATGTTCTACTAATTTTCGTCGAACTTCCGGTATGGCCGCAACAACACTGACGTTTTCAGAGACGTACATTCTCCTAATATCATCTTCTACATTACTTCCATTCAAGTAGGTAATGTTTTTGCCATTTATGAATCTAAATTCGATATTTATATCAGACAAGGCCTTTTTTACATCAAAGACAGCATCCCCTTTAACAAGGTCATTGTTTAGGATATATAAGGTAACTGCCCGATACATTGCACCAGAATCGATGTAGGTATAATTGAGGGATTTAGCTAAATCTTGAGCTAATGTACTTTTACCGCAAGAGGAATAGCCATCTATTGCTATATTAATTGGATTCACTAAGCACTTATTATTAGAATGTAAAAGTACCTATTAAAATAGAAAATCTAGTGATTCTTAACTCAATTTAGCTAAAATCATCTTCCAGAGCTTTTCGTATGGAATAACCTCTATTTCGGAGGCTAAGCCCCTATATAACATAGGTTTTTCTAATAATCTGTTGTAGTATTTTTCAACGTTTGAAAGTTTGGCAGGTTGAAATTCAGCTTTGTTTAATTGTTGTAGCAATCGAATAAATTGAATTACTCTGAAATATTCTTCTTTCTTTAGTTGACGATTTGCATAGTTTTTAAGCCTATCTATCCTTTCATCAGCTGCATTGAAACTCTTTTTGTCTATGAAGAAAAGGAGTTGAGCAACAACTAATAAAACTGTAAATATTCTTTGATCTTTTGGGTATAAAATAGGATCATTTAAGAATCTAGACACTCTAAAAGTTTTTCTTCTTTGAGCCTCTAGGATTGGGTTTGACTTTCCTTGAGATTCAATTATAAAATTGAGATATACATCGTAGATCTTCCATTTTTCTTTAGTAATTGCAGAAAGCTTTTTAAATTTACTATGAGAAATAGCTTCATAATAAATGGCTATTGCATTAATGTAATTGTCTGTATGTATGGCTGAAAAAAGGTAATACTCCATAAACTCAAACCAAGTATCAGATCCTTTTGGAAATGATTGCAGACATTTTTCTGCATTGATTTTACCGTTTTGCCAGTCTTTTAAATGAAGGTATGCTGACATCTTTTTTAACTGAAAGGTTGCCAACTTGTCTATTTGATAGTAGCTAGGATTTTCTTCTATGTATTTTTCAGCTCGTATGCAAACTTCTAACATGGAATTAAAATCCATAAGCATCTCATAACGATATGCCCAAACTAAATACATATTGTAAATTACAACAGGTGATTCATAAATTTCTGAAAGCCCCACAAGAGCATCGCAGTACGTGTCAATTTTTTCTTCTAAATTTTGATTTTTTGAAGGTGGCTTATAATAATTCATTATTACTCGTTGGTACAATTCTTCTGATCGAATTTCAGCATCGAGTACATTTGAAAACTGCTTGATATGGCTATCATATTCCTCGTAAGACTTTTCATCTGAAATTTCGGCAGAATGCTTTCTTAATATTCTTGAACAATTTACTATTACATCTGCAAATTTGAACTTTAAAGCTACAGTAAGAATATGTTTTGCTAATGAAGCGGAAGTTGTTTGCGCATTATTTGATAATAGAATCTTGACTAGTGTCCAATCCTTGTTGCAAGAATAATAGGCTCTATCATATGTTGAGGTAGAAGGTAAATTAACATCAAGAAAGAATAGGGTGTTAAGTAGCCTTTTTCTAAAACGAGATTTTAATTGGCGATATTTATCATCCGTAGGGCTACAACTGTACAAAAATGAAGCGGCATCTCTATCATTTTTAAATTTCCCCACCATCAGGGCTTCGTAAAAGTCGTTAAATTTAGAATTTTTATGTTTTAAAGAATGATCATCAAAGATTTCAATCTTTCTGACTTTTTTCTTTGTAACTATTTTCGAAATCTCAATAAGATTTTTCATTCAATTTTTTTTGAGGTACGATGTGTACCATATAACCCAACAATATATACACCTTGATATTAACAAAGATAATGTCACATTTGGTGCAGTAAATGAATACGTTTAATTAAAGATTTTGATACCAAAATAAATGTTAAAATTTATTTTAGCTCCTTACTTTGAATCTAAATCATAGCAAAGAAAATCCGTGTTTAGGTGCCTTTTAGTTTAGGTGTTGTTTTTTGGGGGTCACAACAAGCCTGAAAGTGTATTAAAAAAAAAAAAATATGAATTCAGGCTATGATTCATATTTGTGACATCAAAATAAGACATTTTTTTTACTAATGCAAGATTAAGCAATAAAAAAAGATGCAGCCAATATTCTCGACTGCATCTCTTGTAATTTTTATTTAATTGACTGAATAGTTAATATTCATCCTCATTGAAGAGAAAATCATCTTTTCTAGGATAATCTGGCCAAATATCCTCCATAGATTCATAAACTTCTCCTTCATCTTCAATCAATTGAAGATTTTCGATTACCTCCAATGGGGCTCCCGATCTTATGGCATAGTCAATTAGTTCATCTCTTGTTGCTGGCCAAGGTGCATCTTCAAGATTATGTGCTAATTCTAAGGTCCAATACATTTTAATAAATTATAAGCAATGTAAAAATATTGTTATGGTAACAAACGCTACCTTAAATAGTTTCTGATTCAAATTTCATACCCCTATTTGGCGGCAAATGTAGTAAACTAAATTTACTATTTCAATACTTTAAATATTTAATAAATTTTAACTCCTAATTGAATGATCTTCAAACTACTTGTAAGCATCAAGAACTTGATAGGAGCTATTCTGATATTCTTTGGGTAAACTACCAACACTTGAGCTATTGAAAGGGCCTGTAGGGTCGCAAAAATAGTATTTTCTTCCATCGTAGCTTAAAGGGGAGCCTAAGTTCGTACTACTTGCCACTGCAATGGTCAGATGATCTGGTAAAGCAACAATTAACATAGGTAGATCAATTGATTCTCGGCAAAGATTATAGAATAAAGCACATCTATCTTCACAGTCAGAAAAACGGTGAAAAAAGACTTCTTCGGCTATCATGGGTTTACTTTTCCCAAAAGATGCATGATCCTCTTTGTACGTAAACCCTTTTCTAGTAAAACTAACTAAGAATTCAAGTTGTTCTTTTTCGCTCCTATTTTTTAGCTCTTCTTTGAGTTGAGGTATTAATGTTTTTTTTGTTAGATCGGAAAAAGGAACTTTCAAATAGTCTTGCTCTTGGATAAAAGGATAATTGTTCATCAATTCAATCAAACTGAGATCTATTTCAAAGTCAAATAGTATTTGTTCTTCTTTATATTTAAAATCTACTTGAATGTTTTTTTTCTTAGGACTAAAACTTGGTAGCTTACTCAAGCTAAATTGAAAAGACTTTCCGTTTTTACTAGGTCTAAAATCTAAAAGATATACTTGAGACTGATATTCATTTTGTCGTAATCTGGTATCTGTTAAATTGACAAATGTTCTATTTAAATCTTGAATCATAGATACTTCAAACATTTCTTCATTGGAATATGCATAGATCCATAAATTGCCATTCAAATAAGAAAGCCTAGTATCGTAGCCACTTTGATTTAATAAAAACCAACTTAATAATTCAATTTGCTTTGAATCTTTGTCAGGATATCCTATACTAATGCTTTTGAAAAGCAATTCATAATACAACCAATCATTTAGGTTCAAAACGCTTTGATAATGAGCTAATTGGGACAATATAGGATTGAATGCTTGGGCGTCAATACTGTTGTAAAAACGGATGATGCCATCTTCAGAGATATCCACTCGTCCACATTCAAAACCACAATTTTCAAAATCAATTTGAATGGACTGATCATAAAAGTCAAAGGTCCTTATAGAGCTAGATGCTTTACTGGCGAAAGTTAGGCCTAATAAAATCAGGAAGAACGTAATATGAAGAAACGATGATTTACTAAATGTCAAAAGCTGTTTATAAAGTTATGCGAATAATGTACACTATTATTTTAACAAAATACCGAATAAATTTATTTCACTTAGCATGTTAAGGAATAATTAAATTATCATCATTGCATCACCGTAGCTATAAAACTTATATTTTTTCTTTATTGCTTGGGCATAAGCTTCCATAATTAGATCATATCCTCCAAAAGCACATACCATTATCAATAAGCTGGATTTTGGTAGGTGTAAGTTAGTAATCATGCAATTGGCAATATTGAACTCATATGGCGGATAAATAAATTTGTTTGTCCAACCACCAGAAATCTTTAGATTTCTTTCTGCAGAAACAGCTGATTCGATAGCTCTCATAGAAGTTGTTCCTACCGCACAGATTTTCTTTCTGTTTTTGATGGCAGCATTTACTTTTTCAACAGCTTGATCTGTAATATTGTAGTATTCTGCATCCATTTTGTGCTTTGAAAGGTCTTCCACTTCAATGTTTCGGAATGTTCCTAGACCAATATGCAATGTCAATTCCGCAAAATCGATTCCTTTTAATTCAAGCCTTTTCATTAACTCCTTACTAAAATGGAGGCCTGCTGTTGGCGCAGCTACCGCACCTATTTCCTTTGCGTAAATTGTTTGGTATCTTTCCTTATCCAATTGAGTAGCCTTTCTGTCTATATATTTTGGCAAAGGCGTATTCCCTAAGGAATGAAGCTCTTTTTGAAATTCTTCATCAGTTCCTTCAAATAGAAATCTAATGGTTCTTCCTCTAGAAGTAGTATTATCAACAACTTCTGCTACCAAAATATCATTATCTTCAGGATCACTGAAGTATAATTTATTTCCCACTCTGATTTTTCTAGCAGGATCTACCAAAACATCCCATAATCTTGCCTCTGGATTAAGCTCCCTTAGCAAGAATACTTCGATGCTAGCTCCAGTTTTTTCCTTTCTACCATAAAGTCTAGCAGGAAAAACTTTTGTGTTGTTAAATATCAAAGTATCCTTATCGTCAAAATAGGACAGCATGTCTTTGAATATCTTATGTTCGATCTTGCCAGTTTCTCTATGGACAACCATTAATTTACTTTCATCCCTTATATCTTGAGGATGTTGAGAAATTAATTTTTCAGGAAGCTCGAAATTGAATTGTGATAACTTTGAACGCATAGAGATTTGCTATTTTTTAAAATGTGTGCAAAGATAAAAATATTACAAAATAAAATGGATAATACTTTTAAATCCTTGCTCAATCGACTAATTAATTATTATTTGTGGTTTTTAGGAATACTTTGGTGTCAAAAGAAACACTGTTTATCGAAAAGATGCCAAATGCGGATCAAATGTCCTTACCTTTAATACAATCTAAAAGAGACAAATGTTTACAATTTTCAAAATAATGTTTGAAAGTCTGAGATTGGCCATACATGAGCTGATCTCTAATAAATTAAGGACCTTTCTTTCTTTATTGGGAATTACAATAGGCATATTTTGTATAATCTGCGTATTATCTGCAGTAGACTCTCTGGAGGATAATGTTAGGTCTAGTTTCGCAAAGCTTGGAAATGATGTCATTTATGTCAGAAAATTTTCTTGGGAAGATAGTTTTGAAAAATGGTGGCAGTACATTAGAAGACCAAATCCCAATCTTGAAGACTTTGAAGCTGTTAGAGAAAAATGTAAAGGAGCAAAAACAACCTCTTTTCACGCTGTTATTGGCTTTAAAACCCTAAAATATAAATCTAGATCAGCTTCCAATGTTGTAGTCATTGGCAGTACTCCTGATTTTAGCGATATGTTTAGTGTTCAATTTGCAAAAGGTAGAAACCTCACTGCTTCAGAATTTAATTCTGGAAAAAAGAAATTAATTCTAGGCCATAATGTGGCGGAGACCTTATTTGAACGAATCGAACCGGTCGGAAAGATTGTCAAGATGTATGGCCAAAAATATCAAGTTGTCGGCGTGATTGAAAAATCAGGCGATGATGTAATAAATGTAGCAGACTTTGATGATTGTGTTTTAATTTCTGTAGCCTCTGCAGCGACAATGGTTAATCTTAGGTCCAGATTTGTTATGGAAACTTCAGTGAATGTTCAGGCCAAAGAGGGAATCACTATGGATGATCTAAAAGATGAGGTAACTGGAATATTAAGAGCCAAGCATAGATTAAAGCCGCAGCAGGAAGAAGATTTTTCTTTAAATGAAATTTCTATGATGACAAACTTATTAGATCAAGTATTTGTGGTTCTTAATTTGGTTGGCCTTTTTATTGGAGGATTCGCTATGATTGTAGGCATGTTTAGTGTTGCTAACATTATGTTTGTATCTGTAAAAGAAAGAACGAGCCTTATTGGGATTAAAAAGGCTATAGGGGCTCAGAGATGGGTTATTTTGCTTGAATTTTTAATCGAGTCCATTATTCTCTGCATTTTAGGCGGACTGCTAGGGCTTGCTTTGGTTTATATAGTTATTGAATTAGCATCAAAATTCGCTGGTTTTAATATGTTTATGTCTTGGAAAAATATTTTTATAGGAGTTGGGATTTCGATTTTTGTGGGAATTGTTTCAGGCTTGATTCCAGCTATTATTGCTTCAAAAATGGATCCGGTGGAAGCAATTAGATCTTAAATCTTTTACCCCGTCACATTTTAATCACAAATTACCATACTTAGACTTATTAGCAATATACATACATTACAATTTATGTATTTCAGGTACTGAATAAAAGTATTTTGAGATTTGTTTCACTTCGTTACATATTATTATTTGTTTAATTTATTACAACTTTTACCTAATTCTATAGTATAAGTTTGACATAGAAAAACAAATTTAAAAACTAATGAATTACAAACAATTGAAATTCATACGTAAGGGGTTCGTCCCTTTGCATATTGCGGCAATGGTAATCATAGCTTTCAGCATGATTCAAAATTCACTTCTTGCAGAAGGAAGTGTTGACTTCAGATCTGACCCTGGATATCGACTATTTTATTTTGCAGAAAAATACCAGCAAATAAAAGTTTATGCTGGGGTAGGGGAATTTATTAATATGGGCTCATCACATATTGGCATTTCTGGGGGGACAATGTCAATTTATAGACCAGATGGGACCCTTCATACCGTATTCAACAACAATGGTGCTACTGCGGGACTTGGAATTATCAATAATGATGTTGAAGAATTAAATGGACCGACAGGCGGAGGAACAACAGTGGGGCCAGGTTATATACCTGGAGTTGTCGAAGTACAAAATGGGGAAGAAGGTATTTGGACAGTTCTATTAGAATATCCTTTTTACAATAATGTTGGATTTTCAAACTTATTAAATTCTGATCCTTGGAGCCGTTCAATACATCAGCCAACTATTAGAAGAGTTGTATTGGCGTGGGATATAACTGTTTCTCAAAATGGCGCTGGAAATAATGGAGGTAACCTTTTAACGGGCAGAGTATATTCTAATGAATATCAATCCATTGTTAATCAAAATGGGAATTTAGCTTCTCCTTCTTATTATCTATTAACCTCGGACGGATATCAATATGAAATTGGATTTGATAATATTGATCCATGGGGCTTTCCCGTTTTTAGCAACACTTGGGGAGTTGTTGATAATGGTGATTTAATCCAACCTACTTATAAAACACATATGGAGGACAATGTTCTTAGGTCTGACGATCCTAGTTCATGGCTAAATGACCAAAAATATCTTTACGAACCTCAAGCAAAGGACATTGATGAGATCACAAATAACAAGGTGTTTTTTAATTTACCAGATCCGTCAATGCCATCATTGGCCTTGGTAACTGATATAAAAGGTCCAAATAGGACAGGTGTAAATGATACGCACACAACATGGTTGTACATTATACCAACTCCGGTTGTTCTAGACCTTAAAGACTTAAATTTGGTAGGGGTTGATAATGAAGGAAATCCTCTTCCAGATGGAGTTCTTGCACAAAATTTTGGCGCTTTCATAGATTATGAAACAAACATTGCGGGGACAGCAACATTAACAGTTGATATAAATAATGATGGAATCTTTGGAAATGAATCAGATAGAATAATTTATAAAAGAGCAAAGGTTGGATCTGGAACTATATTTTGGGATGGTAAGGATAATAGTGGCAATATTCTTCCTCTTGGTCTCAATCAAACTTTAGATATTACCTTAGAAATTGCTGGAGGAGAATTACACCTCATGATGACGGATATTGAAAATGTAGAAGGAGGGGTAAATTTTACAAGAATAAATGGAGAAAATGCTCCTGTCAGTACATATTTGTATAATCATGAAAACATAGGTGGGCCAATCAGTGGAAATAATCCATTGAACCCAGAGCCTACAGAATTACCATACTCTTACAGTAATAATTTAGGAGATAATGCAATTTTCGATTATTGGACATATGTCAAGTATGCCTCTAAAACAGGTTCAGTATTAGTTGATATCGTTAGCGATCCTTCACTTATTTCTGTAGATACAGATAATGACGGTGTAAGAGATGATGATGACATTGATGATGATAATGATGGTATTCCAGATGTACGAGAATTATGTCCTATTCAAACTGATTATGGTTGTCTACCCAATGGAATGAATCCAGCAAATGATGCAGATTCTGATGGCATTCCTAACTATAAAGATGCCAACGATCCTGCCATTGGATTTACTTGCGTGGACAATAATAATGATGGAGAATGCGATATAATTCCAGCAATATATGACCTTGATGGAGACAACATACCTAACCATTTAGATCTTGATTCTGACAATGATGGAATCAGCGATTTATTTGAAGCAAATCATCAAATGCAAGATGCAGATGGAGATGGTAGGATAGATGGTACAAAAGATGAGTTTGGTGACAATGGACTCTTTAATGTGATAGCCACAAACGCAAATGATTTTGAAGCAACTGAAAATTATACAGTAAATGATGCAGATCAAGACGGTGTCATGGATGCCATGGATTTAGATTCTGATAATGATGGTTTGCATGATATGGCTGAAGCAGGTTTTGCTACTATTGATCAAAATAACAATGGCACTTTTGATATTGGAGAGACTAATATTTTCTTTGATGCTACCGGTGTCGCTTCTTTTATTAGTTTCCAAGTTACTGGACAGGCAATCCCAAATCCAATCGATTCAGATAATGATGAAATTGTAAATTATAGAGACCTCGATTCAGATAATGATGGCATAACGGATGTAGTAGAGGGAGGTAATGAAGATGTCGATGAAGATGGAGAAATTGGGAAAGGCTCTTTAACGGTTAATATCAATGGAGTTCCAATTTCAGATGAGGATGGGAATACAGTGGTGTCGACCTCTATGCTCGACAACCAAGACAATGATGCTTACCCTAACTATATTGATCATGATTCAGATAATGATGGAATTCATGATACAGCTGAAGCTGGATATACGGATACAGACAATGACGGGTTTGCTGGAGCAGGAAACTTAACTACTACAAGTAATGGTTTGATTTCTCTTGATGTAGAAGGGGCATTCTCTTACAATAATCCTTTAGATTTAGATACAGATGCAATTCCTAACTATCTAGATATGGATAGTGATAATGATGGGATACATGATGTAGCAGAAGGAGGTAATGAAGATCCTGACGACGATGGAACTATTGGTTTAAATTTTCCAAATACAAATAATTTTGGAGTCCCAATTTCTGACAACAGTGGGAATACTTTTATGTCAAGTTCTTTTCCAACTTCATCAGATACTGATCCAATACCTGACTACCTTGATTTGGATTCAGACAATGATGGGATAAACGATGTAATTGAAGGAGGCAATGAAGATCCTGATAATGACGGACATATAAATTCAGGTACACCTCCGGTCAATATAAATGGTGTTGCAATAAGTGGTGCAGGAAATATTTTGGCTACCTCATTTCCATCTGATTCTGATGGAGATAATTTCCCTTCCTATTTAGATCTTGATTCAGATAATGATGGAATAAATGATGTTACCGAAGGAGGCAACGATGATCTGGACAATGATGGAGAAATTGGTTTTGCTAATCCTAATTCTAATTCAGATGGTCAAATTATTGCAGCTGATGGAAACCTTTTGTCAACTTCCTTTCCAAAGGATTTTGATGGAGATATGATTCCTGATTACCAAGATCTTGATTCGGATAATGATGGAATAAACGATGTAACTGAAGGAGGAAATAGAGATCCAGATAATGATGGACATATTGGTGTTGGGCTTCCTAATACAAATGATAGTGGTCAGGTGTTAGATCCTAATGGAACTATAATTCCTACCTCAAACCCTACTAACTCAGATGGTACTGGGGAACCAGATTATAATGATCTTGACTCTGATGATGATGGTATTTTAGATGTAGTAGAAGCAGATTTACCTGACGCTGATGGAAATGGAATTGTTGGAGATGGAATACAAAACGTAAATGAAGATGGACAAATAATTTTATACGATAACGCTGGCAATTTAATTTTAATTACTTCTAATCCAACGGATACAGATGGAGATGGAACACCAGATTATCAAGATATAGATAGTGATAATGATTCTATATTAGACGAAGAAGAATGTTTAGGGGGTAGCCCTTGTCCTGATACAGACGGAGATGGAATTGATGACTGGAGAGATTCAGACTGTATCTTTGACGTAAGTACTCCAACAGTAAATGTAGACGATCAATCTTGTGTTAGTCAATTCATTTATTTCTCAGTTAATGAAGCTTCGACTTATGAAACAACTTATGCTCCAAATCAAGTAAGCTACACTTGGTATAATGGTTTAGGCCTACAGTTGCCGGGCACAAGTTCAACCTATGGAATATTTGCTACTGACGTGGATTTGATATTTCCTATTACAGTTATTGTTTCAGTAGAAGATTGTGCATCTGTGCCATCTGCTGGAGTAACTATACAGCCTTCACCAGTTCCTTCTGCGCAAGCTAGCGTTAATGCAGAAACTATTTGTGAAGGCGAAGATATCCAGTTAACAGCAAATACAATTAGCGGTGCTAGTTATACTTGGACTAACCTTGCGACTGGAAATGTAGTTTCAAATCTACAAAATCCTATCGTTCAAGCACTTGATGAAACAACTACTTTCGAGTTGACAGTTGCCATAGCGGGATGTACAGAACAAGGTACTGATAATGTTTCCGTTACTGTAAACCCAGTTCCTGTCATAAGCGATGTGCTTGGAGCAGGTACCTATTGTGCTGGCGAAAATATTCTTCTTTCTGCACAAGCAAATAATATCCAAACTGGAGAAATAACTTATACATGGACTGGTCCTAATGTGAACTATACAAATACAGTCCCAGTAAATACAACATTAGAACATTCAGTTCCAGAAGCTGATTTTTCTTACATTGGCACCTACACTTTGAATGTCATGACGGAAGACGGTTGTGGGGCAATTCAAGAAAGCTTACAGATTAATATTCAAAATGAAGTTCAGAAACCAGAATTAGAAATTAATGGCTCTGAATTTTGTACCAGCGAAATGATAGATTTAGTATGTTCAACTTCTTCAGAACCAAATGCAGTTTATAATTGGTTCTTTAATGGAAATTTATTAGCGAGCACTACTGTTCCTAATTATTCTTTTGTACCAACTTCTTCTTTAAATTCTGGAGATTATGAAGTGCAAGTAGAAGCTGGTTTATGTGGAGCAGTAAATTCAGATGTTGTTCAAGTTTCTGTTTTTGATCCTACCGTTACTCCAACAGTTGATGTTGGAAATTCTAGTACTGTATGTGAAGGAGAACAGTTAAATTTAAATGTTGTTTCTCCTGTTGATAATACAGTATACACTTGGTATGATAGCAATGGGAATGTTGTAGAAACAGGTATTACTTTATCAATCAATAATTTAACTTTAGGCCAAGCTGGGAATTATAGTTTGGAAGCTAATACCAATGGTTGCGGTGTTGAAGAAACAACAATTTCTATTGACGTTATCCAATCAATTCCAACACCTGTCATAGATCTTTCCAATAATATGGTATGTGATGGTGGAGAGGTAACGCTTATCATTAGCAATGATGCAGTCGTTAATTCTGCAATTTACAACTGGTATGATGCAAATGGAAATTTAATAAGTCAAACAAATGCACCATCATTGACACTTTCAAATGTAAGTTCTGGAGACGCAGATACTTATAGTGTGATTGTAAAGGTTGGTGATTGTTCTTCAGCTGAAGCAAATGCTGTTTCATTCACAGTTGTAGCTTCTCCAAATGAAGTTGCAAATGCTGGACCTGATATGAGTTCTTGTCAAATAGGAAATTTTGCACTTTCAGCAAATACTCCAGTTTTTGGAACAGGTACTTGGTCTAGTCCAACAGCGACTATCCTTGAACCAAATAATCCAAATACAGAGGTAACAAATTTAACGCAAGGACCAAATGTTTTTGTTTGGACTTTAGCGTCAACAAGTTGTGGTGTATATTCAAGAGACTCTCTTTGGGTAACTTATACGACACCACCCAATGAAGCTGCAAATATAATACAAGATGAAATTTTTGCTTGTCAATCAATGAATGTAGAAATTTCTGCTTCTATTCCTACTGTTTCAATTGGGACATGGACGCAGGCTTCTGGGCCAACAGCAGTTTCTTTCGATGATGTAAATGATCACAATACTACTATCATTAATTTAAGTCCTGGTACTTATGTTTTTGATTGGTCCTTAGAATTTGCAAACTGTGGGGTGTTTAGTACAGATCAAGTAATTGTTCATGTAGACGAATTGCCTATGGTACCTGCAAATGCAGGAGTTGATAGGACCATTTGTGGTGATCAAGAATTAAATTTGAATGCAATAGCGCCTGGAATAGGAACAGGTATGTGGACTTCGCAAACAGCAAGTATTGTTGAACCAAACAATCCTAATTCTTTGGTCAATAATCTTCAAGAAGGTGAGAATGTATTCACATGGGCTGTTTCAAATGGAGCATGTACAAATTATTCTGCTGATCAAGTGATAGTAAATTATTCACAACAACCTTCAGAGCTTGCTCAAGTTTTACAAAACACATTAAAAATATGTGCTTCGAATTTGAATAGTTTTTCTCTTGAAGCCGTGCCGAATAAAACTTCCACAGGAACATGGGTTCAAACCGCTGGGCCTGTACCTGTGACTATTGATGAGCCAAACAAGTTTTCAACAACAGTTCAAGGCCTTGCTCCTGGTACATTTGTTTTCGAATGGGTATTAAGTTTTGGTGCTTGTGGAGAATATGATAAAGATGCAGTAGAAATCACCATAGATGCCATTCCAAATATTGTTGCGGAAGCTGGAGCAGATATAACAATCTGTGGCAACCAAGAATTAAACCTAAATGCTATTGCTCCTTCGTTAGGTACAGGAGTGTGGACATCACAAACAGCTAATGTCGCTGAACCTAGTAATCCTAATTCTACTGCAAGCAATTTGCAGGAAGGGCAAAATATTTTCACATGGTCAATTTCAAATGGTGCTTGTACAAATTATTCCACTGATCAAGTGATCGTGAATTATTTACAGCAACCATCTGATGTGGCTCAAGTTTTACAAAACAACTTAAGAATTTGTGAATCAGATGTTGATAATATTTCTTTAGATGCGGTGGCTATTTCAAGCTCAACAGGAAATTGGATTCAAACAGCTGGTCCCGTGGCTACAAGTATTGACAATCCAAATGATTTCTCTACAACAGTTCAAGGGCTTGCTCCAGGTACTTATGTGTTTGAATGGATTTTGAGTTTTGGAAATTGTGGCGAATATGATAAAGATCAATTAGAGATAACAGTAGATGCAATTCCTTCTATTCTTGCAGAAGCAGGAGAGGATATAACAATCTGCGGAGATCAAGAAGTAAATTTAACAGCAATAATGCCTTCTATTGGAACTGGAGTTTGGACTTCTACTGATGGAGTAATATCTGACCCAAACGAGCCTTTTACAAATGTTACCAATTTAAACTTAGGGGCAAATACTTTTATCTGGACTTTGACTAATGGTTCTTGTGTGGATTATTCATCTGATGAAATGGTGATAACTCTTTTAGAAGAACCGGAAGAACAAGCAATGGTTCTAAATGATAATTTAAAAGTGTGTGAGGACGATCTAAATAATATTCTTTTAAATGCAGTTCCTACAATGGATGCTGTAGGTACCTGGATACAAACTTCAGGGCCTTCCACAGTTACAATAGATCAACCTAATAATCCGAGCACCTCAGTGCAAGGTTTGACTGCAGGAATGTTCACGTTTGAATGGTCTTTAAGTTTTGGGACTTGTGGAACTTATAGCGATGCAAATCTTAACCTTGAAGTTTCTGAGATACCAGATGAGGTAGCACAAACACAAGCAGATAAAATTATTTGTGGTGATCCAAACCAAGAGATAACTGCGGCAACGCCTCAAGTAGGAACTGGTTATTGGACATCAACCACCTCGACTATTTCGGATCCTAATAGTTCAAATACGATGGTATCACTTGTGAATGGAATTAATGTATTTACATGGACGCTTTCTAATGATGCTTGCGAAGATTATTCTTCAGATGAATTAATTATAGAATACACATCTTCACCTACAGAGGAAGCACAAATACTAATAGATGATATTGAAATTTGTGCATCTGATTTGTCAGATATTCAACTTGCAGCTCAAAATCCCAATCAATCTACAGGTATGTGGACAATGGTTACAGGACCAGATGTTGTAATGATTGAAAATCCAAACAGTATTCAAACTTCAGTTACTGATTTAGTTCCTGGTACCTATGTTTTTGCGTGGACACTTTCGGCTGGTTCTTGTGTTGATTTTAGTATGGATCAAATAACTGTTGAAGTAGTTGCTGTTCCAGACGAAGACGCCATGGTAATTGAATCTGAAATCGTGACCTGTAATACTGAAAATGTAACAATTGAGGCTTTGACTTCAGCTTTTGGAACTGGTTCATGGACGAGTCCAACAGGAGCTATTATTGTTTCTCCAAATGATGCAGTTTCTCAAGTCACGAATCTGCAAGTTGGTGAAAATATTTTTGTATGGTCTTTAAGTAATGGGGTTTGCGAAGATTATTCTCAAGATTTTATGACAATTATTTTGGAAGATGCTGTAATTGCAAATAATGACATTTATAACATTGATTTTGACCAAACTTTAGTAGTAAATGATATTGTAAATAATGATGAATTGAATGGGACTACTAATTGGGAAACCAATATCATAAATCAACCATCTACCGGTTCGGTAACTTTCAATATGGATGGTACTTTTGAATATATACCAGATCCAAGCTTCTCGGGACAAGTAAGTTTTGAATATGAAATTTGTAATACCGAATGTGGTTCATGTGATGTGGCTACTGTTACAATCATGGTAAATCGTGAAGAGTCTTCTGAATGTCATGTTCCAAATATTCTTACACCAAATCAAGACATGAAAAATGATGTTTTAATGATTCCATGTGTCAGCCAATATCCAAATAATCAAATATGTATTTTTAACAGATGGGGGGATCAAATTTATGAAGTACAATCATATCAAAACGATTGGAATGGTCAGTACGATGGCAAAGATTTACCGGCAGGTACTTATTTCTATGTATTTAAAACATCCCCTGAAGATCAAAGTGCTATGACGGGGTACATTACCATCCTGAGATAATGGATTGTTTCAAAAAGAAAATTCAATTATTAATTAATAATAAAATAATAATGAAAAAAATATTAATCGCAGTGATGATCTTAGCCTTTGCTTGGCCATTAGCTGCTCAACAAAGTCCTCAGTTTACCCATTTTATGTTTAATAAATTGGTTTACAATCCTGCTTATGCAGGAAACAGAGAGGCTCTTTCGGTTTCAGCAATTTATAGAAATCAATGGTCTGGAATAGATGGTGCACCTACTACAATTAATGCAAATATTCATACACCTTTTTCTGGAAAGAGAGCTGGTATTGGGTTGTCAATTGTTGCAGATCAAATAGGAATGCTCAATACAACTTTTGCAAACCTTGCTTACAATTATAGTTTTAAGGTGAACGAAAAATCCAAGTTAGGGATCGGTGTCATGGGAAGAATGGAGCATGGAAGAATTGACTGGTCAAAGGCAGATCCAACAGATATTGATGATCAATTAATCTTCATGGAAACCACTAACAATTGGCAGCCAAATTTTGGTTTTGGTTTATATCTTTCTGGAGAGAATTATTACGTAGGACTTTCTGCGCCAACTTTACTAGAAAACGCCTTGTATACGGATCTTGGATATGCTGGCGAATATAGAAGTTATTATGCAATGGCTGCAATGATGTTTGATCTGAGTTCTAAGATTAAATTCAAGCCTTCAGTTCTGGTTTCATACAATCAAAATGTTCCAATGGATTTTGATCTAAATGCTAGCTTTTTGCTCATGGATGTACTTTGGTTAGGTGGGACATGGAGAATGGGTGATTCTTTCGATGCCATAATACAATATCAGTTTACTGATGAATTAAGAGCAGGTATGGCTTTCGATTTTACAACTTCAAAGTTAAATGATTTTACAACTGGTACTTATGAAATGATGATAGAGTACACTTTTGTTAAAGGAGATGAAAAACTACAAAACATCAGGTATTTCTAAATAGAAATCCTGTTTACTTGCCTTGAGCTGACAGCAGAATAGAATGGATTTAAAATAATTAGAGAAGTAGCTTAGACTTAGCTAAGTGGTAGCAAGAAAACGAATTATTAATGTATCCTATTCAATTTAGAAAATTAAGTTCAATAACTTTTAAAAGAAAATCATGAAATTTTTAAAATATATAGGTTTGCTTTTTTGTATTCTTGTTGGAACTACATTGTTTGCGCAACATACACCTACCGTTTTAGCAGTAAAAAAATTAGAAAGAGCAACAGCTGCTAATTCACAATCAAATAAAATTTATAAAGATTTAGGCTATCAAGAGTATGCAGAAATCCAAACTACAGGAAAAGCCGCAGAAGAGGAAAAGGATGAGGAAATGATCTTGAATATTGCTAATAGCTATTTAAAGAATGCTGATTATGAAAATGCAGAATTTTGGTTCGCAAAATGTATTAATCAAAATTCTGTAGCTATAGATGTCTTGCATTATGCACAAACTTTGCAAGCCAATGGTAGATGTAAAGAAGCAGTACAATGGTTTGCCGATTATCAATCAAAAACTTCTAATAATACTGATTCAGCAATAGACTTTATCAAAAATTGTGATGAGGTAAATGACTTTATGAAGCATGAGCTAGTTACAGTTAAGAATCTTCAAAATTTAAATACACCAAATTTAGATTTTTGTCCACTGATTATTAATAATGGAAAAGGGCTCTTATTCACATCTTCACGTTCTGCTGCTAACAGCAAAAAAGATAAATGGACCAACGATAACTTTACAGATCTTTTTTACGCAAGTAAAAATGATAAAGGCTTTGGTGAGCCTTACCTATTAAAAGGGGACGTAAACCATAAATATCATGATGGAGCAGCTTCGACTAATGCCGCTACTAAGACCATGTATTTTACTAGAAATAATTATTCTGGCAAAAGATCTAATGGTACCATTGATTTAAAAATATATGAGGCTGAATCAGTGGACCAAATGAATTTTGTTGATTCCAAAGAACTTCCTTTCAATAGTGATGAATTTGCGACTTGCCATCCTACGATTAGTGCTGATGGTACGACACTTTATTTTGCCTCAGATAGACCTGGAGGATATGGAGGAATGGATTTATACACAAGTACAAAAACTGGATCTATTTGGAGTACCCCTGTTAATTTAGGAGCAGATGTGAATTCCATGGGAAATGAAATTTTCCCTTTTATTACAAATGAAGAAACTTTAATATTTTCATCAAATGGTCATGCTGGTATAGGTGGATTAGATTTATTTGCCGCTAAGAAAGAAAATCACCATTGGAATAAAGTTGTTAATTGTGGAACTCCATATAACAGCACAAAAGATGATTTTGGATTTTACATGGATTCTAAAAAGACAAATGGTTATTTGTCTTCTAATAGAAATGGTGGGATGGGAAAAGATGATATTTATGAATGGACCTCTTCTACGCCGATTGATTTTTTCAAGAATACCAAAATCATGAAGACGATCTGTTTTATAGAAAATGGGTCAAATAAGAAGGTTGGAAATGTAAACATAATGTTAGACAATTCCTCGAATGCTGCATTTGGAATGACATTTAAATCTGACGATAAAGGATTTTTCTCCCATGAAATGCTTCTAAAATCGATTTATAATTTTAATATCTCAAAAGAAGGATATAAAGATGCTGAAATAACAATAAATCCCTCAATTAAGGAGAAAACGGAAACAGAATGCATCATGGTTCCGTTAGAAAGATTAGCATCTGTTTCTGTTACTGGAAAAGTAATAAACGGGTCAAGGTCAAATGCACCTTTAGCTCAAGCAGAAGTGATTTTAATGAATAAAACCACTGGAAAGTCAAAGAAAATGAAATCAAATACACAAGGTAATTACAACTTTGTACTAGACTGTAACTCAGACTATGAGTTGATCTCATCTTTCCCAAATATGACAAAAGAGACAAAGGCCTTTTCAACTTCTGAAAAATGTTATGGTGTCAAGGATAAAAATATTGATCTTACCTTAATGTCAAAAACTCCGCCAAAACCTACAGTTACGCCAAATATTTTGACAGGTACTAAAGAAATTAAAGAAGGAATGGTCATAGAGCTAAAGAATATTTATTATGACTATAACAAGTCAAATATTCGTTCTGATGCAACAGTTGATCTTGAAGCCTTGATCAATTTGATGAACTCATATCCATCAATGCAAGTCGAACTTGGATCTCACACAGATTCAAGAGGAAAAAATCCATACAATGCTCAGCTTTCAACTAAAAGAGCTGCATCAGCAAGACAATACTTGATATCAAAAGGTATCTCATCGAATAGAGTTTCTTCTAAAGGTTATGGTGAAAGCAATCTTCTCAACCATTGTAGTGATGGTGTAAATTGTACAGAAGAAGAGCATCAGCAAAACAGAAGGACAGAAGTAATCATTACTAAATTTGATAATCCGAATGTGAAAGTGAAGTACAGAAACTGATTAACACTCAAAGATTTATTGTCAGTAGATTATCAATTTGAGAAGTGCTCTGCTCCGTAAGGGGTAGAGCATCTTTTTTATAAATATATGTTGTTAGGAAATGTAAAGGTTAACAGCTATTGAGGACTATTCAAGTTTACCATGTCATAATTTTTTACTTCCTTTGTATTCCCTTTAAAATGGACTGATTTTTGCTCCGAAAACCTTTATATAATCGTTTTTTTTAATTTTAAATCGAATATTCCTAACATACTATACCACGAGAATGGGCAAACTGACCTTTATAATTGCTTTTGTTTGTATATATACGCTAAGTTTTTCGCAGCAAACTCCCTTATTCACCCAATACAGAGATAACGGTTCCATAATAAATCCCGCCATGATTGGTGCGGATTACTTGATCCGCGAATACAATGTATCTGTAGGTGCTACATTCCGAACCCAATGGGTAGGATTAGAAAATCACCCTGTTACTCAATCTTTGAAAGGAGACTATATCTATGAAAATAGAGGTGTATCTATTTTGTCAGGTGCATATCTCATAAATGATCAAACCGGACCAACTGGTCTAACTGGCTTATATGGTAAAATAGGAGGAATATTATCTGATGATCCTTATTGGGGAGGATTAGCATTTGCCATCACTGTTGGGGTGCAACAATTTAGAATTAAGACAAGTGAAATCATTCTAAGAGATCCAGGAGATGTTTTAACTGCTGATGACCAAAATAAAATAACACCAGACGTTGGTTTGGGAATTTTCTATTATAAAAATCTCGATGGAGGGCCATTTGAAAACGATTTTGTTTACGGTGGACTTTCTATCCCGCAGGTTCTAGGGCTGAATCTAAACTTCGATGATGGCACTGGAGAGTTTAATTTAAAAAGAACACAACATATTTATGCGGTTGCTGGTGGATACAAATTCCTTAAATCAGGATCTTATCTACAACCTTCTGTTTGGGTGAGATATGTAAATGCAGCTCCCATTAGTATCGATTTTAATTTAAGATATCAAATTATTGATGAAATTTATATTGGTGGTGGTTCTAGTTTAAGTGGCAATTTTCATTTCGAAGCAGGATTTATAATTGCTGATCAATTGAGAATAGGTTATGGATATGATTATCCTTTTAACACTATTGGGCCGGTAGGTGGGTCAAGCCATGAAATAAGTTTAAACTTTGCTTTCGAAAGATAAACAATACGAAACAAATGAGAAATTTAATATATACACTGACGTTAATTTTTGTCACTAACTTATTAGTGGGAACAAATACCATCCTTGCTCAAGATCCTGTTTTGAGCATAGAAAATAAAATGGTAAATCCAGGCGAACAGTTTTGCACTAGCTTCACCTACTTTAGTTTTGATGATCTTGAACAAACAAGTTTTGATTTAACTTGGGACAATAGTATTTTGAAATTTTTAGAAGAAAATTCAAAAGCATCAAGTCAAGAATATTTCATTAAAAATGCGACAAAAGATAAAATTGTTTTTGATTTTAGTGAAGATCAACTGACAAACAAAGTCTCAAACTATATAGAACAAGATATTTGCTTTGAAGCCTTAAAAGAAGGTAATGCAAATATTTTATTAACCAATGAAAAATCAGTTTACAAAAAAGGATCTAGAGTTCCTCAAGTTTTAAGTGGTGGCGAGCTTATCGTAAGTAGATTAGGACAAGCAGGAGTTTCGGTTTTTGCTTCTAGTGAGGAAGGTTCTCCTGGTGCTGATGTTTGTGTTGATATTTCGGTAGAAGACTTTACTAATATTACGGAACTAAGATTTACACTTTCGTGGAATATTAACATCATTGAATTTGATAGGATTGATAATATGAATTTGAATGGGATGGATATTAGTGATTTCAACACTGGTGTTGGAACGCTTTTACAATTCGATTGGGATGCAACAAATACTTCTGTTGGAGAAACAGTTTCAGATGGTACTGCAATCTTTAGTGTTTGTTTCAAAGTAATTGGTCCAAGTGGTGGATCAAGTCCAGTAGCTTTTACGACCATACCAACAATTTTCTTTGCTTCAGATATAAATTCAAATGGAAATGATATTGGTTTGATGCCTAACAATGGCACTGTAAATATTCCAAACGTTGCACCTTTGGAGTTTGCTGACTTCAATGTTGAAGAGGAAAATTGCTTTGGACCAAACAATGGTGCTGTCGATATAACAGTAACTGGAGGACTTACCCCTTATACTTTTTCTTGGTCGAACGCTACAAGCATGGAAGACCTGAGTGGTGTTTCCGCTGGCATGTATTCTGTCACAGTAATGGATTCAAGCAATCCACCTTTATCAATTGATCGTTCGTTCACCATAGTAGACAATACAACTGCTCCTACAGCAGATGCAGGAGCTGAAATGCAAATAGATTGTAACAACACAGAAGTAGTTCTTGATGGCGCTTTATCTTCAAGTGGTTTGATGGTCGAATATGACTGGACCACTACCGATGGAAATATTGTTTCTGGCGGGGACACGAAAACTCCTACTGTTGATCAAGCAGGTACTTATATGATATCTGTTGTTGATGGGGAAAATGGCTGTAGTGCTGCTGCAACTGTTTTGGTATCTGAAAATAAAGTAGATCCTTCAGTAAGTGCAGGAGATGATCGAACATTATCTTGTGGACCTGATGGTATCAATTTAAATGGAGAAAATGTTGATGAATTAGCAGATGTTAGCATTACTTGGACAACCTCTGATGGGGCCATAGATAATGGAGCCAATACACTCAGCCCAGCTGTTTCTGCAGTTGGTACTTACATGATAGAACTTGTTAATAATCTTAATGGTTGTTCAGCAACAGATGAAATGATTGTTTCTGCTGCTGTAAATCCGGAGGCAATTATTGCTGAACCGGAATCTCTTAACTGTGATAGAACGGAGATTACACTTGATGGATCTGCCTCTACAAGTGGCATGTCTATTTCATATGCTTGGAGTACAAGCACAGGTGGTTTTGTTTCTGGGCAAAATTCTGCATCCCCAGTTGTTAATTTGCCTGGAGAATATACCTTAACTGTAGCAGATTCTGAAACAGAATGTACAGCAATGCAAACTGTTATTGTTCAAGGAAATACAGAACGTCCTACAGCTGATGCAGGCATGGATGCGACAATAACTTGTACAATTTTAGAGCTTACTTTAGTTGGAAGAACCGACATTGATGTGGCTACTCTAGAATGGACAGATCAAAATGGAACTGTGATATCTGATGCCGAAGAAATTGTAGTAACAACAGGAGGAGTTTTTACCTTCAGTGTTACGAATGAATTCGGTTGTACCCAAACCGACGAAGTTGAAGTGCTACTTGACAATGAAGATCCTATTGCTGACGCAGGTGCTGGGTTTCAAATTGGATGTGAAGGGTCAACTTTAAGTTTAGATGGATCAGGCTCTTCTACAGGTGCAGATTTTGAATATATGTGGAGCACCTCAAATGGGATGTTAGTTTCAGGTTTTAATACTTTAACGCCAGAAGTTTCATCTGCGGGCGTATATGATCTAATAGTAACGAATACTTCAAATGGTTGCACAGCGCTTTCTTTTGTTGAAATAACTTTAAATGGAAACTTACCAGCAGCCGACGCTGGTGAAAATGCAAGTTTATGTGAAACAGCGTTTGTCCTAGCAGGTAATATTACTTCTGAAGTCACAGGAGTATGGACAACTACTTCATCTGCAACGATAAGCAACTCAATCTCAGAAAATTCTGCTGTAAGTAATCTACAGGTGGGCGCTAATTCTTTTACTTGGACTTTGTCCTCTCCAGATTGTCCTGATTATAGTTCTAGTGAAGTCATATTATTTGTAGAAGATGTGCCTTCCGCATTCGATGATCAAGAAACAATTTTCTTAGATTCATCTCAGGTAGGTTTTGATGTTTTGATAAATGATAATCTTAATTCCTCAGCAGGAGTAAGTGTTGACTTTTTAACTGCAGACCCTAACTTTATAGATCTTGGAAATGGTGTATTCAGTTATACATTTCCAAATGACTCCTTAAATTTATTTGAGTTCTCTTATTCTGTTTGTAATGATGTCTGTCCTGACCTGTGTGATACTGCTTTTGTTAGTATAGTGAGAGAAGCTAAGCCTCTTGAACCTGTTGACTTAACTCGTATACCAAATGGGATAACACCAAATGGTGATGGGATGAATGATGCTTTTGTTTTTGACTTATTGCTAGCTGAACCTGATAAGTATCCAAATCCAAATCTAAGAGTATTTAATAGATGGGGTGATGTTGTCTATGAGTCAGAGCCTTATAAAAATGATTGGAGTGGAACCAACAAATCAGGTAAAGAGCTACCAGGCGGAACCTATTATTATGTTTTAAGGCTAAATATTAGTCAAGGGGACATATTAACAGGAGATATAACCATCTTGAGATAATCTTCTTCTAAAGAAAATTTCTAAAATCATATTTATAAGTCTTCAAAACCTTGATTTTACAGTTGACGCTTTTTTAGATTTATACTTCTATTGAAATAGAACTTTTTACACATTTGATTTAATTGTGTAATGCCAATATAAACTTCACATTTACCGAGCTGACTTTTTTAGGATCACTTAATATCTATTAATGCTTAACTAAATTCATTTTTTGGATTAAATCTAAGTATTATTGTAATGATTGAATGATTATGATTCATTCATTACAAAAGTATTCCTTTCCGATTACACCAAAAATTCCGATTACTCTAATATTCCGATTTGCAAATTCAGTTTAATTGAGTTTTGTTATTGTATAAATAGCAATGCTTTGATTTAAATTTATTTAAACTTTAAACACAAAATTTGATCTCATGGAATTATTAGGGAATAGAAGATTCATTCTTCTAAGAAACGCAAGTATTTTATTCTTCAAATCTTTTCTTTTTATTATTCTCATTGGCATCAATAAATATGTTGATGCGCAGACTTGTTCTATTTCTGCCATTACAGCAGTGCCGATTTGTAATGTAAATGCAGCAGATTATTGCATAGACGTAGATTTTACAGAAGTGTCAGTTGGCCCTTCGGGAATGTTCAATGTTCAAATTGGTTCAAATTCTTTTGGACCTTTTAATTATAGTGATCCAAGACCAATAACTATATGTGATCCATCTTTAATTGGAGATGAAGAAACAGGAATAAAGTTAATTGTAAGTGACTTTGACAATTCACCGGGAGCCACTCCTTATATAAGTGAGTTTCATTATGACAATGCAGGAGGAGATGTTGGGGAATTCATAGAGATTTCTGGCATTACTTGTACAGATTTAAGCTTATACCAATTAGAATTATATAATGGTTCTAACGGATCTTTGTATGGAAATAGTCCTATTGCGCTAGATGGAATAATACCTGATGAAGGCAATGGCTGCGGAGCAATTTCTTTTCAAATTTCTGGATTGCAAAATGGAGCTCCTGATGGCTTTGCATTGGTAGAAGTTGGAACAGGAACTGTAATTAATTTTTGGACTTATGAAGGAGTTATTACGGCAACAGCAGGTTCTGCAAATGGTATGACTAGTACAAATGTTGGGGTTGTAGAAACATCTGCAACTCCCATTGGTTCTTCAATTGAATGGAACGGAGCCACATGGGTAGTGAATTCAGGAACTAATACAGAGGGAGCTTATAGTGGCGTAAATTGTTGCCTCGGATTCGGAGTTTTTGATGAACCTTCTTGTTGTGTTCCGCAACCAGAATTACTTTTCTTCGAGACGATTACTATTTGTGCAGGACAATGCTATGATGGGAGATTCACTTTTGGAGGAGGAAGTGCTGCAAACTGTGCTTCGCTCACTTATAATTGGTACATAGACACTTTAGCTGCTCCTGTATACTCTAGTAATATTAATTCTTTTGATCCATTCGCTTTAGGCTTGATTGATAATGAAGTACCTGGAGATTATAATTTTTATGTACAAACAGCTTGTTCCAACCTTTGTTTTATTGGGTATACTAAAGTACCTTTTTACGTTTTAGATTGTGAGTTTACTAATGATGGTTGTGGTACATGTACTTACATTTTGCAACTTTATGATGAGGGGAAAGATGGTTGGGATGGAGGCTCATTATTAGTTTCTATCAATGAAGCTTGGCCAGCACAAGAATTCAAACTTGCCCCACAAGATTGTGGGTATCGCTCATACCCTATAGTGTTAAATGATGGTGCTTTAATTGACATTACCTATGTGCCTGGTGCAAATGATTCTGAAAACGGATACAAATTAACTTCAACAGATGCATTAGTTGTAAGAGAAGGCTTTCCGTTAAATCTAATTGGCTTGGAAGATATTGTACCAGATGTAACGACAAGATATAAAGCAGAATGTCCTGAATGCTGCACTGATCCTGAGGAAGAATTTGTTCTTAGAGTTACAGCAGGTTCCTTTGCAGCAGATTATTCATGGGAATTAAGAAATAGATTTGGCCAAAGACTATATTTCAAAAACGCCGGAACCTATGCAACTATAGGCCAAGGAAATTCAATTGAAGAAACTATTTTTCTTGATCCCTGCCAAACCTATAATCTGACAGCTTTTGATGCATTCAATAATGGATGGACAGGAGGAACTTGGGAAATAATTTCTACAAATCCCTGTAGAGGAATGCCCTTTGCATATACAGCAACCGAAACAAGGTATTTAATCGCATCAGGACCAGGAGCATTCAATGATGAGATTACAAGTACATTTACCTTGCCTTGTAAACCTGAATGCCCTGAAGAAGAAACAGTCCTTGCCGATGATCTAGTAAACTGCGAAAATAATACATGGATTCCATCTACGATTACACCGAAAATATGCTATCCCAACTCTTGTCATGGAATTACAGATCCCATAACAAATATCATATTTGAGTTTGCTGATGGAGATACAGGTTTTGGTCCTCAAGAAATTCCACTGCCACTTATGAATGTTCCTGTTGGGAAAAACATATTAATTTATGAAACAACTTATTCAGATGGTCAAATTGTAAGATGTACAAGTGTATTAAATGTTATCAGCACCGAAAATCCAACATTGACCTGCAACGATCTGGTCCACGTAACCTTACTTCAAGATCTAGATGAATGTGAAACAATAGTCTTACCTGATCACGTCTTGGAAAATACTGGCGTTTGTGAAGGCCAATTTGAAGTCATCATTGAAGATCAAAATGGAACCGAAATTGGTAATACTGTAAATACAAGTCACGCAGGACAAACATTGACTTATGTCGTTCGGCAAATAGGTTCCAACAATAACAATATTTGTTGGGGTGAAATATTTATAGAGGATAAAGATGCGCCAATTTTAGAATGTTTTGAATATACCATTCCTTGCCATCACCCAGAAAGAATGAATGAATTTTGGGAGCATACAGAAGTTTTTCTTGCAGATTCAACAGAGATGCCAGCGAACATCGCAGGAGGTACTGCTGCAATTCCTTCTGTTACAACAATTCCAATTCCTTCAGTTGGTTGTGCGCCTTTAGGCGAAATAATTTTTGATGTAAATTTAAAACTTGCGATAGAGCATTCAGATTTAGAAGATTTGCAAATAGAATTATTAGCGCCAGACGGCACCTCGGTTACATTGATGAACTATGGAAATTGTAATGCTGGTTTCTTTAATCTTGATGCAACTTTCAATAGTGATGCCCCAACACCAGTTTCTTCAGCCTGTGTTGGATTAAACCCGGGCTTAAGTGGAGATTTGAGTCCTACCCAAACATTGGATGTTTTTAATAATCTACCATACCAACAAATTGATGGAACTTGGTATTTGATAGTTAGAGATAATGATAACACGCCTAACAATGGTGTTATTGGTTTTGGTCAAGTCAACATCCTTGAATTAGAAATAGTTGTTGGTTTTCCAGAGCCTTACTCCGTTTATGACTGCTCCTTAGAAAGCATCGATTTGCTTGAGGAGATCATTGAAGAAACTAATTGTGATCAAAGCAACTGGTATGGGTCAAGAATTAAAAGAACTTGGCAAGCCGTTGACTTGTTTGATAATGTTAGTTCCTGTGTACAATACGTTAATTTAAGAGCGCCTTCATTTGATGAGCTAGTTAAGCCAGGTGATATTGATTTAGAATGTGTAGGCTTAAGTCCAGAAGATATTACACCTGATCTTAGTGGAGAAATTCAGTTTGATTGTTTTATTATTTCTGAAGAAGACCATGGTATATGTGATGTTTCATTTACCTACTCAGATCATGTCCTTCCTACTTGTGGGTCAGCTTATAAAATTATTAGAGATTGGACCATCATCAATTGGTGTTCAGGTACTACAAAGTATCATACACAAACCATAAAAGTAGAAGATACTAATGGCCCAGCAATTATTGCTGATAATATTACTGTAGAATCAAGTTCTAATTCTTGTGAAAGTTCAATTGTGTTTTCAAACGTTGCATCTGACCTCTGTTCAGGAGTCAAACTTGTAACCGCAGAATTCTCAGGCAATGGAGGTTCTTATTCTGGAAATGGATCTTTGGTTTTAGAAGACATAACCAATGGAGGAACTCTTACTGGTTTACCTCTAGGAATGGTGGAAATTAAATTGACAGCGCTCGATAGCTGCAACAATCAAACAATTGAATTTATAGAAGTTGAAGTGATTGATACCAAAGCACCAACTGCAGTTTGCGACGATGACCTACATGTTTCTTTAAATAATGATGGACTTGCCTGGATATCAGCTATAGATTTAGATGAAGGTTCTACTGACAACTGCAGTGAAGTAACTTTGGAAATCAGAAGTTTAGGTTGTCTTGGAGATGATTGGGGGACAACGGCAGAAGTAGCTTGCTGTGATGCACCAACTGTTATTCTCGAACTAAGAGTAACCGACGCTATTGGCAATACAAATATTTGTTGGGCAGAGATCCATGTGGAAGATCCAATTACACCAATTGTAGTTTGCAAACCAGACTTAACATTAGATTGCAATGATCCTGCATTCAACGATCCATTTACTGAACCAGAAGCTACAGATAATTGCGAAGTAGATTTGATTAATACAGTGGACGGAGGTTCTTTAGATAATTGCCACGCAGGTACATTGACTAGAACGTGGACTTACTCTGATGGCTCTGATAAATCAGATGATGTAAGTTGTACTCAAAGAGTAACATTCGAGCATATCTCAGACTTTACAGTACAGTTCCCACCAGACATTACAATTGATACTTGTCCAGATGATACTGGAGATACAGGAGCGCCGATCATCCTTGATGATGACTGTGAGCTTGTAGCGATTGATTTTGAAGATCAAGAATTAAGTTTACAAAACAACGGCGTAGGCAACGAGCCTTCTTGTTTGAAGATCATCAGAAAATGGACACTCATTAACTGGTGTGTGTATGATGATTCGCAAACACCAACAGATGGAGGTATTCCATTACCACTGCCAAACACATTCAGAGATGATGATGGATATTTCTACTACGTACAAACAATCAAGGTAATTGATGAAGATGCACCAACAGTAGATATGCCAACACCAGATCCTTGTGATTTCAGTTCCGCCTTTGGTGCAGACGGATGTGAAGGTTTTGTAGAGTTGATCGCAGTAGGAGAAGATGATTGTTCAACAGAATTAGCATACCACTATACAATTGATGCTTTCAGTGATGGAACTGTAGATATTACAGGAGACGGAGAAGATGCTTCAGGAGTATATCCATACGGATGTCACACGATCACTTGGAACGTAGGAGACAACTGTGGAAATTGGACAACAGGAGATTTCGAATTCTGTGTAGAGGATTGTAAGAATCCAACACCAGTATGTTTAAATGGAATTTCAGTTGAAGTAATGAACGATGGTGACGGATGTGTTCCAATTTGGGCAACAGACTTACTAGAGTATGCATTTGACAACTG
>CALIIW010000063.1 GCA_938018185.1 uncultured Saprospiraceae bacterium
CACGGACAGCTTTACCTGCGTCAATTATTTTTGCAGTCACAGGAGGAGTATGATCATTTGCATTGGTTGGTAACTTGGATGCAGTTTCCTTAATAATTTCCTCTACAGCTGGCGGTTGGAGGCAATTATTTACCGAGTACATTAGCGCACAAACTCCAGAAACCATACCGGCTCCAGCTGAAGCATTTCCAGAACTCTCAGCGCAAGAATCTGAAAAAATAAAAGGTGACCTTAAAGTCCATTGCGTTATACAGGATGCTAAAATATCCATGTTTTGATCAGGGATAATAAGAGTATCCCCATTTGGAAATAATGTATCTCTACAATAATGTTCATATTTAGAACTACCATACATTTGACCAACATTAATAACACCTGGAATGTTAGCAGTGCAAAAATGAGCATCAGCAAAAGCAGAATAGACAAAGGTTATTCCATTACTTCCATCGGGAGGCATTACTGCTTCAGCAATAGCCATCGAATCTCCATAATTCCTACCTTTGCCAATAAAACTAAGATTGATGACTCTATTTCCGTCCGCAATAGCATCTCCAAATGCCATATTTGGATCTCCTGAGCCACAGGTCCCTCCCCCTTGAACACCATATGCATTTAGAGTACAGTTACTTGCTATTCCTTCAATACAAGCACCATTTTTGGTGCTAGTTATAAGTCCCCCTACGGCGTATCCATGATTACAAAGAGTATTTAAATTTGTTCCATAATTTCTCATTATATTAAGAGGTAAATCATCATGAATAAGTATGTTTCCATTTACCGCATTTCCACTAGCAACAAAATTATCTATTAATCCAATTGAAATATTTGGTTCACCATAACCCAATTCCCACGCACATGGAATTTTCATTACATCATAATGAACAGTCAAACTTGTTTGAGGATCATAAATGGGTGGATCAGCCTTAAAAACTGGAATTATATTTCCACAATCTCCACATGAATTGCCAACAGGCCCAGAATTAATAATATTGACGCTACTAAACAAGTTAGTATTTTGAAGAGCTTGCTTTAATTCGTCTAATACAATTTTGTTCGTTGGAATAACAATTTGCATTAATAGTACTTCATTTATTTGTGAGGCGGGATAGGCCTGTTCAAAATGATAAACATCAAAATCCAAGATAATTTGAGGGATGGGATTTATAGTCTTGTTTAGATTATTATTATTGAATTTTGCTTCAATATAGGAGGGCTCTCCAGCCTGAAGAGTTAAAAGAAAGAAAGAAAGAAAGAAAGAAAGAAAGATTTTAAACGCATAGCCTACGAATTTTGGGAGTTTGAAAATAAAAAATTCTGTCCTGGTCAAACTACTCTATTTTCAACAAAACACACAAAGCGTTTTATATTCGGTCGGTTTCATTTTAAATTCGGTAAGAAAACTGGAAAATTTAACATTTGAAACCATATAAGGACAGATAAGGCAAAAACAAATAAGGGCAGATAAGCAAAATTCTTATATGAACTTCAATGCCCCTATGTCTTGAACTCAAGTAAAAACTTCTTAATCGCCTCATCAAAGACTTCTCCTTCTTCAAAATGAAAAGCCACCTTGATAGGCAACACAAAAACGGGTAATTTATTCTCCACTAAAAACTCTTTGTGCAGCTGCAAACGCATGGCATCTTTTTCTGTGGTGATGATGACTTTCTTTTTGGAAGTATGATTGTCATAGACCTTCTTCGTATGCGCAATGTCATAGTTTGTAAAATATCGATGATCCTCATACTCTAAAAGTTTGACTGAGTTGACTTCCTCGACCAACCAATTCATCAAGTAATCTGTTCTTGCTATGGCGCAGATTAGGATTACGTCAACATCTTCTGTCAATTTAATTCTTTGATTCCCATTAAAAAGATAATAAGGGGAACCATATTCATAATAAGAAAAGAACATTTTCTGATGAGCAAGTGGCTTGATCTCCTGTATAAAGTTTTCCTTTTCTTGTGCAGTGATTTGTGGTGGACATTTAGAAACTATGATAATGTCTGCACGTGAATAAGACGAACGCCATTCTCTAAGCCTTCCTGAGGGCAATAAAAAATCCCGCGTGAATGGGTGTTCGAACTCTGTCAACAAGATATTTAATCCAGGAATGATGGCTCTGTGCTGAAAGGCATCATCAAGCAAAACAACCTGTGTATCCTCCTGCTTCATAAGAATCTTAGGAATGGCAAAGGTTCTATTCTCTGCAACAGCCACTAGTACGTCTGGAAACTTTCTTTTAAACTGGAGCGGCTCATCTCCCACTTTTTCGGCATTATCAGCTTGAGCTACTTCGAGGTAGCCTTTTGTCTTGCGTTTATAGCCTCTGCTCAAAGTGGCTACATTCAAATAAGGTCTAAGTAAAATGATCAAATATTCTATGTGGGGACTTTTTCCAGCTCCTCCTATGGATAGATTTCCGACCGAAATCATAGGAAGATCAAATGCTACACCTTTTAGCCATCCTCTTTTATACAGAAAATTTCTAATCTCCACTCCAAACCCATAAAGGAGTGAAAAGGGAGCCATTAAAATTTTTGCTAAAAAGTTTTGTATCATTGGAGCAAAAGTAAATTAATTCAGGTAACTAAATATCTAGTTCACCAAACATCTTTTTTTAAAATAAATAAATTCGCGTTATATAAATGTACTATTGGTTATCTGCTTAGGTGCGTATTTGTTTATTTAAAATTAGAATCTTCAATAAACAGATAAGCAAATAACCGGATAAACAAATTTTACATATATTTTTTATTCAGTCTAAAGGTATCCCAATATAAAAATACCTTTATGATTATAAAGTGATTCAATGAAAGCTCTATTATTTTCTGCCGGTTTAGGCACTCGTTTAAGACCTATTACTGATAATAAACCAAAAGCGATGGTAGAAGTTGCAGGCAAGCCACTATTGCAATGGAATATTGAAAACCTCAAACGTGCCGGTATTGAAGAAATAGTAGTCAATATCCACCACTTTCCCGATCAAATTATTGATTTCCTCAAAAAGAATAAAAACTTTGGATTGGAAGTTCATATTTCTGATGAAAGGGATCAATTATTAGACACAGGAGGCGGCTTGGCTAAGGCAAGCCACTATTTTCTAGAAGAGCCATTTCTTGTGCACAATGTTGACATCCTTTCTGATATAGACTTTAATGCATTGATGGAGCATCACTTTGATACTGATGCGATTGCGACCTTAGCAGTGAGCTCTAGAAAGACTTCTCGTTATCTAATGTTTGCAGATGAAAATTCAATCCTAACTGGTTGGACTAATATAAAAACAGGCGACATAAAAATATCGAGAATAACAACAGATATGATTACCAACTATGCTTTTAGTGGTATTCAAATCATTGATCCTAAAATTTTTGACTACTTCCAAGAAGAGGAAAAATTCTCAATCATTGACCTATACCTGAATGTTGCTAAAACAGAAAAAATAGTTTGCTATGAACATGATGACAAAAACTGGCTTGATGTTGGCAAACCGGAAAACATTGAAAAGGCAGCGCGCCTTTTGAAAAAGCTTGGGACAATTTGAGAAAAGAGTAAATGGTAAAGAGTAAAGAGTAAAGAGTAAAGAGTAAAGAGTAAATCTAATCGCAATTTAGTCCAGTTCGTGTGGGGTCAAGCAAACAATAACATATTTTTAGCGATTGTCAGATAAAACTTAAACCATTGAAAATCAACTTTTGATATTTGTGTAATTTAAATTCTTTTCCTCGTTTCTAGCGATAATGTCCGAATAAAAAGGTTCTCTTAGAAAGCCATTTGTCATGATTTTTTTTCAAAAATCTCGCCAAATGAATTCAGACCATTTCTTCTACCCAGTGTTTACACACTGGCTACAATAATGTCACGCCTCTGGCGTTTTTTGCCTTTCTTCTGAATAAGCCTTTTTACATTTAGAGTTTTACATTTTTCTGTTTATTTCCATCTTGAAGCAAATAAAGAGTAATCGGTAAAGAGTAAAAAGTAAAGAGTAAAGAGTAAACCTAATCACAATTTAGTCCAGTTCCTATGCGGTTATTGCAACAACACACTTTTACATTTTACATTTAGAGTTTTACATTTTTCTGTTTATTTCACCCCGAAGCAAAAAAAGAGTAAAGAGTAAAAAGTAAAGACTAAAGAGTAAAGAGTAAAGAGTAAAGAGTAAACCTAATCACAATTAGGTCCAGTTCCATGCGGTTATTGCAACAACACACTTTTACATTTTACATTTAGAGTTTTACATTTTTCTGTTTATTTCACCCCGAAGCAAATAAAGAGTAATCGGTAAAGAGTAAAAAGTAAACCTAATCACAATTTAGTCCAGTTCCTATGCGGTTATTGCAACAACACACTTTTACATTTTACATTTAGAGTTTTACATTTTTCTGTTTATTTCAGCCTGAAGCAAAAAAAGAGTAATCGGTGAAGAGTAAACGGTGAAGAGTAAAGAGTAAACCTAATCGCAATTTAGTCCAGTTCGTATGGGGGTCATAGCAAACAACAACACACTTTTACATTTTACATTTAGAGTTTTACA
>CALIIW010000064.1 GCA_938018185.1 uncultured Saprospiraceae bacterium
GTTAGGATCATCTGGAGGAGGAGGTAGTGGGCATAGTGAGAAACAGCCATTACTCGACTTTCCAAATATAGTATTGTTAATTGCGTTTTGCGAATTTGGAGACCAAACATTTGTGTTGTTTACAAAAGGAGACATAATAAATCCTCCACCTCCATCGTGCCCAGAAGCAAAATTATGTCCGATTTCATGTGAAACAACAACACGAATCAAACTTGCATTTGTTGAAAAATCTTGGATGGCGTGGTATTTTAAGGAAGTACAAGGTGTACCATTTCCTGATATATATGCAACGCCTATTGTCCCACCATTAAAATCTCTGTTGGTCCAAATTTGACCTAAGTCAAAAGGCACTCCGAAACCACCACCCTGCCCCCAGGTCCTAAAACTCCCGAGCAAGGTTCCTGCAGCACGATCTGCCGTCCATGGATCACAGGTATTACAAATAGATTGGTATTGTGTAACTATTTTAAATTTGATTTCTTCATTAAAGTTATCATCATAGTCAGCCGCCACGTTGTTCATAACTCCGATGTTGTGGTTTTCCACCCCATTTTGAGAACCATATTTTTGATACATGGAATAGTCAGAAGCAATAGCAAGCTCTACTTCATAGCAGGCTTGTGAAGACCTTTGTGGTTCAAAGGTATGTTCTTCATTAGAATGCTTATGTAACTCTGTTGCAGCACATTTATTATTTTTCGAAGGAACAACATCTAATTCTGAGTAAACGATGTATTGATCTTTTTTTGCTTTAGCATCAAAATAAGAAGCAGGTTCTATAAAGTATTTCACATTATTGCTAGTTACATATCCATAGAGAAAACCATCTGCAATGGTCAAACTCACTCTTTCACCTCGAGCATTATTTAATATGCCCTTAAATGTTTTTACAGGAGAAGGAGCTGCTTCAAATTCACCAGTTGCGGTACTTAAATGAACAGTGTAATTCGAGCTACGAATTTCAGTTTCGTGAAGAAATATTTCCCATTTGTGCTCTTTAGTTAAGTCCAAAATGAAAACACCTTCATAATCTCTTTTAGAAACTTCTTTTTTTAATTGTTTTGTTGAGAAGTCAACTACTTGATAGTCTGTGAAGTACTTATCTATTTGATCTTTGGAATAATTGGAGATTGTAGCTCCTTTGAAGTGTTGTTTTTGTGCAAACAGCTGGGTACCTATTAAGATAAATAGGAATACGTAAAGTTCTCTCATATTAAATGTTTGTTTTCATTATAGTATAGGCTTACAATATATGAAAATATTGTGGTTATTGCTTTGTGGGAATTTAATGTATTCTCGTGAAGAAAAGTGTAAGATTTCTCCGCTCGTTTTTCGCCTTCGGCAAACTCGGTCGAAATTAATCTAATAACAACGATGTGATTCCTCGATTCCGCTATCGCTACACTCGGAATGACAATTTTGATCTTTTAATTGATTGTCATCCCGACCGAAACAAAGGGATCTGCATCCGTTTAATTTGAAAACTACCTTCACAAAGAAAAGTGTAAGATTTCTCCACTCCACTGCGTTTTCTGTGGTTATTCCTAATTTAGATTAAAAAAAATTTGATACGTATTATTATTTTTTACACCAGCAAAAATAAAGGGGCAGGCGGAATGACAATTTTCTATTTCAACATAGATGACTTATTGTCATTACCTTAATTTACATGCGCAGCATTGTTATGGACCCTGGGATGACAAGTTTACATATAGCTTTTTAAGATATCATGCTTTAAACCACTCATTCCATAGATTAAGTATGATTTGGATTCCTAAGAATCTATTGCTTGCATAGCAGCGTGTAAGGAAAGAAAATGGTTCTCCTCTCCTATTGCTTCGTGCAGGCCTGTTTTTATCAACATGTCTCTGGTGACACCAATGGCACCGCAGAAGTAAAGTTTGATCTTTCTTTGTTTAAGAAACCGGATCACTTCTTCCAAGGCATGGATCCCACTACTATCAATTTCAAGAATGGTTTTAGCGTCGATGAGTAGATGTTTGATCTGGTGATCGGATTCATTCACTAAAGTTCTGATACTTTCTTTAAAGTAGTCTGCATTTCCAAAGTATATTTTTTCATCAAACCTCAAAATCAACTTGTCTAGGGCATGTTCATTTATTTCAAATCTATTGATGTTTCTATAGTTTTTTGTTCCAGGGACATGACCTAAAATGATCAGATCTGGTTTGCTTGATCTGTATAAGACCATACCTAAACTAAGCCCAACTCCTGCTAAGACACCAAATTCAATCCCAAAAATCAAAGTCACAATGAAAGTAATTGCCATCATACTAAAATCTCGTTTATGGGTTTTCCATAAGAATTTAGCTTCTTTATAATCGAATAAAGATTTTACAGCTAAGAGAATGATGGCTGCAAGAATGGCTTTAGGTAAATAGTAAAACCAAGAGGTAAAAAACAAAAGGGTTAAGACAACCAAGAAGGCGGTTATTAGGGAGGAAACGCCTGTTCTACCACCAGCTTCATTATTAATTGCGGATCTTGTAAAGCTACCTGAGCTAGGTAAAGCATTGAAAAAAGCACCACCAAACTTTGATATGCCTAAAGCTAATAATTCTCTATTAGGTTGAATGGTATAGTAGTCATGTTTGGAATCCATCACTTTTGCAATGCTTAAACTTTCAACAATACCTATTAATGTAACCGTTAAAACGGTAGGCAAGAGTTTTTTGATTATTTCAAAATTTAAAAGAGGTATTTCAAAGGCTGGCAAACCAGAAGGAACAGCTCCTACAATCGCAAGACCTTTAGCAGGTAAATCTAAAAAAGCACAACTAAGAGTCCCAATCAAAACAACTACCAAAGCTACAGGAATGGATCTGTGGACTCGCTTTAAAAGGCTCATCGTTAATATGGCTCCCACACATATAAGAAGTGATAAAAAGTTGGTTTGTTTTAAATTTTTTAAGGCATAGATTAAAGTCTCATAAGAATGTTCAAACCTAGGAATTGGAAAGCCCAAGACATCCCTAAGTTGAGACAAAATTATGATGACGGCAGCTGCCGAAGTGAAACCTGCCAAAACAGGATGAGAGATAAAATTGACCAAAAAGCCCAATCTAAAAACCCCGAATACAATTTGAAGCA
>CALIIW010000065.1 GCA_938018185.1 uncultured Saprospiraceae bacterium
ATAATTGAAAGGGTCTAGATTAGTTGATTGTTGTTAGTTGTTGGTTGATCGAAGGATTCTGAATAAGTTTTGGATTCAAAGGAACCAAATAGCATACTATTGCGTTATTCAGCATTTGTAATACTGACAAAAAGACGAACAACTATCAACAAACAACCAACAACTAAATTACATGATTCAAGCATTCCAAGATTCACCATTACTACTGCTCTTTGTTGTTATAGGCATAGGCTACGCTATAGGTAATGTGAGTATTCTTAAAGCAAAACTTGGAGTAGCAGCAGTCTTATTTGTTGGTTTGGCATTTGGTGCTTTAGATGAGTCCTTAGCGGTACCGGATATTATTATCACTTTTTGTCTTGCCATATTTGTATATACAATTGGTTTGGCCAATGGGCCTGGATTTTTTCATACTATAAGAAAGTCAGGATTTCGAGATATCTCCTTTTTTGTATTAGCATTGCTCATCTATTCCGGGTTGGCAATTTTGGCTCAATATATTTTAGGTTTAAATAGTGCAACGACTGCTGGATTAGTCTCAGGATCAGTTACTAGTACATCTGCACTTGCAGGATTATTAGATGTGATAAACACATCCACCTTAGAAGCCAACTCAGAGATGGAAACCAATTCTGCTGTTATTGGTTATTCCTTAGCATACCCAATGGGTGTACTAGGTGGCATGTTTTCTATTGCAATGATGAGCAAACTGATGCGGGTAGATTACAAAAGAGAGGAAATAGAATTGCAGAAGGACTATCCTGTGAGTATGAAAATATCGAGAAAAACCATCGCCCTTACAAAACCAGAATTGGATGGCAAAAGCTTAAGAGAAATATTTTTAAAATACCATAAGCGTTTGGTTTTTGGTAGAATGAGTAGAGGGACCGAGCAGCTTTTGCCTACTATGGATACGGTCATGAAGATGGGGGACCAAATTATCGTTGTAGGTAATGAAAAAATTGTTGAAAAAGCAACGGATGATCTCGGGGTAGGATTAAATACGGAGTTGGATTATGATCGATCGATCTATAATGTGAGAAGAGTATTCATCTCAAATCCAGAATTGGCGGGTGCAAGTATTGCTTCTTTAAATATATCAGAAAAATTTTCCGCAGTGATTACCAGAATCCAAAGAGGGGATTCTGATTTGTTAGCTTCAGGAGAAACCATTCTTGAGTTAGGGGATAGAATCTTAATCGTTGCAAAACGAGAAGATGATCATAAGATCTTCAAACTTTTTGGCAATTCTTATGAAGCCCAATCAAAAGTAAATTTGTTTTCTTTTGGACTTGGGATGGCGCTAGGATTACTTATCGGAATGATCAATATTCAGTTACCCGGAGGTTTATCTTTTAAACTTGGTTTTGCTGGTGGTCCATTAATAGTAGCGCTTATTTTAGGATACCTTAGAAAAACGGGAAACATGGTTTGGACACTTCCATATTCCGCAAATTTGACTATACAACAAATCGGATTGATTCTATTATTAGCAGGTATTGGCATTCAGTCTGGACATACTTTTAAAGAAATACTACTTACGGATAATGGAGGCTTGATATTTTTAGCTGCTGGTGTCACAGTTATTTTGGCAACAAGTATTTCATTATTTATGGGGTACAAATTTTTTAAAATTCCTTACAGTCTTCTATCCGGAATGTTATCTCACCAACCAGCGATCTTAGATTTTGCAATGGACAAATCCGGAAATAAGCTGCCTTCTATTGGCTTTACGCTTATGCTTCCAATTGCATTGATTTTGAAGATCTTTTTAGTGCAGTTGTTGTATTTGGTGTTGTAGAGTGACAGCGCAATTGATTGATCATAATTAAAGTCCAAGCGGCACGACATATCAAAAGCATAGAGCGATAGCCCTATAACTTTCACACATCAAGAATACAGGTAATCCCAAAATCCTAGCAATCCCAAAAGTCCAAGTACAGACAGAAAATAATCCGCGTATTTAATTGATCATAAATTAAAGTCCCAGCGGGACGACATATCAAAAGCATAGGGCGACAGCCCTATGTATAATATACAGCCCCAATTGAAGCCCTTCAGGGGGAAAAAACTTTTTCAAAAATAAAACCCTTATAAATATTACAAAACGCATCCCCGATGCTCGAAAAACGAATTTCCCGTTTCATTTCATTTTCACAAACCAATAAAAGAGGTAATCCCAAAATCCTACCAATCCTAAAAATCCCAGTACAGACAGAAAAAAGATGATAGCCTTGTTTACTCTATCTAGCAACAGACTGTTAAACTTAGATGGATTCAAGTATGATACTATTAAACTTAGTAACTTAAACTATACAGGGTTCATAATTTTAAAAATACATCCTAAAAATGATTTTTTTATTACTAAAAAATTAATAGTAAAGCCTTAGTTTTAATGAGATGCTGCCAGGTATATTAATCTGGCAGCTTTTTAATAAATTCCACAAATGAATAAATTCTACCTTTGCTTTCTCATTTTAGTATTTTTTAAATCAAACGGATTTTCCCAAAATTACGACTGCAAATGGCTTATGGGAAGAGGATGTGATAACTTCAATCCAGACTTCGGTGTTGGAGTGATGGACTTTAAACATAAAATCTTTAATATAAACCGAGATGC
>CALIIW010000066.1 GCA_938018185.1 uncultured Saprospiraceae bacterium
TGTTGAGAAGCACATTCGGACAACTAAACAACTGGACTGTTTCAAGTAGCCAGCTTTACCAATCTTCCGCCATCCCGCTAGCAAAACTCAAGCTTAGTAAAGCTTTGGAAGACTGACAGCTGACATCCGACACCTGACATCAGATAAAAGTCCTACTAATTGACCCAAATTGCCCATTCATGATAAAATAATTACCCGTATCTTTGTAGTAGATTAAAGTCATGTAGTTATGAAAGAGATTAAAAAAAGTCGCCGCCAATTTCTAAAAAATACTTCACTCGCAAGTTTGGCGATTGGAATTCCACGTATAACAAAAGAACCCAAATCTAATAAGGATTCCATTGAAGAAGGTTTGGCTTGTGATAAAACTACTTTGGATTACTATGGTCCAGGCCCCTTTTATACCAATAACCCACCGAATATTCAAAAAGGCAAATTAGCTAAGCCGGATGAAGCTGGTGAGAAAATGATCCTTACTGGAAGAATTTTTAATTTGGATTGTTCAGAATATATTTCCAATGCCATAGTAGATGTGTGGCATGCGGATCATGCTGGAGATTACGACAATGTAGGATTTAATTTAAGAGGAAAAACAGTTTCTAACGAGCAAGGTTTTTATATGTTTGAAACCATTAAGCCTGGCAAATATTTGAATGGCTCTGCCTTTCGTCCCGCTCACATTCACTTTAAAATAACTGCTCCTGGATTTCCAACCTTAACAACACAACTTTATTTTGAAGGTGATCCAGACTTAGCAACTGATGCTGCTTCCTCAATCACAAGTGGGGAATTTGATGCCCGACATAGGATTATTCCTTTAATAGAAAATAACAACAATGTATTAGAAGGTGTTTGGGATATTGTAATCAATGGGGACGGAACGACAGTAGACGTTAATGATATTCATCTAGAAAAAGGAATTATTTATAAGGTCAATCCTAATCCCTCTTCTGGCATAGTCAATATACGCTACGGTATATTCAATAAAGCGAAAGTAAGTCTCTTGGTTTTCGATATAGAGGGACGTCAAGTAGCGACTTTGGAAGAACGTACCTTGAGTGCAGATCAATACGATGCTGTTTGGGAACCAGATGCAGGATTGCCAGATGGGCATTACTTTGTGGCCTTAAAGATAAATGATTTGCAAGTTCATTATCTTAAATTAGTTCGAAAGCGAGATTAAGAAATAGGTGGTATTAATATTGATTCTTACTATTTCCTTCTACCTGAATAATGCATCGCCTCACCTTTGCCAAAACTATAACTATAACCTAGTGTAATGAATCTTCCTCTCTGTCTAGAGGTGAATAAATATAAATCATCTTGATCAATAGTCACTTGCCTAACTCGTGATGCGAAAACATCTCTTACACTAAAATTAAGAACACTCTTTCCTCCTTTTAATTTGTACTTTAATCCAAAATCGGCAAACAGATTGTCAGTTTCTATTCCTTGTATCGTTTGAACTTCAGATTCATACCTTCCCGTTACTTCTACATCTAAGGCTTTCGAAATTTTGTACTTTGTAGATAACTTAGCAAACCATTGATTCGCAGAGAACTCAAAATCTTGATCTCCTAATTTTCCTTCTCTTATAAACACATTATAATTAGCATCTCCATTAATAACTAATTTCTTTGTAGGTGTGTATTTGAAGTTGGTTTCAATACCAGGAGCCTTACTAGTACCTATGTTTACTGGAAGCCAATAGTTTTTCCCGTCCTCAAAATTAGATATCCGATCTATTTTATCAGTAGTATAGCGATAATAAAGATTCGTATTAAAAGAGACCTTATCTCTTATTACAATGGCTCCTACTTCATAACTGTCCGTATATTCCGGCAATAAGTTTGGATTGCCAACTCTTACATTAAAGTTGTTACGGATATTGAAGAAGGGGTTAAGGTCCCATAACCTTGGTCTGAATATCCTTCTGGAATAGCCTGCTTGAAAAGAAATATTTTCTGATAATTTAAAGGAACTATGAAAGGAAGGAAAGAAATTTGTAAAGTTTTGATCGTTGCTTTCAGAAGTGTTGACTAAGAAAGTAGACAGGTCTGTGTTTTCTAATCTAAGTCCTCCTTTTATGCCCCAAACTTTTCCTTCGTAAGCGACGGTAGTATATGCACCTAACACATTCTGAGCATACTGAAAAATATTAGTCAATCCTTCATCAATAATAAATACGCCACGATCGTTTTTATTTCTAACTTCAAAATCGTTGTTGACGTCATTCTTGAGATATTGTGCCCCTACTTCTATTGTCCAATTTGATTCGAAAGGTTTTGTGTAGTCAAGATTGAATGTGAATTTTCCTTCTTCAAAGTTTGTTGCCGTAAGCTGATCAACTTGTCCACTAGCGCCTTGAATGTTTTCATTAAAGAACATGGAAGATTGATCTTTGCCAAAGTATCTACCAATAGCACTAAAGAGTAATTGATGATCCTCATTATCCTCAAATTCTCTAGAGTACTGCAGTTCATATTGAAGTTTTGGATTGATCGCTTCGGTGACTTCTGTTCTCCTCCAGCTTGTAAAATCTTGACTTTGATCTATAAATTGAAAAGTCGTTGCAGAAGGTTGATCTTCAATCTCATAAGCGAAGCTACCTGATAGGGTAATGACGTTTAATGGATTGATATAATAATCCGCACCTAAATTAAAATTGTAAAAAATTTCATTTCGAAATTCTTCACCATTAGAAATCAACTCCGTACCATTAAATTTGTCACGATTAATATTCTCTGTTTGAGTTGGCAATTCTCTATAACCGACACCTCCTTGCGCAAAGAGATTAAACTTTTCTGTTCGACGATTCAAACTAAAGCCAAGACTATGATTATGAGGAATTCCTGTGTTTAAAGAAACGGACCCATTGATGCCTTTCTTTTCTTCTTTCTTCAAAACAATATTGAGGATGCCAGCGGTACCTTCCGCTTCATACTTTGCAGAAGGATTGGTAATGACTTCAATTTTCTCAATCATATCAGCAGTGATGGTGCCAAGTGCATTACTTGAATCATCGGCTAAGATAGATGGCTTTCCATTGATGAGGATCTGAACTCCGCTTGCACCTCTCAAAGAAATATCTCCTTCAATGTTTACATTTACTGATGGCACATTATTTAGAACTTCCAAGGCACTCGCACCAGAAGAACTAAGATCAGTTCCTACATTAAATACCCGTTTATCAAGTTTAAATTCTGTGGTGGATCTTTCTGCCCCAACAACTACTTCATCCAGCACTTCCGAATCTTCACCAATGTAGATGTCACCTAAAGAAGCCAGCTTGTTTTGAAAGTCTAGTTCTTCAATCACTTTTGTTTCAAGTCCAATAAAGCTCATTTCGAGATATACTGCTTCCGTTTTTAGTTCAAGTCGAAATTTCCCTCCATTATCAGTAGTAACACCTTGCAGCAGCTTGTCATCAGCATTTTGCTTGGCCAGCACAGTAGCAAAATCTAAGGGCGTGGAAGACGAAGCCTCCATTACTCTGCCTTCTATGACATACTGTCCTTTGAGGTTTAAGACCAGGAGTAGTACAAACAAGGTGAGACCAATTCTCATTTTTTTTAATTTTCAACAAATATCCGCATTTAACTGTTGAAAAGATAATAAAGACTGTTTTAAAATTAAGGTGCTAAAGGCTCCCCCGTTATCTGAAGTCTCCAGACTTCAGAAGTAATATTAAAAGCCCAGTACTTTTAATCCACTTACCTAATCCTTCCTCTTGCCCTTCTAACACGCGCATCCGCTCCAAAGTCCCAAGCTGCTGTCAAACCAAATCGCTGGCCTTGCCATCTTCGTGCATAAGAATTAGTAAACGTTGGCAAGGTCGCACCGCCTCGATACACAGATAGCTCAAATAGATTCCGTACTCTTAATGATATTTGCAATCGATCACTCAAGAATTTACGACTCAATCCAGCATTTATACCATAGAATGGATCTTGATAGGATTGTAAGTAACGCTGACTTCCCCGATAGTAAAAAGTAGCCTGCAGTCTGATTTCTTTAGGTAGCTTTCCCCGAAGACCAAATTCTCCATTGAAAGTTTTAAAAGAGTTTGCAAAATCAACCCCTTCATAGAAGCCTTTTTGCTTAAACTCAGCAGTCCAAATTTCTGCGTTAAATTGTAAGCCTTTTAATGGTTCGTAATTAATAATTGTTCCAGCTGCAAGAATGCGTTCTTGATCCAAATTGATGGGAAAGTAGGTCACCAATCCGGTACTGTCTTGAAGTACTTGAGTGTCATAAAATCCATCAATATAATGTGCTGAAAGGTAAGGCGAGAAGGTCAATTTATCATCACTATAAAGTACTTTCAATTCGTAGAGATCTCTAAAACTCGGATTCAAATCTGGGTTTCCAAATTGCAACTCATTTGGATTTTCTATACCACCAAATGGATTTAGCTGTGAAAACCTTGGGCGTTGTATTCTTTTACTGTATCCTATACTTGCACTGAGCCTGTCAGAAAATTTATAGCTGACAGTAGCTGAAGGGAATACCCAGTTGTATGACTTTTTAATGTCTTCAGTTTCCGCTTTCGATTCTTCGACCCTAATGTTGGAGTACTCACTACGCAATCCCAATTGGATGCCCCATTTATTTTTTTCCAAGGCATATTGAACATACACAGCAGCAATGCGCTCATAGTAATCTACCAGATTTTCTAGATCCTTATAAACCATAAAATCATCTTCTAGTTTTTGTTCTGCTATGTAATCACTAGAAATGATGCGCATCTCTCCGCGTAAGCCAATTTCCAATTTTCCATTAGCTCCTAACTTTTGCTCAAAGTCACCTTGCAAAAGGTAGTCATTGCTAGATTCAATATCCCTTGTACGGAGTTGAAAGGCTTCTGTCATCTTAGGGAATTGTTCCCTGACAATTGTTAATTCCTGCTCGTCATTTTTCCAAAAATCATTTTGAAATAAGACAAAAAGCTTGCTCCCTTCTTTAGAAAAATCTTGTGCCCAAGTGGCTTCAATTTGATGATAGGTTTCGGGTTCCAAATAATCATAACTTTGGAGCCAATCTTGTTGCACATTTTCAGAATCATCGCTGAAAATGTAATTTACAGATGAAAGGTCATCATTCGTTTGATGATAGAGGGAGTAGGAGGCACTAAAGGTTGTTCTTTCTTTCGGACGAAAATCCAAGCCTATAAATGCATTCCCTGCTCGGTCATTTCGATCTTGTGTTAAATCTTCTTCCAAGATTTGTACACCTGAATCCAATTGACTAATACGTTTAGCTTCACCGGTACTAAAATAGTCGGAATATCGCAAACCGGCATTTCCAAAATAAGTCCACTTCTTTTCTGTTTTTGAAAAACTTCCATTGATTCGATAATCTGTTGGAATTCCAAGGGAAGCGCTCAACTGGCCACCCCAATTTTTTGCACTTGGATCCTTCAGAACAATATTTATAATTCCTGCATTACCCGATGCTTCATAACGTGCGGAAGGATTTGTCATAATTTCAACTTTTTCAATGTTAGAAGCTGGGATTCCTTGCAAGGCATTATTGTCCGCTAGGGCAGAAGGTTTGCCATTTATCAATACTTTGACTGAAGCATCACCACGTAAACTGACAGCACCATCTTGAGAGACATTGATCATTGGGACATTGTCCAAAACTTCATTGGCTGTTCCTCCTTGAGAAATAATATCTGCCCCAACATCGAAAATTTGTTTATCTAATTTTAATGTA
>CALIIW010000067.1 GCA_938018185.1 uncultured Saprospiraceae bacterium
AATGGATTTACTCACATCTACAAACGGTTTATTTTGCTTTGTTAAATTGCTATTATAGTTTGTGGATTCCATTTCAAGTTTAGTTTGATCTAAACTGTTTCGCTGATTAATTTTGTACTCTGAAATTTTACTTTGTTTACCATCTGGCCAAATAACCTTGATACTATCTATTTCTGAAATCTCTCCCAAACCAAAATGCATGACATAATCCATAGAAGATTGAAAACCTTTGGTAGGCATGAATTGGTCAAAGAAGATTGATGCTCCTTTATGTAAAAATACTTTTGTTCCTATTGCGAAAGCATTTGTATTCTTACCGATAAAATCAAATTGAATAAAATTTTGTACAGGTGTATTATTCTGATAAACAAAGCAAGGCATATTTACATTGTTAACAATCAAATCTAAATCTCCATCGTTGTCAAGATCTCCATAGGCAGATCCATTTGAATGACTGACTTGATCTGTCCCAAATTCTTTTGCCAAGTCTTCAAATTGAAGCTTACCTTTATTAATAAACAGTCTATTAGGAATTCTTTCTGTAGGAATGACGTCGATCAATTCTTTATAGTTGACCTTATTACCTACGGTCATTTTTTTCATAGTTTCCTCTGTGCCTAAGTAGTTAATAAAATCCTGATCAGTAAGATCTTTATTAATGCCATTGGCCACAAAAATATCTCGCAATCCATCGTTGTCAAAATCTGCTAACAAAGCCCCCCAGGACCAGTCAGAGGCTTCAACTCCTGCATACCTGCCAATCTCAGAAAAGGTCTTGTCTCCATTATTCAAATGCAACATGTTTCTTGTGAACTGATGATAATAACCGTTTTCAATATTTGACATGTACTTATCCCAGTCTTCAAAAGTTGTTTTGGTTTTTATCCTTCTTGCATCCGAAGGAAGCATTTCTGTTACAAATATTTCTGCTTGTCCATCATTATTTAAATCAGCCATATCTGCACCCATGCTTGCAACAGAAATAGATTTCATCTGATTTTCCAAGTCCTCCTTAAAAGTCCCATCTTTTTGATTCATATAGATGTAGTCCTTTTCAAAGAAGTCATTGCTTATGTATATGTCATCCCAGCCATCGTGGTCTATATCGCCTACAGTTACGCCAAGTCCAAAACCAATTTCTGAACCATAAATGCCAGCTTCTTCACTGATGTCTGAAAATTTGCCTCCATCATTTCTAAATAATTTATCTCCTCCCTTCACATCTCTTTTGTCACGGATATTTATTTTAGGATTGAAAGAACCAATCGCGCGATAGGAATTGTTAAGTAGGTACATGTCAAGATCCCCGTCTTTGTCAAAATCAAAGAAGGCTGCGTGGGTGGAATAACCAGCATCATCCAAACCAAAACTTGCTGCAGACTCTACAAAAGTCCCATCTTTTTGATTTATGAATAATTCATTTTTTTTATTGTCACCATCCACATCTCCAGAATTGCAAACATAAATATCTAACCAAGAGTCACCGTTAATGTCAACCATGGATACACCGGTAGACCAAGCAGACTCTCCACCAACTTTTGCTGTTTGACTGATGTCTTCAAATTTCCAATTGCCTTTGTTTAAAAATAACTTGTTCTTATCCATGTTGGAGGTAAAGTAGATATCAGCTAAGCCATCTTTGTTTACATCTCCAATTGCAACACCTCCGCCATTGTAAAAATTACGATAAGTATAAATATTAAAACTTCTATCGTATTTTAAGTTGTTAGAAAATTCAATTCCTGTTTGAGAAGGAGACATCAAACTAAAATGTCCAGAAGACTTTGTCATAGGATCACTTGAACAAGAGACAAGAAGAAAAATAAAAACTATATAAACACAAATTAACCGATCGATCATCCATTCTTTTTTTGCATGTAATTTATATTCCGAACATCCGCATTCACCTTCATCTCATCAATGTCTTTATAGACTCTCACCATTAAAGGGCCAAGTTGTTTAAAGTGAAGATATTTACCATTCGGGGCATCTTGTTTCTCTAATTTTGTATCGTACTTCTTTTCATAATACCTAATCACTTGCTGGTAAAGTTTTTCTTGTGTCAATTCATTTTTATTCCAAGGCGCCCAAGCATGGAAATAATAGATGTAGGGCATTTCTGAGATAACACCATTTTCAAATTTTGGATAAAAATTGATGATCACCTTTGGCTCATAGTTTAGAGAATCAACATACATGACCATATTTCCAATAGTACCATGGGCTGTTTTACCTTCTTGATTCAAATCCCAACAATGGTCTAGAAAATCTTTTTGTTCCATTCCTAGATAAACACCCATTTCAAGGTCATCCAAAGTCTCGTCATAATTAGAATTACTTACTTTGCTATCATTGCAAGAAAAAGTCATGACTAATAATAGAACAGAAATTAATATAATAGGAACCTTCATGTTAATATCTAATTTACTTTATAAGCACTTGCCGCATCATTGTTTTTAAAAATGAGGACATACTTTCCATCTTTTAAATCTACCGCTAAAATATCTCTAATTTCGCCTTTTTCGAAGAATCCACTCTCTTTGGGGGATAAAAATTTATAATGGCCTTTCTGATCATTGATAAGCACGGCACCGTAAGATGCGGCATTAATTCCCAATTCAGGTTTTGCTTCATATTGATTGCCTCCAAGAATCAAGTCAGGATACATATCATTGTTTAAATCAATGGCACAGACTGTTTTCATTTCTGAATATTGAACTTCTTTTGGGAAGGCCCTAAAAGTATAATCTTTGTCATTGTCATTTATAAAAACACCAGAACGCCACTCATTGACTTCATATTTATAAGCGGACATTTTATCACCAAATAATTCTTCTATACTGATGTTGGCATAGTCTTCATATTTGAGTGATTTCTTTTTCAACTTAGGCATTTGCATCAGCAACTCATCTTTTAGATGGATGGGGTAGTGCTTGCCATTTTTTTCCATACAGTAAATAATATCGACTCTATCATTGTTGTCAAAGTCAGAAACAAAAATAAAAAGTCTTCCTTCTGACAAGTTTTTCAATCTATTGTTTTCTCCAATATTGCAGGCAACAATGTCTAGATCTCCATCTAGATCCACATCTACTAATTTTATGTCTTGCCAAAGGCCTCCAACTTTTGACAATTTAGGATGAATGCTTCTTGTTAATGTATTGGAGGTACTCGTTTTAAGAAAAGTCTTTAATGCACCAAAGGGTGGCGCCAGGATTATTTCTCCCGCCTTCCCATCCGCGGATAGGTTTAAAACCATGGCATTACACATGCCCATTAAATTTAAACCTGAACTTAGCTCTTTGTTGTATGTAAAATGATCCGTATTAAAATTGTAGATCATCCCATTGGCGGGTTTGCCATAAGCACCTATTTCCCCGAAAGGGAAAACGACCAATTCATTCTTATTGTCATTATCTACATCAATAGATGCAGCAGCAGCTGAGGACATTTGCTGACCAAGACTTTTCATTTTGAAACCACTTTTAGAATTCAACAATAGAAGATCTTCTGATTCTTCTAATTTTTGCAAATATTGAAAACCACCATTTAACAATAAGAGATCTTGTAGTCCGTCCCCATTAAAATCATCTGCAAACAGATTATCAGCATAGAT
>CALIIW010000068.1 GCA_938018185.1 uncultured Saprospiraceae bacterium
CAAGCTAAAGTGAATAATAAGAAAGAATTTAAAAATGCTTAATTGCATTTTATTATAAAATTTTAAACTGTAAAATGAGCCACGCAGTAGTTTCAAGAATAAGAGAACCTCTAATTACGGGTAATAAAACTTACCACCAGATTACAGAGGACTTGGTCGGGCCAACGGAGAAAGCACCTAGTTTATCCTGGGTAATTGCTCTAATGGTATCCCTAGGCTGTTTAAGTGTAGGAGTATTCTGTATTCTATGGACCATATGGTTTGGAATCGGAACCTGGAATTTGAACAGAACCATAGGATGGGGATGGGATATTACAAACTTCGTATGGTGGATCGGAATCGGTCACGCTGGAACATTGATATCTGCCATTCTTTTATTGTTCAGACAAAAATGGAGAACTGGTGTAAACAGAGCAGCAGAGGCGATGACAATCTTCGCCGTAATGTGTGCCGCATTGTTTCCTGGTATTCACGTTGGTAGAATGTGGGTAGTATTCTTTTTCTTCCCTTATCCTAACACAAGAGGACCACTATGGGTTAACTTTAACTCTCCTTTACTTTGGGATTTATTTGCCATATCAACCTATTTTACTGTTTCCCTTTTATTTTGGTACACTGGCTTAGTACCTGATTTTGCAACAGTAAGAGATAGAGCAAAAGGAATTAGAAAGAAGATTTATAACTTCTTGTCATTTGGTTGGACTGGTTCGGCAAAGCACTGGCAAAGATGGGAGTATCTTTCATTGGTATTGGCTGGTATTGCGACTCCATTGGTACTTTCAGTACACACAATTGTAAGTTTTGATTTCGCCACTTCAGTTATACCTGGTTGGCATACAACTATATTTCCTCCATACTTTGTGGCAGGAGCCATCTTTTCTGGTTTCGCAATGGTATTAACATTGATGTTAATCACTAGAAAAGTATTACACTTAGAAGACTATATTACTATAGAACATATAGAGTCCATGAACAAGGTAATCTTGGCAACAGGATCCATTGTTGGTGTGGCTTATTTGACGGAGCTTTTTGTGGCTTGGTATTCACAATATCCTTATGAGCAATTTGCCTTTTTCAACAGAGCTTTAGGACCTTACTATTGGTCTTATTGGGGCATGATGGCTTGTAACGTAATTACCCCACAACTTTTCTGGTCAAGAAAAATTAGAAGATCAATCTTCTTGACATTCTTGCTGTCAATTGTTGTAAATATTGGAATGTGGTTTGAGCGATTTGTAATTATAGCAACAACCTTAGCAAGAGATTACTTACCATCTTCTTGGTCTTATTATGTACCAACATGGGTGGAGATCGGTATTTTCGTAGGGACATTAGGAATCTTTTTTACACTGTATTTAATATTCACAAGAGTAGCACCCGTTGTTGCGATTGCGGAAATAAAAGCCATCCTAAAAACAGGAGGAAATCAATACGTTGGACCTAATTCGCCAGAACATGGCCACCACAGTCATTCACATGCACATGATGGAGGATCAGAGCATACACATGACCATGTGGATGATCATCATGAAAACTCACATCATAAGGATGAAAATAAATTTATAGATCCTAAGTTGGGAGCTGCTGGAACAATAGCTCCTTTAGTAGGTGATTCATTAAAAACGGAAAAGCCGGTAGTTGAGGAATCATCTAATTACGATGCATCTGGAAATTACTCAGGATCTAAAGATGATCTTACAAAGATTGAAGGTATTGGACCAAAGGTTCAAGAGATATTAAATCTTTCTGGAATCCACACTTGGGCTCAATTGGCTAAAGCGGATGAAAGCTTTATAAAAACAATTTTGGAAAAAGCTGGTGGGGTATATGCTAGTATGAAACCTGGAACATGGGGAAAGCAAGCATTGATGGCAGATGAAGGAAGGTGGGATGAGTTGAAAAAGTGGCAAGACGAATTGGATGGTGGTGTTTAATTTTGAATTAAACACGAATAAAAATAATTAATCACGCTGTTGATTATCAATAGCAAAATGATATAATAATGGTATCAAAAAACAGAGAAGTTCTTTACGGCTTGTACAACGACGAAGAAGAGTTGTTGGACGCTATTAAAGTTGCCAATAAGGACCATTTGGACATTATGGATGTGTTCACACCATTTCCGGTTCACGGTTTAGATCCTTTATTGGATTTAAAAGAATCTAGACTCCACCAAGCAGGTTTCGTTTATGGAGCGATGGGTACTTTGACTGCATTTTTATTTATGTCTTGGGTTTTTACGAGAGATTGGCCAGTGATTTTTGGTGGTAAGCCATATTGGTCAGTACCAGCATTTATTCCAATTACATTCGAGCTTACGGTATTATTTTGTGCTATTGGAATGGTAGTAACTTTTTATGTGGTTTGTGGCTTAGGACCAGGTGTGACCAGCCCTTACTTAGATCCAAGGATTACAGATGATAAATTCTGTATCGCTTTTCAGACAAACGATAACAGCACAAGTGAGATAGATAACTTGAGAAACTTTTTTAGTAAAACTGGAGCTTCTGAAGTAAACACTAAAGTAATTTAAAATGCTTGAGATGGATTTCTAATCCTTCTCCTGAATATAGCTTAAATGATAAATCTCGATATGAGGAATTTAATATTTGTCTTTTGTTTTGCATTGATTTTAATGACATCTTCTTGTTCAAAATCAAGTGGAGACTATCCTGGTACGGAGTACATGCCAGATATGTATCACTCGATTGCTTATGAAGCAAATCTTGATGATTATTATTATTACAACACATGGGGCACAGAAGAAGAGTACTACAAAAGTGCTCAACCAAGGAAGCCAGTCAAAGGAACCATTCCAAGAGGTGCAGCCGGTGGTCAATCTACTAAGTATTTAGATGGGACGGCTACTGTCAATGCAATTGCTATACCTGCATCTGGTCACGTTCCATATTATTACAATGATACGGAAGAAGAAAGACTAAGAGCTTCAGCAGAAATAACAAACAATCCTTTTCCAATATCAGATCATGGACTTGAATCAGGCAAAAATATGTACACAACTTTCTGTGCTATTTGTCATGGTGAAAAGGGAGATGGAAATGGATGGCTTGTAGATGAAGCTAACGGTGCAGCCGTTTATCCAGCTGCTCCGGCAGTGTTGACAGATGAAAAATTTGTGACAGCTTCTAATGGACAATTATATCATGCAATTATGTATGGTAAAAATGTGATGGGTGGCTATGCTGATAAAATGTCTTATGAAGAAAGATGGAATACAATTCATTACATAAGATCTTTACAAGCAAAGGTCGGTAAGAAAGAGTACAATGCAAATATCAATACTTTGAATAATGTTGATATTCCTTATGCTCAAGTAAAACAAGTGGTTGAACTCAAAGAAGAAACACATACACATGATGGTCATACAGAACATCATGGAACGGAGCATAATTCGGGTGAACATCATGGTGAACACCATAATGCACAACATAAGACAGATCATGACCACAGTGACGATCACAGTGGAGGACATTAAAATAATAAACCAATTAAAATCTATTTCATAGGATGAATGATTTTACGTTTACGGGAAGAGAAAGAACAACTTTCATAGGAATGATCCTTGTTGGGATTATTTCCCTTGTGGCAACCTATTTCATGGGTGATCCAATGGAATTGCATGGTCAGCATACCAGATTCTGGTCAAACCTATTGCACAATTCTGTATTCTTTACAGGAATATCATTTATTGCATTGTTTATGCTTTCTGCATTCACAACTGCATATGCAGGTTGGCATACGGTTATGAAGCGTATATGGGAGGCATTTTCATTATTTTTAGTTGTTGGCTTCTGCCTGATGGGCTTTTTCGCTATAGCAACATGGATGGGATGGCATGATTTATACCACTGGAATATGGATGGCGTTTTAGATCCAAACAACAAGGAATTGTATGACGAGATCTTAGTTGGTAAATCGGCCTTTCTAAATAAGAATTGGTACCTTTTAGGAACCATAATCATACTGGGAATATGGGTATTGTTTGCACTTAAGCTCAGAGGACTTTCAGTTGGAGAAGATACGAAAGGAGGGAAAAACCAATTTGAGACACACTATTCAATTAGATGGTGGTCGGCTATATTTATGCCTATTGCAGCATTTTCGTCAGCTGCTTTAATTTGGCAATGGGTGATGTCAATTGATTCTCACTGGTATTCAACAATGTTTGCTTGGTACGCTACTGCTTCTTGGTTTGTATCCATGTTAGCAATGACCTTAATGGTTTTAATTTATCTTAAATCAAGGGGTTATTTTGAAAAAGTAACACCAGAACATTTACATGATATAGGAAAATATTTATTTGCATTCAGCATTTTCTGGACCTACTTATGGTTCTCACAATATATGTTGATATGGTATGCAAATGTTGGTGAAGAAACAATTTATTTCCATACAAGGGTAAATGAATATCCAGTATTGTTTTATGGAAATCTTGTTGTCAACTTTGTGCTACCGTTTTTGATCTTAATGAGAAATGATACCAAGAGAAAGTATGGAACTTTAATATTCGTTTCTGTAATTGTGTTCTTGGGACACTGGTGGGATTTCTTCTCAATGATTAAACCAGGTGTTTTACATACTGCACATGAAGTCCATGAACATCATGGACATGGTGCAGACCATGGACATGCCCACGATAAAGTTTCAGATGCAGTACATCATGGAGCGGATCATGCACATGAAGCGGCACATGGAGCTGGAGATCATGCAGCTGAAGCAGGGCACCACGCGGCAGAATTTTTGACTGGATTTACAATACCTGGATTTTTAGAATTGGGGACGATGATTGGATTTCTCGGACTATTCTTATTCTTTGTTTTTAGCAGATTGAATAGTGCCTCATTAGAACCAGTAAATGACCCATTCCTTGAGGAAAGTATACACCATCACACTTAGTAGATATTTGGTTTAAACACTTTTAGAAAGAAATTGTTAAACTTTCAATATTAATTGAAAGTAGAATATAATAAGAATTAAAAATAAGCAGAATGACTTCTATAATTATTTTTCTAATAATAGCCTTAATAATGGTTGTCGTCGTCCAAATTGGAAAGATAGCCGATATTAAAGGTGTACTTGACAATGAAGGTGAAGTGCACATGAGTGGCAATGACAGACAAGGGGTTTACTTTATGATATTCCTCGTTGGCTTCATGATCTTTTGTGTTGCCTCTGCTTATTACTATAGAAACTGGATGCTTGGCTACGGACCGCATGATTCTGCTTCTGAACATGGTGTCATACTAGATCAATTATTCAATACAACCTTGATTTTTACAGGAATTGTATTTGTTCTTACACATATTGCCTTATTCTGGTTTTGCCAAAAGTATAAGTACAAAAAAGGAAGAAAGGCTTTGTTCTTATCACATAATAATACACTTGAGCTTTTTTGGACAGCGATACCAGCTGCAGTAATGTGCTTTTTAGTTGTAAAGGGTTTAACTGCATGGAATGCAGTTATGGCTGATACTACTGAAGAATACATGGAGATAGAGGCCATGGGTCAGCAATTCAACTGGATGATAAGATATCCAGGAGGAGATAATTTATTGGGAGAAAGAAATTACAAGCTAATAGATGCGAATGACCCATTTGGACAAGAATGGAATGACGTTAAAAACTTGGACGATTTTCATCCTTCAGAAATAGTATTACCAGTTAATCAAACAATAAGAGTAAGAATCACAGCCAAGGATGTATTGCATAACTTTGATTTACCTCACTTTAGAGTAAAAATGGATGCCATTCCTGGATTACCAACGTACTTTGTTTTCAAGCCAACCATTACAACTGAAGAATACAGAGAGAAATTGAGACCAGTACCAGAATATCAAGCACTCGCTGACCCTACAGATCCAGAGAGTCCGATGCTTTGGGAAGCTTTTAATTATGAATTGGCCTGTGCAGAATTATGTGGATACGGTCACTATAGTATGAGAAGAGTTGTGCGTATTGTTACTCAAGAGGAATATGATGCTTGGGAGAAAGAACAAGAATCATGGTATAACCAAACAGTCAAAGGCACAGACCAAGATCCTCATAAAGCAAAATCAGAAGAGGAAATGCGTCTTCAGAAAATTTCAATGCAAAAGGAGGCTTTTCAAAATTCCTTTAGCTCTGTAGAAGCTGGACAAACAATCAGACTCGATAACGTAAAGTTCTTAACTGGTTCTGCAAATTTAGAACCAGATTCAAAGTATGAGTTGGACAATTTGATAGAAATACTTACAGCAACCTATCCAAATATGAAGGTAGAGTTAGCAGGCCACACCGACAATCAAGGTAATCCTGCCTCTAATCAAGCTTTGTCTCAATCAAGAGCCTTAGCAGTAAAAGATTATTTGATTACAAATGGTGGGATTGCAGCAAATAGACTAAAAGCAGCTGGCTATGGAGATACCAAACCAGCAACTTCCAATGATACTGCAGAAGGCAGACAAGAGAATAGAAGAACGGAGTGTATCATTATTTCAAATAAATAAATTATCCTATTTCGGATAACGAAAATAAATTAATTCAGATGGCAACTATTGCAAAAGAACATTTGACTAAAGAAGAAAGCTTAATTGAAGAATTGGGTTTTGATGATCATTTTCACGATCATCATCATGGCGATAAGTATCAATCAAACTTTATTACCACGTATATCTTTAGTCAAGATCACAAGATGATTGCAAAGCAGTTTCTGATTACAGGAATGTTTTGGGCATTGATCGGAGCAAGTATGTCAATCATCTTTAGATTGCAACTTGGTTTTCCTGAAGAGTCAATGGCTTGGTTAAAGCCTCTACTTGGAAAATGGATAACGATTAATGAAGCTGGTATAGGTACTTTGGCTCCGGAATTTTATTACGCCTTAGTGACCATGCACGGTACGATCATTGTTTTCTTTGTACTCACCGCTGGACTGTCTGGGACTTTTAGTAATCTACTTATTCCACTGCAAGTTGGAGCCAGAGATATGGCCTCACCTATGTTGAATATGTTCTCTTATTGGTTCTTCTTTTTAGCAGGATTAATAATGTTCTTTTCATTGTTTTTAAGTACTGGCCCATTCTCAGGTGGTTGGACTGCCTATCCACCGCTCTCGGCGCTGCCGCAGGCCTCCGAGGGATCTGGAGCAGGTATGACCATGTGGGTAATTAGTTTGGTATTCTTTGTAGTCTCCGTACTATTAGGTGGTATCAACTACATTACTACTGTATTAAACTTGAGAACCAAAGGAATGAATATGTGGCGTTTGCCTCTTACTATTTGGGCATTCTTTGTTACGGCAATTTTGGGTCTTTTATCTTTCCCAGTTTTGGTATCAGGTTTACTTTTAGTAATGTTTGATAAGGGTTTAGGTACTAGTTTCTTTTTAAGTGAAATATTTATTGGGGGAGCACCATTGGATCACGTTGGTGGTAGTCCAGTTTTATACCAGCATTTATTCTGGTTTTTAGGACACCCTGAAGTATATATTATTATCCTTCCCGCGATGGGATTAGTTTCTGAGGTACTTTCGGTGCACTCACGAAAACCAATTTTTGGATACAAGGCCATGGTATTCTCGATCTTGGCAATTGGATTCCTTTCTTTCATCGTTTGGGCACACCATATGTTTATGTCTGGTGTAAATCCATGGATTTCTAATTTCTTCGTATTATTTACTTTGATTATTGCAGTACCATCAGCAGTAAAAGTATTTAACTGGATTACAACCTTGTATGGTGGTAATGTCAGATTTACCTCAGCTTGTTTATTTAGTATCGGTTTCGTATCCATGTTTATTTCAGGTGGTCTTACAGGTATTTTCTTAGGAAACTCCGCGATTGATATTCAAATGCACGATACTTATTTTGTTGTTGCTCATTTCCACATTGTGATGGGTATCGCAGCCTTCTTTGGTATGTTTGCCGGAATCTATCATTGGTTCCCTAAAATGTATGGAAGATTTATGAATGAGACCTTAGGTAAGATGCACTTCTGGGGTACCATGATTGGCGCATATGCTATTTTCTGGCCAATGCATTATTTGGGTATGGCTGGTGTACCAAGAAGATATTATCTGTTTTCAAACTTTGATACATTCTCGCATTTTACTGAAATGAATAAATTCATAACAGTTGCAGCGATCATAGTATTTATGTTTCAAATACTTTTTGTTGTGAATTTCTTTTACAGCATTTTCAAAGGAAGAAAAGTGACCACAAAGAATCCTTGGGGAGCAACTACTTTAGAATGGACAACTCCTATCAACGCAGGTCACGGAAACTGGCCAGGCAAGATTCCTACAGTTCAGAGATGGGCATATGATTATGGAAAAGATGGAAGAGAGTTTATCTCCCAAGTCGAGCCATTAGCTGAAGGAGAAGAAGATGGACATTAGAAGAATAGTCGATTAATCGATTAATCGAGCATTCAAAAATTAAAATAAAAATAAACTGTCATCTGACAACTGACATCTGACAACTAATAAATTGAGTAACAGAACTAACATAGCAACAAATAGATCAATGAATTCAACCTACACATGGTTGGAAGATTTGTCTATGTTGTTTAAGGTGAAATTATCCTTACTGGTTTTGTTTTCTGCGGTAATGGCTTACTTAATAGTAGCACCAACAATATCCCTTGTGGATTTGGTGATACTTTGTTTAGGTGGCTTTGCAGTTACTGCAGCTTCTAATACCCTCAATCAAGTACTTGAAAGAGACTTTGATAAGTTAATGAAGCGAACACAAAACAGACCTTTGGCAACAGGGAGAATGACAGTTTCAAATGCTGTATTGATAGCAGGCTTTCTTTCCTTGTTTGGAATAACCTTGTTGGCATTTCTAAATGTATGGGCTTCCTTATTAGGTATGGTGTCTTTGATTATATATTCATTCATTTATACACCATTAAAAAGGACAACACCCTTATCGGTTTGGATAGGAGCAATACCAGGAGCTTTGCCAATGGCAATAGGAGCTGTGGTGGCGCAAGGAGAATTAACACCATTGGCGTTTTTACTTTTTGGAATACAGTTTTTCTGGCAGTTCCCACATTTCTGGGCGATAGCTTGGTTGGGACATGAAGATTATAGCAACGCTGGTTTTAAAATGTTGCCTTCTAAATCGGGCTTGCCAGATGAAGAGGTAGGTTACCAGTCCTTTGTATATTCATTATTTTTGATTCCTGTATTTGCAATTATGCTTTATATGGGTTCAATTGGAATCTTTGGATTTATAGTATCTATGCTTTTGACGATAGGCTATATCTGGTACGCATGGTTAATGTATAAAGTGAATACAGCTGAGGCTGCAAAAAAATTAATGTTCAGTTCATTTGCATATTTACCATTTGTTCTGATTTTCTTATTTGTCGATAAACTAATAATGTAGGATGGATATAGTGGCAAAAGAAAATACATTTAAACGTTCGAAAATACATCCAAAGAAATTTGCTTTGGGCGTTGCTTGTGCATCTATTGTAATGATGTTTGTTGCATTATCTTCAGCATACATGGTAAGAGAGGCGCAAGGGAACTGGGTTGAATTTGCCATACCAACAAAATTCTTTTTTAGCACTGCTGCTTTATTAACAAGTAGTTTGTGTTTACACTTTAGCTATTTCTTTTTTAAGAAAGAGCAAACAGTATTATACCGTTCTTTATTGACTACGGCGTTTTTCTTAGGCATAGCCTTTGTAGCCTTTCAATATCAAGGATGGAATCAAATTATGCTGGAAGCAGGATTGCCATTAGGAGCAAATCCTTCAGCTGATTTTGTTTACGCCATTACTTTTTTACATGCAGCCCACGTATTGGGTGGATTGATTGTTTTGATAATGGCAATGATTCATGCTTTCTATTTAAAGCACAGGGTCACTGAAAGAAGAAAGTTAAGATTTGAAATGACAATATTATACTGGCACTTTGTAGATTTTCTATGGCTGTATTTATTGCTTTTTCTTATTTTTCATAAAATGTAATTTAAAATTCGTTCGCAAAAAATTAAATAATGGCAACAGATAGTCATGTAATAGATCCTCACGATCACGATACTAAAGGACATGGTGGACACCATGAGCTAGAAGAAGATTGGAGTGGTGGGAAAAATGTCTTTGATGTAAGTTATGGTAAGTTGATGATGTGGTATTTCCTATTATCAGATGCGTTTACTTTTGCAGGATTTTTGATCGCTTATGGGTCGATTAGATTTAGTAGTCCTTCTTGGCCGGTTCCTGATTTTGTATTTCAAACTGCACCGTTCAATAACCTAGGTCTGGGACATGAAGTTCCACTACCACTTATTTTCGTAACCTTTATGTCATTTCTTTTGATCATCAGTTCGGTGACAATGGTAAGGGCAGTTCAAGAAGGGCACAAAGAGAATAAAAATGGTGTTGTCTTTTGGATGTTTTTGACAATCATTGGTGGAGCTGGATTCCTTGGCTGTCAAGCTTGGGAGTGGAGCAACCTTATAGGAGTGGAAAAAATGACCGTAACAACGGATCCATTTGGTACACATACAACAAGTGGAGAATACTTGGATCATGATGGAAATAGATCAGGAGAAACATTCGAAGTAGGAGATTCTTATTTAATTCATATGATTGGAGCTTCTCACGGAGACGATCATGGTGATGGACATGCAGAAGTGCATTATGATAAGCCTGGAGATTTCCCAGGAGCGCTTGTTGATGAAAAAGGATACATACACAAAAAATTTATAGCAGACGATGGTACCAGAGGCTATGCCGAATTTGGTCCAATTGCCTTTGGATCATTATTCTTTTTCATAACAGGCTTTCACGGATTTCACGTACTTTCTGGAGTAGTATTCCTGATTATAATAATGCTTAATGCAGCATCAGGTGTATATGTTGATAGAAAGAATGGTTATGAGATGGTTGAGAAAATCGGACTCTATTGGCACTTTGTCGATTTGGTATGGGTTTTTGTATTCTTGGTATTTTACCTACTATAAGAACAACAACTAGATTAGGATTAATTTTAAAAAAGATAATTTTTAATAAATGGCAAATACAGATTCAGCAGCAGCGATAAAAGCGGTTTACGTAGGAATGTTTATCCTAGGTGCAGTTACGCTAATCGAAGTTGGAATTTCATTATACGGAAAAGGACACTTAGGCGCAGCTCCCACTTCTACCTTTATGTTGGGATTGGTTGGTTTCTTACTGATAGCTTTAAGTTTGTATAAAGCTTATTTCATAATTTTTAAATTCATGCATATGGGGCATGAAGTGAGAGGATTGAAATTGACAGTACTTTTACCTGTGCTACTTTTGGTCTGGGCAGTCATTGCTTTTTTCCATGAAGGAAATTCTTATAAAGAGCGTAGAGAAACAATCTATGAACGAAATGAATTGCCAGCCGACGCCAAAAAACAAACTGGACAATTAATAAAGGAACTTCCTGAAATAAAGAAAGAACATTAGAATAACTAGGCGAACATCATGTTCGCCTTTTTTTTTGCAAACAAATCATCATACTATCTGTTACTTCATTAATGAATATTAAATCAAAAAATATAATTCAGATTCTTGCCTTAGGCCTAATCCTCGTAGTACTACCTGGAGGAGCTTGGTATTATTTGCAGATGGGGCTCAATTATCAAAAAGATGCTAGAGCAGAGTTAAAAGATTTTGAAACATTTAATCTTGAAAAGCATTTTAAGGAGTCTTTTATAGACTATGACTCTATAAAAAGCGATGAAAAAATAAAGCTTGTTTGCTTTTGGGAAACAGAAAAACAAGAAGAGCTATTTTCGAAGCTCTACGATCAATTTGGAACCTCAGGAGGGATGGAGTTTGTAATTATTCAATCTGGACCAGAAATAAGAAACCTGAATGGCAAGTATTATAGATCTTACCTGAATGTTAGTGATGAAAAAATGCTGGCTTTGAAAAATGGTTTTGGGGAACCAACTTATACCAAAAATGAAAAAGGAAATACAATCGTTGAGGAAGTAAATAAGCAGGTTGATTTTCGCAATAAAGACTATCCATATTTTATTCTTATGGATTTTGATAATAAGATCAAAAATTACTACGATACGAGAGAAGAAGCACAAGTAAATAGAATGGTAGAACACATTGCCATCTTGATTCCAAAGACGGGTCGAAAATCAAAGAAATAAGGGAAAGATTAATCGATTACTCGAACATTCAAAAACTCGAACAAACGAACGCATACAAATGTTAACACCAACAGAAGCGGATTTAAAATTAGCAAAAAAACTCAAACCAGTAGCCTGGATCCTAACTGTAGTTGTATTGGGACTAGTCATAGGCATGGAACCTCTAGGGAGTATAGTACGCGATAAGGTCGATGTGAATTTCACTTGGCTACCACCTTTTTATTCTAGCTTAAATGTACTAGTAGCTTGTTCATTAATCTATGCGTTGATTCAGATTAAAAAGAAAAACATACAAGGACATAAGCGTGGGATCTACGCAGCAATCGGATTGTCCATTTCATTTTTGCTTTGCTATGTATTATACCATATGACCACACAGCATACAAAGTTTGGAGGAGAAGGGCCGATTAGAATTTTGTATCTATTTATTTTAAATACCCACATTATTTTGGCGGGAGTTATATTTCCATTTATACTATTCACTTTCATTCGAGCCTATACCAATCAAATTGAGCGACATCGAAAAATGGCGAGATGGGTTTTTCCATTATGGTTATATGTTGCCGTTACCGGCCCAATAATATATCTAATGCTTAGACCTTATTATGGACATTAATGCCAAAAATGCTTAATTTTATACTATGCTTAAAGCAAAAAGACTTTTTTACTTCCTTTCACTGATATTAACACTCAGTATCGTTCAAATAAGCCCATCTACGGCTCAATGTCCGATGTGTAGAGTATCTGCTGAGCAAAACCTCAAAATGGGCGGTACGGCAGGTAAAGGCCTTAACAGAGGCATTCTCTTTATGCTAGCTTGCCCTTATATTATTGTAGGGACAATGGGTTTTATCTGGTTGAGACATCGAAAGAAAGAAAGTAATACGAACTAGATATTAAACCACAATAGATACAATAGTCTTTACACAATAGGCACAATAGATAATTTCTATTGTGCCTATTGTGTATTCCTACTGTGTCTATTGTGGTAAAAGAGATTTTACTGAAGGACTCCTCTAGAACATTTTTACAGTTTGTATCTTCTCAAGCACGAAGAAAAAGCCAACAGCCAATAGCCAAATGCCAACAGCCAATAGCCAATTTTAAACATTCCCTAACACCCACTTAACCTCCCTTAACTTTTTCGCTTCGTTCTTAAGTTACAATAGGATAAAACATCCTCATTACTAATTTAAAACTTAAGATCATGAAAGGGACAAAATTAATTTTAGGATTAGCAAGCGCATTATTTTTTTGTTTTTCAGGCTTACAAGCGCAATACTATCAGCAAAGCCCTTCATTCAATATGGAAAGCTTTGGAGTCAGAGTCACAGCAAATTCTGCAAATGTAAAAGTCAATGGAGTAGGAGATGCTTTCCCAAGAACGAAATCTATAGACGGCTTCAATTATGCAGTGTTCGCTGAATTTGCTTTAGTAGATGGATTTAGTTTTCAACCAGAGCTTTCGTACAACAAGAAGGGATTTAGAGTAAAAGAAGGAATCGATCTTAAGGTATTTAATGTGGATATCCCTCTAGGATTGGAAGCACATACAGAAGTGAAATATTTAGAAGCACCATTACTAGGTAAGTATGCGCTTAAAAATGAAAAAGCAGGCTTGTATTTTTTAGCTGGCCCATCCATCTCGATGGCAACCTCCGCTAAGTTAAAAACAAAGGCGCGTGTCCTCATAGATTTTAACCTCACAACAACTAAACTAGATCTAGGCAACGAGGACTACCACAGATGGGAAGTTGCAGCTGTCGCAGGAATTGGTGGCTATGTCAATATCGGAACAGCAAAGTTATTTATAGAAAGCAGATACAACTGGGGCCTTTCGGATCTTTTAGCTGATCCATTGGTAGATGTACAATTGAAAAACAGGGTACTTGGACTGGGAGTAGGGCTGCAGTTTGCGCTTTAGACAAAAGATAAATTCAAATATAAAAGAAGCTACACGGCTTGTCGTGAAGCTTCTTTTTATTAAAGTCGAAAGTCGAAGCAGAGAAAGCTTAAAGTTGAAAATAAAGTGTAAAGTAGAATACTGAAAGTAATGCAAGAAGACCATGTATTCTACTCTTGAATATGAATAATTTCTATGGCAATTGCCTCATTGTTTAGATAATGAAATGATAAAACCCCAGCGGGGTGACATTATTGTAGCAATGGGTTTCAACCCATCGTAAGGATATGAAAGGAAATATCACCGCATTGGAGCTTACGGCTAATTTACTTTAAAATCACAAACGATTGAATTTTGTTTTAAAGTTGAAAGGTGAAGCAGAGAAAGCTAAAATTAGAAAATAAAGTGTAAAGTAGAATATTGAAAGTAATACAAGAAGACCATGTATTCTACTCTTGAATATGAATAACTTCTATGGAATTGCATCATTGCTTAGATAATGAAATGATAAAACCCCAGAGGGGTGATATTATTGTAGCGATGGGTTTCAACCCATCGTAAGGATATTAAAGGAATTCAGAACCCCGGAAGGGTGACATTATTGTTATCTGGACTATCCATATAAAGCAATTACATTTCAAGATGAAAATCATGTTTTCCAAATCTAATATGTCCAAACCTAACAATTCATAGCCAAGTGGCTGAGCTGAAGACATTCGATAACAAAAAACTTCATTGTTTTATACCAAATACCATTTTAATCAGCTCTTTCTCCCCAAACTCATTCCCAAACTACCACGCCTACTTTATTTCCCGTATATTGCACGTTTTTACGATATCTTACCATAAACGCGGGTAACTAATGAGTGAACATAATAAGGAGGATTTAGAAAACGGAAGCTTTGAAGACTTAGGAGTCATGCCTGAAATACTAGAAGCCCTCAAGAAAAAAAACTACGTTACCCCGACGGAGATCCAAAAGAAAGCAATTCCATTAATATTAGAAAGAAATGATGTGTTAGGCTGTGCTCAAACAGGGACAGGTAAAACAGCTGCTTTTGCCATACCTATCATTCAACTTATAGAACAGATCGAAGGAAATAGTAGAGATAGAATTAAAACCAGGTGCCTGATTCTTACACCAACCAGAGAGCTCGCCATTCAGATTGATGATAATATTCGAGAGTATAGCGAGCATACACATATCAAACATACGGTTATTTTTGGAGGGGTAAAACAGCATAAACAAGTTCAAGCCTTGAGAGGAGGGGTACATATTTTAACAGCCACACCTGGGAGACTTTTGGATTTAATTTCACAAAGACTTTTACATCTGGATGATATAAAGATGTTTGTCTTAGATGAGGCGGATCGTATGCTAGACATGGGTTTCATTAATGATATTAAAAAGGTATTGAAATTGCTTCCTGAAGAAAAGCAATCTTTATTCTTTTCTGCAACCATGCCGGATAATATTGTAAAATTATCTAGGACAATTTTAGATCAGCCGATAAAAATTGAAGTGGCACCTGTTTCTTCAGCAGCAGAAACCATTCAACAGTACTTATATTATACAAATAGAACTTCAAAAAAGGATCTGCTTTTGCATATTCTCAAGAATCAGGACATGGATCAGGTGCTGATGTTCTCAAGAACAAAAAGAGGCGCCGACAGAATAGCTAGAAACCTTCAAAAGGTAAATATAAAAGCGGAAGCAATACACGGAGACAAAAGTCAAGT
>CALIIW010000069.1 GCA_938018185.1 uncultured Saprospiraceae bacterium
CAGTCTCCTTGATGTGTAATATCTTCAAAAGTCAAAACTACATCGCCACATTGAGAAGTACAAATTGCTTCCCCAAATGTTGCAGTTTCTCCACATCCTATTTCCATATCTTCAGGAACATAAGTGAATCTAGGTGCTACATAATCATCAGGCACTACCCATGCACTTACAAAAAGCGTACTTGAGTTTCCGCAAGCGTCAACTGCTGTCCATAATTTATCTAGGTCATAACCATAGGTTACTCCGTTAATTTCATTGCATTGATCAACATTTGGTACATGCAAAAATGTTTCACAAGTCACAGTCACATCACTACAATCATCAGTTACAACCGGATCTGGCCACACAACACCATCTGAACAATAGAAAGTAAATCTAAGTGGGAAGTCATCGAATACTGGAGGCGTAAAATCAGCAGCTACATTAAAAGTAATCGTCTGCATAGCCATATTACCACAAGCATCAACTGCAGTATATTCATAAACAACTTGTCCACCATTCATCATACTACAATCATCCGTACCTGAGATTAAAACCCAAGTTAAATCCACTGTGCCACTATTGTCCGTAGCAGTAACTACAGAAGGGTCAAGTTGACCACTGCAAGCCACATTCAGATCTGCAGGATCCCAGGTTATAGTTGGTGCAATGCCATCTGCCCCAGTTACAACACCTGATGTTGTTGTCTCATTACCGCAAGCATCTGTTGCAGTCCAAGTTCTAGTGCAAGTACAATCTTGACCAGCAATAGCAACATCCGTAAAAGTTATCGTTACGTCACTGCAGGCATCTGTTGCAGTTATATCATCTTCTTTCATGACTGGTACTGCTCCAAAAACTGGAGGTGTTGTATCTACTATACTAAGTGTTATGGTTCCTGTAGCTTCATTGCCGCATTCATCAACAGCATTAAAATTAACAAGAGCTGAACCTGTACCAGGGCAGTTTGGATCTTCCGTTATCGCACCATCAAAATCATGTGTGAATGTAACAGAAGAACAATTGTCAGATACTTCTAAATCATTTAACCAAGCTTCTAAGTCAGATACATTTCCATCTGAACATTCTAAAGAATAATCAGCCGGAACATTTGACACGTCCGGAGCTTCGTTATCCATTACAGAAATTGTAGCAGAAGTTGTAGCTGCATTGCCACATTCATCTGTTGCAGTAAAAGTAACAGTTGCAGAACCCATACCAGGACAAGTTTCTGTAAGACCATTATAATCGTTTGTCCAAGAAACGTCTGTACAATCATCCATAGCTATAGAACCCCCGGCATTATCCAACCAAGTTTGAATATCATCATCAATAGCTGCAGAACAATCAAAAGACATATCAGATGCATCTGTTACAGTTGGTACTTCAGAGTCAGAAACATAAAAAGTTGCAGAAGTGCTAGTTGTTTGATCACAATCATCTGTTGCTGTAAAAGTTACAGTCGTTCCGCCAGCATTATCACAAACATCAAAACTTGGATTGATAGGATCTGAAGTCCAAACAAGATCTCCACAACCTGTAGCGGTTGCTCCGCCATTATTTGCTATCCAATCAGCAAAAGCCTGGTCATAATCCTCGGTACATTCTACGGTTAGATCTGTTGCTTCTGTATCGATCATTGGAGGCCCATCATTCAAAATTTTGAACATAGCAGAAGAGGTAAAGGTGTTTCCACATTCATCTGAAGCGGTAAAAGTAACCGTTACACCATCTTCATCATCTCCACAAGCAATTTGGTATTGAGGATCAACAGGGTCTGTTGTCCAAGAGGTGTGGCTACATTTATCGATAGATACTGCACCACCATTATCTGCTAACCAATCATTCCAAATGGTATCAAAATCATCAGAGCAGTTAACCCATTTATCTTTAGCATAAGCGACATCAGCAGGAGGGATTGTATCTACCATAACCAAAACAGCTAGGCAGGAATCTATTCTTCCACATTCATCTTCGGCATAAAATGTAATTAATTGAGAACCCGTATTCTCATCACAACCGCCAACAAAATTTGTAGGGTCGTAAGTTGTACTGATACTTACTTCTGCATTCATACAATGTCCAAGTGCTTCCTTAGAATCTAACCATTCAGCAATAACTACATCATCATAAGGATCACATTGTAAAACCAAAGTATCTTCAGGTCTTAAATCTTCTTCATATCTGACGCCATCTAAAAAGGCAGGACCGTCGGTATCAATTACATAAATTTTTGTGCAGCTATCAAATTGGCCACAGCCATCAGTTATATCATATTTATAATGGTAACAGGTCAGGTCACAATGAGGACCTCCAATTTCATTTATTTTAACTAGTTCGAACTCAATATCATAAGTTACACCACATCCTATTGAGTCAATAACAACCTCAGGAGCATGTGTAATGTCTTCGACACACTTAACGGCAACTGCAGTGCAATTAACCCTCAATTCAGGAGCTATAAAAGAAAATACTTGTCGAAAATCATCTGTATTTCCACATTCATCGATCAAAGCAAATACTCTTTCTACTCTCAACGGATTATCTGGACATCCATTACCAGTATGAAAATCATATTTAAATGCAAAATTAGAATTAGAACAATCGTCAGATACTGAAACTAAGGATAGATCAACCTCTGGAATCGCTGTACCACATGCAAGATTAATCACATCGGCAGGACCAGTTGCGACTGGAGGAGTATTATCTATCGCACAGATTTGATACGGTACACTAAGATCACAACAATCAACACCACAATTTAAGTTATTGATGTTAGTAGGAATTGGATCTGGAAGTGCACCACTTAAGATATTGTAGCCATAAAAATTGTAACATTCATTACAAGTATTATTTGGCAATTGAAAATAACCTGTAACACAGGCACCATTAAAAGTGAAGTTTCTTGTAAATGCTATTACATTACCTGCTGCATCTGTCATTAAGATTGCGGTAGAATAAAGTGAATTTTGGTTGTAACCACATAATGAAATCCCTACCATTGATCCAGGACAAACAATTTGGCTAATTCCAGGCTGAATCGTTCCTGCTTCAGCTAGACATTGGGCATTTGCCTTTTGGTTAGTGAAGATTAATCCTAAAATAAATAGGAATACTAGTATATTTTTTCTCATAGTTTACGGTTTAAACGTTACGTTTTAGAATTTTGATTAAATAAAAAAGAGACATTAAGTAAAGGCTTAATGTTTATATATGAGATGGTTTCGTTGATTTGCAGTGCTTAGTAATGGGAAGATACAAAGGAATTGTGAAAAACACCGTCAAAACGTCAAAAAAAACGACGTTTTGTAATGAAAAAAACCTCTCCCAAGACTGAACTTGGAAGAGGCTGAACAAATGAACTTTGAGACCCCTAATTTTTCGTTAAAAAATTAATTTTAACTACTCAACTAAAAATTATTTTAAGAGCCTTTTATCAAGGCTGTCACTATTCGATAATAATCATCTTTTTTGTAGCCATACCCTCGTTTGTTTCAACTTGGTAGTATAATACACCACTAGTGTTAAGATCATTTTTGTTAACTGTAACTTCATTAAATCCTTTAGAGAAATCATCTGTGAAAGAAATCAACTCTCTTCCTGCAAGATCTATTACTCTAATTGTAGCAACTCCATCTACTGCCATGTTAAATCCAATGGTTGTATGTTGTGTAAATGGATTTGGTTGGTTTTGAAAAAGTTCAAAAGCTTCAGCAACAACTTTACCAGTAATTGTTTCGACAACAAAGTCAATTTCAAATACTTCATTTTGGTTGATAGCTTCTGCATCAGTATATCTTGAATTGATATCAATTACTTCAGATAATACACCTGCTTTTTTAGCTACAAAATTCAATGTGTAAAGTGCTCCTTCAACTAAAACATTGTCATCAGCACTTTGTGTATTCCAACTAGTTGTGATTATACCTTCATCAAGCATAGTATAACCAAAGTTTCCAGCATTGATGTTTGAGATTTCTGCTCCATCAAAATCTATAAAATCCAAAGTTTCTGTGTCAAAACTGAAAGTGTATTGAAATCCATCTATTGATTTCAAACCTAAAGCAGCGATCGGAACAGCAACTCTTTCACCAGCTGAGAAATTTTGTTCATCAGTTGAAAGTGTAATAGAATTTGCTGATCTATCGTTAGATCCTAACAAAGTTAAAGGTGATGCAGAATTGTTTATATCTCCAATCTTGATAGCAACAAAATCAGCTAACTCAGAATCATTTACAAAATTGAAGTTTACAACTTCTGGAAATGCTGAAGCAAAAGGATCGTTATTTGTGAAGGCATAATCCGCATCAACAAATCTCCAAGACTTGTTAGTTGGGAAGTCAGTTATTACAAATAAGATCAATTGTCTCAACTGAACCAAGTCAAAAGTAGTGATCGTACCACTATTGTTAACATCAGCTGCAATCTTCTTGTATGGTGAAGTCAAAGGTGCTGTTCCAATGATGTGTTGACTGATTAATACCAAGTCATAAGTACTCACACCATTCAATGGATTCACATCTTTTTCTGGCTCAATTGTATAATTTGCATTATCAACTAAATCAGCAAAAGCATATGTACCATTTGTTGTAGTCAAGAACGGATTCATTGTCATTGAAGAAGATGTAACTTCAACCATTACATTCTCAACAGCTTGATCCATCTCATCATAAATTCTACCTGCTATTTCTGCAGAACCTGAACCTGTAATTACTGTAGGACAAATTGCAACATCATTGATGGTAACAGTAAATAAAGTCTCACAGAAATTTGAATTTCCATTAGAATCTGTTACCCATACTTCTACAAGTATATTGGTAGCAACTCTATTTCCATTTGAATCAATTGCAAGATCATCACAAGTAAAAGTAAGTGCTGTTGCAGAAGGAGCATTAGTTCCATCTGAATCACTTGATCTGATAATTGTAACAACTAATTCGTCATTAGAATTACATTTGTCGTAGGTAAGTGTTTCTTCTATTAAATCCTTAGCCCAAACTTCTAATGTACCGTTTTCCATCAAAGGAGCAGAAAGGTGGTGGCAACCAATTTCTGGGCCTTCCATATCTAGAACTATGAAATGGAATTCACATTTTCCTCTGTTTCCACAATTATCATCTGCATACATAGTCACTGTATAAGCTCCCATAGGGTAAGCACCACTAACTTGGTTGCTAAATCCGTAACTGATGGTTCCATCTTCATCAACAAGTTGGAATGTATAATCTATTTCTGTAGAACAATTATCTGAAGCAAAAATTCTAGAAATGTAATCTTCGATGTTAGCCTCACATGTTCCAGAATTAGCATTTATCTGAATTGGTGTGTCTACTGTAGTTTCAGGACAATTTGAAAATACTGGAGCAGTACTGTCTTCAATCTTAATGACTTGAACATACTTGAAATATCCATCACCATCATCGCTAAATTTATTAGGATTAGATGCATCCGGAATACCTCCGTTAGTAATATTAGCTGATAAGTGTTCGTAGTTACACCAGTTTATTACGGTCCATGTTCTTAAGATCTTGTAGCAAGCACCATCAACAACATCATATTGTTGGTCTTCCATACTGATAGCAACCTCTGCACAAGTTTGTCCTGAAACGATAGGTCTTTCTATAGTCCCAACTGAAGTTGGACAATCCGTAAGAATTATATCTTTAGGGAAAGTAATAAAGAAATCATTGTCAGGAACAATTGTTATTTCTTGTGTGCATGAAGTTGAAAGCCCATTAGAATAAGCTGTCCAAGTTCTAAACACAGTACCTTCTCCACAATCAACATCTACAACATCTGGTTGAAGAACCAATGAATCCAAATTACAATTATCAAAAGCATAACCGTCGATTCCAGCATACTCAGTTGCATCTGCAATTACATTTCCAGTAAGTGATAAATCAGTATAATCTTGTTGACACGTTACAGATATCGGTGCAGGACATTTGATTGTTGGTCCGATCTTATCTTGAACAGATAATTCTACCATACATTCACTATAATTGCCCGTAGCATCTACTACTCTTAATACAACCATAAGAACACCTAAATCAGAACAATTCACTATAAAACAAGGAGAAAATTCAGAATCATCTTCTGACATTCTCTTGATTAATAGCTCTTCTACTCCACAGTTGTCATATGACCCAGAATCTAAGTTATCCGCACAAATCCATGCATCCCCATCTACTGCATTTGTCAATGAAATTGTAGTTGAAAGATCACAAATCGCAACTGGATTTGAATCGTCTACTACTTCGTAGTAAACTCCACAATCTTCTGAAGTATTTCCACAATCATCCTCTGCCTCAAATGCGATCCAGTAAAGACCTTCATTCAAAGTAATTGGTGAAGCAAAGTCAGAGATAGTGCTAATTACAAAACCCGTTCCTGTTCCTGTAGCAGTAGTTACCGTAGAGTAAACCAATCCAGAATATGATACTGGCATACTACAAGCATCAGTAGCAGAAGGAGGAGTAATTAATCCTTCAAATTGACAATCATGATGACTTTCAATTGTAGTCAAAACGATTGGATTTGATGGATCAAAACCTTGATCGCCCTCTTTAGGACAATTGGTCCATTCTGGAGCTACAGTATCAACCGTCTTTATAAGTTGTGTTTCTTTTGGACCAACTACAGCAACATCTGTACACCAGTCTAGTACGGTCCATTGTCTAATAAACTTCTCTGTTGTTCCACAGATATCTGCCACAGGCTTATCTATAAAAGAAACAGAATATTTACATGTTAAATGTACAACATCACAAAGTGGTAAGAATTCTAAATTACCTGCATCATCAATTGCAGTACTATCATCAAGAGTTGCAGTAGATTTAAGAATATCAAACACTGGATTTTTATAGTGAGGAACCCATCTTGGATTTATTTCAGCAAGTGTACAAGGATCTAAACTAGTTCCACATTCAACTTCAATTGGTGCGATAGGATCAATTATTGTACCTGGTCTCCAAACATAAATGAACTGGTTACAGGAGTTAGAGGTAAATCCTAAAACGTCAGTAGCCTGCCAAGTCTTTACTATTACATGGTCTAATACAAACCCCGCAGCTTCATAATCAGCTACTGAATCATCAATAGGTGCAGGAATTAAAATTCCATCTACAGTTAAACCTGTCATACTTCTAGTTGCAGTCAATATGTCTGCCCCTCCTATAAGACCACATTCTCCATACTGCTCTTCAAACATCGTTATGTCATCAACACCTGTGCAATCTTCAAATTCTGGTTCAGCACAAGGAACGTCTTCTCCACAAGAGATATTTTCTTCTTCCTCAGCTGCAGTTATTGAACAAGAAGGCCCACTCTTATCTTCTACATTTACATATCCCCAACAAGAAACATTTGAGAATTGATTAGGAATAGAAGGCGTATATTTAATTGTTACCTTATGCATTCCAGGTGTTCTAATTGTCTTGTCACCTGGAGCATTTCCATCAACACAAACAGTATAATCTGCTAAATCAGCACAAGGTGCTTCTATAAGCATTCCTGGTGTAATATCAACCCAACATCCGGTTCCTAATGTTATATTCACAACATCATCACAAACCATAATTGGTTCGATAATAACCTTTTGCTTACAGATGTAAGAACCACCATCACAATCTTCAACAGTCCAAGTAATTGTGTATACATCTACTGTAACACCCGCCGGAACAACTATAGCGGTTATATTTGTAATATCAATGGTTGCATCTGGAAGTAATGGCATGGCAGGATCAATGGCATAGGATACCATTGTTTCATCACATGCTCCTGTAACAGTTGGAACAGGAATGTTAAAACTTGCTGCCGTACAACTAGGTGAAGCTTGTGAAGCCGCAACATGTACATCAGGTGCACATGTAATCTGACAACACTTGCTTGTAACATCAATAGTTACATCTTTCCAATCTTGTAAACAAGAATGTGAATACAATCCTAAATAAATAAGATCATCAGCTGAAGTACAAGTAGCACCTGTTGCAGCATAAGATATTGTAACACATCCATCTGCATCAGCAACTCCTGAGCTAACTAAAAATACAGCAGGATCATCCCATAGATCTGCTTGTGGTGTAAAACCATTAGCACAAATCTTAAATTCATAAGACTTGGCATTGTCAATTGTAAATTCAAAAACATTACCTGTTTTCCCAGTAAAAGAATCCGTTCCTTCACAAGTTAGAGGTAATGTTTTTGTTATGTCTGCTGCTGGTAATACAGTCAAACATTGACTAAATAAGTTCGCATTTAAGCCCATAAAAAGTAATAGGCTCATTGCGAGTTTCCCAATCTTGCCAAAATAATTTTGCTTAATCGAGTCGGGAAAATAATTTGTTGAGTCAACCCCAATATTTTTTAAGCAAGGGTCTAAAAAGTGCTTCATAGTGTAAGAGATTTTTAGTGATAAATAATTTAATAGTGTTTCAAATAAAATTTAATAATATAAATAGTTTCAATATGTTTTTAGATACAGCAATACCAATTAAGCCTGTCGTGTGCAATTAAGCACAGACAAGTATTTTGGTATTAGCATAGTCAAAAAAGTATGACTTAGCCAAATACCTAAACACTGGTAATGGTTGTTTTTTAAAATGTTGTTTAAAAGATTGATGACTGAAATGTCAAACGTTTTTCAAATCGGATCATTTACATAAAATGATCTTGTGAAAAATGTTATTTGACAATAGGCATCAATGCCGTCAAACGGGTCTACAAAGGTCGGTATAGGGAAAGGTTTATGGATAACGCATGATATAATTACTTATTAGTATTAATTCTATGCGTTGGGTGATTAAACTGACGTTTTTAGAAAACGTTTCATAAAATCATGAAAAAATAATATTTATTCAATTAAATTCTATAACTAACTGATAGTTAGTTGATTGCATAAGCATTATTTCTCTTAATATCTTATACTGCCTGATTAATAATAAGTTTCAGAAATTTTTGAGCTGAATTTGGCTAGAATTATCCTCTGATTTGTGGTATGTATTAGGAATGTTATTCTACAAAATATTCTTTCCAGAACAATTATCTAATAACTGATTAAAAGAGATGACTCAGAATAAGTCGGGAAATGAAGTTTGTTTGTTAGGTGTCTGAAAAAAAAACAACGGTGGGCTTTTAACAAAAGCACCACCGTATGTTATCATCCCATAACCGATAATCTTTAGTGTTTCGAACTAAGTGTTTAATTTTGAAAATGCTACAGTGAAACCTGTAAAAAAGAATGTGATAATTCTAATATGAAAAGTGTTCATTAAAGTGATATAGTTCATGAGATCGTAATTTGTTTTCTTCTTAAACCTCTTACGGTTTAAAGGAAACCTAAGTACCCTTTTCGGTAATGGGAAAACAACAGGGATTAAAAACTTTTGTTGAGTGAGTTTCTGCTAAAATACTCAGCGAACTATGTGTGTGTGTTTTCGCATGGCAAATATAGATTATATATTCTAAATATAAGTACCGCAAATAGGGTATTTTTTGCATTTAAAATATTTTTAATATAAAAACCCGCTCTATGCATCATAGAGCGGGCTAAAAATCACTAAAAAACTATTTACAATTTTATCAGAGTTGATTTAATGAATCAATTAAAATCTAAGATCAATTGATTAGTTTATGGGATGTAAACCATCAACTCTATTTACTAATTATTTATCACTATCATTTTTCTCGTAGCAGAACCAAATTCAGTATCAAGCTGGTAGTATAAAACTCCTGTTGAATTTAATTCCGTCTTTGTAATCTTAATTTGATTCAGACCTGCAGTATAAAAATTCTCAGATTGAACCAGAACTTTTCCATCTAGATTAAAGACAGTAAGCCTTACTTTAGAATCGGAAGGAATTTCAAAACCGATCACCGTTTCATCTAGGAATGGATTCGGTTTATTTTGTTCAAGCTTAAAAGCATTAAATTCTAAAGCCGCTTGAACCTCCTTATTGAATACCAATTCAACTACAGATTCTTCACCGATTTCATTGTAAGCAATTGCTTCTGTAAAAGAAGAATTTATTGAGAACACATCTTTTAAGAATAAATTTCTATTTGCTCTAATTTCAACTTCAAACAATTGTCCTTCAAGACTTATCGCCCTAGTGTTGTGCCAACCAAAAGTTATTGCTCCTTCAGTAATTAAATTTGTTCCAAAATGCTCTTGTCCTACATTCTCATTTAAAGCTTCTATATTTACCACTTCAATTAAATCTTCATTGAAACCTAAGGTAAATTGACAAGAATATAATTCTTCTGCAGTAGGCAAGCTTACAACTAATGTTTGCGATTCTCCTGCTTTTAATTGTGCATCATTTGCAGATAAAATAACTTTCTCTCCTCCCGTTCTAGACTGTGAGGATATCAAACTATTTGGTTTAGCAGAACAATTAAGGTCTCCTACTTTTACAGCAACAAAATCAACAATCATATCTGCATTTAAGTTTGTGATATTATATTGCTCTGGAAATGTTTGTGACCATGGATCCGCAGGATCTGGAAAAACATAAGAAGCATCAATAAACCTCCAACTTGTATTTGCACCAAAATCAGTTACTGCAAAAAGTATGAGTTGTCTCAATTGTACCATATCAAAGGTGGAGATCTTTCCATCATTGTTTATATCAGCGGCAATCATTTTGTACGGTGTGGTCAGTGGATTTTGTCCAATAATATGTTGAGACATCAAAACCAAATCATAGGTAGAAATACCATTTAGAGGATCGGTGTCTTTAGAAGGTACAACAGAATAGTTTTGCCCCACTAAAACTTCAGGAAAATCATATACTCCATTGGCCCCTGTCATATCGACTGGCTCTATAGAGTTTTGTAAATCAACCATTACTTCTTCTACTTCATCATTTTCTTCATTGATGATTTTACCTGCAATTCTTGAGGTAGTTCCTGTTGCTTCTCGATCTGTCACTTGAGGACCTGGACAATTGGGATCAACTGGTTTACCAGTCGCAGTAAACCAATACTTTACAAAATATTCCCTTATTACTGTACCATCTGATCCTCCAAGTACTGACCATATCGGTGCTGAATTTAAGTTTTGCTTTATAGGATCCGTAATTGATTCTGTATGATTAACTGTACAAATTTCGAAAGTATATAAGGACCAATCTACAGTCAATGTAACACCTCCAACAACATTCGCCCCTAAGAGAATTTGATTGGGATTGCTAAAACTGCCTATCCTAACAACTTGGTCTGGAACTGCATCACAACAATCCTCAAAAACCACTGTAGAGGAGCAGGTAGATGCGTAAGAATCACATGCTCTTGTTATGTCCCATATTCTTGTTACCGTAATTGACGGAAAAGCTGAATTATCTACAACATCAGGAGTTCTAGCAACTATCATTACATCATCATCACACAACATTGCTCCGTTGTTAAGCACAGGAGATATCCAAGGGAAATTTGCAATATCGCAATCTGCTGGTGCAGGCTGAGTTGGGCAGCTAATGTCAATAGCCGGTTCGTTAATATTTAAAGTTTGGGTACAAGTTGCTGTAGTAGCTACATTATCAACAAAAACAGTATAAGTTCTAATCACCGTTCCTGAGCCACAACCATTGCCTGAAATAAAATCTCCATCTGTAAATCTAATTTCAGCGGTAGGCATATCACAAGTAGAACTAAGAATTGGAAGTGCTCCAATCAGTACATTAGGTGTATATTCTAAACAACTTAGATCTAATGGATTTGTTAATGCTGCACAATCCAATGAGATCATATTTTTTACAGGAAATTCACACATACTGATACCTGTCAAACCACATCCGTCTGTAGCTCTAATTGCTACCATGACAGAACTAGTTGCAGGATTTACAAAAGCACAGGAAACGATCACATCCCCTTTTACAAAGACAGGATCAGAACCATCCAATGGCATAAGGCCAATCTCCAGACATGCAATCGAACAGTTATCTGTAGAACCTGCTCCTATTAAATCCGCATTTAGTTTTGCTTCTAAATTAGAATCAAGATCAATAGTACTTGCACGACAATGTGCAGAAGGTGTAACACCATCCTTAACTTCTATATACTTTGAACAGACAGCAGATTCATTTCCACAAGCATCTTCAACTGTAAAATCAAGTCTATAAAATCCTTTAGTAAAACTATAAATTGTACCTTCTCCAGATTGTAAAACACCAGCACCAGCTTCAACTTCTGCCTCCGTTCCGAAATAAATTTTTGCTGTGTAGACATCCACATCACAACATATATCAGTTGCTGCTGGATAGTATGCACTTACATCTTGCATAACCGCACAATTAGCAGAAATCGTCAATGGAATTTCCATATTCTTTCCACCAAGATCATCATCTCCAGGACAAGCTCCAGTATCATAAGTTGGTGGAGTTGTATCTACCGTTTTTACAAGTTGAGTAAGTGGTAAAGGATCACTAGGATCACACCAATCTATTACATGCCATTTTCTTAAGAACTTCGATTTAACAGGACATGAAAATTGTGTTGGAAAATCCCCTTTTTGACTAAGGCTAATTTTACAATTATCATGTTGGTCAATTAAAGATACATTCGTAACGCCATCAGGCAAAGTATAATAAGGTGCATATTTAACATCGATGGCAACAAGTGCAGCAATAGAAAGATCAGTTGTTCCATCCCCAGTACATTCTGCTTCATATGGTTCTACTTTTACACAACTAACTTCTGGTGCAAGAACAAAAATGTATTCGCTACAAGAGCTAGAGATACCATTGTCCCCAGTTGCTGTCCATGTTCTTTCGGTAATATAAACTACTTTAAAATCACAAGTCCCTGCTCCCGCAACAGGATAATCAACAGGAATTAAGACGTCTAATCCTACGGCTGCAAGTTCATCTGCAAAACCATCTCCATCAACATCCGTTAAGGCACTTAAATCAATTTCTGTACTTCCAACAGTATAAGTTCCACAAGCTCCCAATATTTCATCTTCAGAAGTAGGTGTAGGATTTGTACCACAAGCTAAAAACATTGGCGCATCTGGAGTCTCAGTCAATCCACAATAAAGGATACTTGATTTATCCCCAAGCATACACATTGGAGCAGAATTATTTACAACCTCAGCTGTAAAACAACTTACCATTGAACAAAATTCTGCTGTAGTTTGATCTGTACAATCTTCATAATAGCATACACGTAATGAAATATCATAAGAGCCTAAAGCGGATATTTCAAGGGCATCTTCAAACCAATTGGTTCCATCCATTGAGATTTCATAAACAAAACAATCCCCCTCTTCTGTATCTTCACATATATCATTTTTAAGCACATCTTCAATTCTAATTTCTGTTGAACAATCAAGTAAAGAAGTAAATTGTCTAGTTCCTCCTTTGCAAGAAAGATTCACACTATTTACACATAATTGACAAGCAGCAGATTCAACTATACAATCAGCATCTGTGGAATACCATTTAACATTATAGCAACCTGGATTTAGTCCATCCACTTCTGTTCCATAAGCAGCTGCAGTTTCTTCAACAAAGTCTCCATCACCATCAATATCTATTTTGTATTCCAAATCTGCGAGGACAAAACAAGAGCCTGTAATAACAGGATCATCTAATTTTAAACTAGTGATATTACATTCATCCATAGCAAGTGCTTCGACTTGTTTTGCACAAGTGATTGTGCAGGGAGTACAAGTTGCGGAAAGGGTATTATCTGACCAATTTCCAGTGCAATGATACCATACTACTAAATAAACAGGTCCTGCTTCACAAGAACTTAAGCTGTAAGTGACACAAGAACCATCAACAGCAAATGTAGCTACATAGGTAGTTTGATCTGACCAAAACTCAACAATTGGCAAATCGCCAGCTATATCGGGACAAACTGTAAATGTGTAATTTGTACTAGCTGCGAGTGTAATTTCATATTCGCCACCAGCTTCCACAGTATGAGTGGAAGAACACCCTGCAGAAAAATCAAATGATCCATCCAAAACTACTGAAGCTCCGGGAGCATCAATATCAAATGGTGTGGGATCACATTGGGAGTAGGCTGTAAAAGTACAGCAGAACGTTAGACTAAGTAAACAAAATAGATTTTTTAGTTTCTCAGGACTAACGTTTAAATTAAAAAATAAACGTTTAGCTTGTTTCATAATGCTAATTTTGAAAATTAAAAAGTTTAAAAAATAATGAAACCTTCATTACTCTGAATGAGGGGTAACTCTTCAATAGGGGTTCTCAAAACGCATCGATATGTTATGGAGCAAAAAGATTAATTCACAAGAATCACTTCAGGCTCTTAAATAAATTTGTATTTAATTTTTAATTGGAAGGTTTTAATATGCTATTACAAGCATAAAGTCTAAACCAAATTTTAGGAAGGTCTCAAATGAGTGTTTGAGATTTATTGTTTGTTTCTAAATCAAAAGTGGGGTAAGTAACCTATTATAAAAAATGTAAATGTATTGGTTCTGTGACTCTGTTTCATATGCTAAAAAAGTAATATTTGTTATACGCTTAAAACGTCAAGTTTATTAAAAGGCTATATTTTACTACTAATACATTGGGTTGTTTAGTAGCCAATTTTTCAAGTAAAATTCAAATATAATAATGTTATATGTGATATCAGTCCGGCAATAAAAAATTGAGTAGGCCCCAAAAAAACGTCCCTTTACTTGTGTTAAGTAAAGGGACCCATCTCAAAAACCGATTTAAACTGTGTTTAGATATTTCTTTAGTGTTTAATTCAAAGTGATTTATTATTTAAATCGTATTTGAGAATGTTGTTGTTTTTTAAAAAAGATAAAGGTGGAGGCCTTTCGACCTCCACCCTATCTTTAATCTTTAAAGATTCTTAGTCAAGAAGAATCATCTTCTTAGTTGCTGAATCTGTATCAGTATCTAATTGATAGTAAAGAACGCCAGTTGCTTGAAGAACAGCTCTGTCTATTGAGACTTCGTTGTATCCTCTTGCAAAATCACCTTCTATTACTCTCATCATCTTTCCTGAAACATCAAATACTTTCAATGTCGCTGCAGTTGCTTCTGGCAAGTTAAAGCCAATTACTGTAGACTCAT
>CALIIW010000070.1 GCA_938018185.1 uncultured Saprospiraceae bacterium
ACAAATTCCATCCACATGGCTGTTCCATAAAAAGAAGCTGTTATCAAAATAAAACTTACACCAATAAGGGAAGTATAGCCAAAAATCTTCCATTGTTTTTTTAGAATCAAATAGAATAGAAGTAGGACCGGTGTTAATTTAAATAAACAGGCGATGGCCAAAGCTAGGCTTGCAAAAACAAACTGCTTTTCTTTAAGAAACAAGTAGGTAAAAATTAAGAGAGCAATCATCAGCAAATAGGGCTGACCAAAGTATATGCAATTTTTTAATGGTAGAAAGAATATAATAGGGAGTACTAGATAAGACCTCGCCCAAATCACTTCACTTTTGGCAAGGCGATAAAGTGATAAGAAAAATAGTAAAACGGAAAAAGTATTAAATATTAATTTTGCTACAAAAGGTTTAAAAAGCAATAAAGGTTTATATAAAAAGAAGATAGAAGGTGCATTCGGATAAAATGCCGTAAACACGTTTTTAATTCCTAATTCAGTGAGACATTCATTAAAGTAAATGGCATTATAAAGATCATCCGTGCATGTAGTTTGGGAAAACAATTCAGCTGCGTAATAATAGTTTGCAAAGTCAAGTAGTGGTAAGCTGTATGATCTAAATAGAAAAAAGCAAATTAGAATAAAGAGTGGTAAAAGAATTACTATGATTTGGTGCGCCTCAGTTAAATCAGTATTCCAATATTTGTTGTAAGTGTTACTGCTTTTCAATTTGACTTAACTTATTCTTGCAATGAACATTAATCTCTTTAGTATGATTGCTTTCGCAAAATGCGAAAGGGATTTTTTTGTGAAACGTTTTCCAGCTAATTTTGCTTTATACCACCTGACCTCGTTTTCCACCCAGCGTACGGCATAGGAATAGTATTTTCTTGAGTAGGCTCGTTTAAAATCTCGATCTCGATCGGTACTTTTGTTCCAATCCAGTGTTTTGGTTTGAATGGCTTCCACTTCATTGTACAAAGAAGTGCCTTTTATGGGATAAGCTATTGTAATGGTAAAATGATCGGGATTTGATTCCTTTAAATGTCTGACTGTTTCTTTGATGTCCTCTTCATCTTCTCCAGGATAGCCAAGCATGATAAAGGTGCCAGCTTCCATGTTTTTCTTTCTGGTCAATTGTATCATTTCTCTAACCTGGTTTACATCGACTCGACGGTCCATCAGGTCGACTACTTTTTGGGATCCTGACTCTGCGCCTATCCATATTCTAAAGCAGCCAGCTTTTTTCAACCAATCTACAACATCCTCATTCATTCTATCGGCTCGAGTGATGCATTCAAAGGGGATTTTAGCATCTATTTTGTTTATCTCTTCAGCGAATTGTTCCAACCATTTATGACTTACAGAAAACACGTCATCAACAAACCAAACAGTGTCTGGATTATAAACTTCTTTCAGGTACTTTAGTTCTTCAGCGACCAACTTAGGACTCCTTCTTCTATAGGATTGTCCATAAACAGCGGTGCTACACCATTTGCAAGTGTAAGGACATCCTCTTTGAGTACTAACGGTCATTGCAGACTTACCGTGGTTTCTTTTCCAAGTGTCAAGGTATTGCTGCATGTTGATCTTATGCCTGTTAGGTAGCGGAAGTTCATCTACCGATTTAATCCGAATCCTTTCGGCAGTGGTAATGAGTTCAGAATCGCTAAAGTAAGCCAAGCCAGTAATGTGGCCAAATTCGCTTTTGTTTCCTTGCTCTAATGTTTCAACAACTTCACGCATGGTTTCTTCTCCTTCTCCGATTACTGCTACATTTGCTCCCGCTTGAAGATATTCTGCCTTATTGTGACGTACATCAGGTCCACCGATGATAACAAAAGTATCTGCAAGTTCCTCTCTTATGAAATTCATCATATGCAGCACATTAAGTTTGGTCATCAAGTTTGTATAGATGGCTACAACTTCAGGCTTTTCCTTTAGGATGTAAGCCTTAAAGAGATTCAACTTTGAAAATGTGGTATCGAAGATGTCGTTACTAATATTATGTTTTTCCAACCAAGCAGAGATATAGAGTATCCCAAGTGGGGGATAGGGTTTCATGATTTTTTGTTCCTTTTCATCTTCATGAATAAAATAGCCGTGTGTGAAAAGAATCTTCATTTATATTCTATGCTTGTTTCTTAAAGTGAATTAAAAAGTGGTCAGATTTATTTGGATTGAACCTTAAGGTACAAAGAAAATCACTCATCAAAAGTAGAAAATTTTTAAGTCTGCTTTTTTCGAGATAAGAAGGAATAAAGCCGACAGGAAGAATATTTACTGTCGTGAATTTGGAAAAAATGTTTTTTAGCTCTTCCTCTTGGAAATAGAAAGTGCTAATGTTTTTCCCGTTGACCTCAACTTCTAGTGCTTTGTCTGCGCTTCGATTATAATGCTTTTCTTTTTCGCCTTTATAAATTCTATAGTACTTGTCAATAAATGTATGAGGAGGCATGACTACTCCTATGAAGGAGCCGCCAGGTATTAGTTTTTCGGAAACAAACTTACAAAGCACTGTTAATTCTTCTCTGTTTAAGCAATTCAAACCACCAAAATTAGAAAATACAAGATCAAAATTATTTTCAGGAATTGCTGGATTTTTCAAATCGAGTAAGCAACTTTTATATTGACCCCGGTATGTTTGCTTTAAAAGCTTATTGTCAGCAATATTAAGCATTGACTGTGAAAAATCAGTTGCTGTAATAATGTGACCTCTTTTGGCAAAATACAAAGCATCCGCTCCAGTACCGCAATTCAATTCTAGGATTTTAAGTTCAGCCCTACCTGACAAAAATTTATTCAAGTAGTTATGAACCCTTTTTCGCTGCTTTTTGCCTATACCAGAATTGGTGAATGTTTCATCGTATCGTTCAGCAGCTTCTTTGTTAAAAGCAGTGTCCATTATTTTGAACTTTTGTAACGACTTAAAAGAAATGCGTGGTAAATACCTAGTGGTAGATGATAGATTGACTTTGCAATATCTCTTGCCTTTGTTGTAAAAGATCCTTTCTTTAGAGCAGCTATTGACAGAAAACTCATCCAGCCTTTTTTAATGCTGTATCTGTTATGTATATAACGATGAAGGGTTTTGTAAAAGAGTGGTGGATAATTGTTTTCAAACATCAAATCAAGATCATCTGAATCCGTCCAGTTTGCTTTTTCAATTAAATCTGACTTGACCATCTCATGAAACTTCGTACCAGGCAAAGGATAAGAAACGGATATACCAATTTCATCTGGCATCAAATCTAGAACCATTTTTAAAGTTTGTTTTATGTCTGACCATGTTTCTCCGAGGTAACCAAATTGGAGGAAGAAAGCAACTTTCACATTCCTATCTTTTAGCAATTGAGTTGCCTCATAAATTTGCTCCACTTTAGTGCCCTTGTCCATGGCATCAAGTATCCGCTGAGAGCCTGATTCTGCGCCAACCCAAATAATATCCGCACCACTGTCAGCTAGCGCATCTAAATTGTTCTCTTTCAACATTAGATCTACTCTAGATTGTATCTTATATTTAAACTTCAAGCCACGTTCTTTTTTTAAGGCATTAAATTCTTGTACCCAACCTGGTTTTAAGCCAAATATGTCATCACAGACCCAAAAATAATCTACCTTAAATTTATCAATAAGAATAGCTATTTCATCAATCACCTTTTTTGGGGACCTTGTATTGTATCTATTTCCATAAATAGGTTTTGCGCACCAGTTGCATTTGTATGGACAACCTCGAGTGGTGGCAATGTTCAAGGCATAATAATCATGCTTTGTTTGCCAAATTTGCTTATAGTCTTTTAGGTCAAGTAAATGCCAAGCAGGAAATGGAAGTTCGTCAAGTTCTTTTTTTATGGCTCGTTTTGGATTTTTATTTAAAGCTTCGTTTATATAATAACTGATACCATGAACCTCTTTTAAATCTGAATATGATTCTAGGGTTTTCATCAATTCCTCTAAGGTTAATTCGCCTTCTCCATGCAATACAAAATCCGCCCCTCTTTCATGATATTCCATGAAGTGATCCGTCGAGTCAGAGCTGCAAATCATAGTTTGCATCCCTTTTGATTTTGCATAAGCTAAAATATCAAAGCATGCTTCACGCATATTGGTCAAACACATCTTTGTCAAGTAATTAAAACCATCATCGTAGATTAACAAAAAAGTAGCCTCTGAAGCATCTATATGTTTGTAGATCTCTCTATGGTCTTTTACAAGATTATTGTCAAAAAAAGAAACTTCATAATCAGCCTTTTCTAAAACTGCAGCAGCATATAAAGTTCCTAACGGAGGATAGGGTTGGGCAAAAGACATTTGCTTCTTATCATACTGATAAAAATATCCATTGGTACATATGACTTTTGCTTTATTCATCTAGTTTGTCTGAGTTCAAGGGACTTCTTTCGTTCTTCCAAAGCTTTCATCGTATTGATTTGTTGATTGTCAGCATGTACTTTGATTTGTTCCATGGTAGACCTCAGGCGCAATTGATAATCTTTCTCTTTTTTAATCTTTCTATATTTTACGCTGTTGCGTAATTTATTAAAGTTCATTAAAAGAAAGTCAAAAGCTAATCCAAATTTGCCATAAAAAATTTTTTCAAAGAATGTGGACAAAGCAAATTTTTTAATTGTTTCAGCTACTTTAATTTCTCGATTTGAAATAAAATTTGGTAAAAAGGTATTGGCCCATAAATTTGAATGCATAAGTTCTTTGTGCAGATGATTACATCCTAAAGGTATTAGCGTTTTAAGTTCTGTTGCTGTATAAGTATTCTGTTCTTTGATGTGCAAGTTTGCTTCTGATATGAAGTAGTTAATGCAAAAGAAATCGTAAGAATTTTTGAGATAGAAAACTTTGTACAGTTTTAAAAATGTTTTACACAACCAAATTCTATTTTTGGCGGAGACTATAAAGAAATCGATATCATCATCATCCTTCATGATGTGTTTTGAAAGACTTCCTGAGATCATCACTCCTTTGACAAAAGGAAATTTACGTATGAGGTTTCCGTATTTAACAGCATTGGGGATGGCCTTATCTGCGTTTTTTTCAAATTTTATTCTGTCACTTATGTAAGTTTTGTCATTTGATAAAGAATAATATTGCAGATGCTCAAAAACCTGTTTTTTCTCAATTAAATCCTCTAATTGCAATAAAATGGAATGCTCACCTTCTTGTATAGGAAGGTAGGCCAATATCTCTTCGACTCGTAATGGATGTTTGAAAACATCAAAATAAGCAAGTGTGTGCAATATGGATTTTGAAGTAGTCATAATTAATCTACTCAAGTATAAGGAATAATTGGTGAATTCCATATTTAAATAAAGGTGTATATTGACAAGGAGTGGTTTAAGATTGGAAAGAGGTAGATTTGTCATTGTATTTACTAAACTAAAATTCTTTCATTCTTATAATTTGCGTCCTACTATTAAAAACCATAGCTTTTCAAATACAGAGCCGTCAAGGACAGAAGAACGTTTTATGGCTTTTGTCCTTTTCTTATTTTTATTGATGGGTGGGCAAGCTTCCTCTACTCCTTATATTATTGTTATTATCCTCCTATTTATTCTCATTTATAGCATTGCAAGAAGAAGATCTTTAAGAATCCCTATTGATTGGCCAAGTTGCATTTTGTATGCAGTGGCATCTTGGCAATGGTTTTCAGCTTTCTGGGCAAATCAAGTTTCATTGGTTTGGCCAATTGCAATCAATTGGTTCTTTCTTTGCCTCTTATATGTCTTAATAAGAAATTTAAGGCTTTCCAAAACCGTAAATAGATTCTTATTGGTAGGTTCAATTCTTGTGACACTCTCAAATTTAATAATAGTCATTCTATCGATTGCAATTGAAAGTAATCTTTTCAACACACAGCCAATTGAGTTTAGTCAAGATACTATACTCCATGCCGCAAAAAAGATTGGTTCAAGTCCAAATCTAAGTACTTGTTTGATGGTGATCTTGTTGCCTTGCGTTTACTATCTAATTGAAAAAGGCGAAAAGTACAAAATTCTACTATTTATTTTTTCAGGTATTTATTTTGGGACTGTTTTGATATTTCAAAGTAAAGGAGGCATATTAATTATGTTGTTAATGAGTATGGTATTTTTATTCGGTAGAATAAAAAAGGATAAATTTTTTCTAAGTCTACTTGCTGGATTGATTGCAATTTGTGTTTTTTTTCTCGTCTATCATTTGATACCAGATAAGGATTCTTTTTTGCGAAATTTCAATCCTATTTTATCTTATTTGCAAGTAACTGGTGATGACCGTCTTTTACTATGGTCAAAGACATGGGAATTAGTTAAATCTAATCCAATTTTAGGAGTAGGTGCAGGCAATTGGAAAATAGCCATTTTGGAATATGGCATTTCTGATCACACATATTTTACTAGGTACTCGCATGCACACAATTTTCTATTTCAAACAACAGCTGAAATAGGGATAATTGGTGGTTTGTTTCAAATACTACTTTTTGCAACACCTTTGTACTACTTTCTGAAAAGAAGGGAAGTTCTAGTATATGATTCCTACTACTTTTTATTAGCGATTCTAGCCTTCTATGCATTGTCCATGTTTTATGGGATTGGCTATGATTTCAAATTCTTAGCGATTTTTACGGTTTGTTTTGCTATTTATTTTAATGGCGATTTAGATCGATTTGTGAGCATCCCTAAAGTGCTTAAAATACTTCTTGTTTTAGCTTTCTGTTTCTGCTGTTGCTACTTATGTTCTATAGGAATCCAAAAAAGTAAAATATCAAATTTGTCTAACAATGTAGATACTGTTGAAGAAGTTAATTTGATAGAGCAATCTATTTTTAGAAATGGTTTGAATGAGTTTAGGGGCACGAAAACCAATGCAGGATATATAGGAGAAGCTTATTTTAAAATTGGAGCGTATGATGAAGCTATAAATATGTTTGAGGAAGGACTAAAGGTGTCTCCAAACGACCCTTATTTATTGAAAAGGAAAGGTCAAATATGGCTAGCAAAAGATAAACCTAATTTAGCTTTGAAAACCTTATTAAAATCTTCTAAACTCAATATGGGGGATCTTTGGACTCAACTGGCTTTATTTGAAGCAGCTCTAAAATTAGAGGATAAAAATTTGATTAGAAAGCAAATTAATTTATTTGAAGAAGTTATAAAGGTGAGAGATGAAAATTATCAATTTTATTTGGATAATGTTTTTAATGCAAAAATTAAGAATTATTGGGAAGAACGCTTCATTCAAATTAATAAGTATTTACAATTGCTAGAAGCTTATAATTTGGATGACAAATTAGACTAACCCGTATTTTTGAAAGTCAATTAAAGAAAATAGGAGATCCTTGCAACAAAAGGCCATTTTTTGGCAACTATTAGGTAATGTCATTAGAACAACATATTGATCAAAAGTTTCTAAAAGCCCTTAAAAAGGGCAATCGAGACGCTCAAAAGAGGCTTTACGAGCTGTATAAGGTGAAGTTCTTTGGTGTTTGTCGATTGTATACTAGAACTAAAGAAGACGCCGAAGATCAACTTCAAGAAGGCTTTTTCAAAATCTTTAAAGACATCAATAATTACAGCGGAAACGGATCTCTGGAAGGTTGGATGCGTAAGGTAATAGTGAATACATGCCTCATGTATATTCGAGCCAACAAAAATAGATTTACTGCTGAAATTGACCTTGAAAACGTTCCTGAGAATCAGGTTTTCGTTAATCCAACCATGGAAAAAGATTGGGCCAATGCCATTGTATTTATGGTTCAAAAACTACCAATGATCAATCAGACTATATTCAACCTTAGGGTGATGGATGGATATAAGTTTAATGAAATTGCAGAATTACTAGAGCTGAAAGAATCAACCGTGAGATCACATTTTTTGAGATCAAGAAAAAAGCTACAAACTTTACTTAATAAATCCTTAATAGAATAGAGATGGAAGATAACAATAAGAACATGGAGGAATTTATGAGAAAGGCCATGGAAGGTTTTAATGAATCTCCTTCTGATAAAATATGGGAAGGACTTGATAATCGTCTGACAGAATCAGAGCCGTTTTATAAGAAGTTTTTGCATTGGAGGTTTTTAGCTTTGGTGTCGGTATTGGCATTACTTCTGAGTAGCAATATTTATCTGTATAATAAATCAAATTCATTAGAATCAACGCTGAATCAAATTTCAGAGCGTTCAAAAATAGATGGAACAAAAGAATCGATAAGTGCTATCAATAGTGTTTTGACAGAAGAACAAAGTATGAACGAAATCATACAAGAAAATGATTTAGACGCTTCTCTTTCAAATACAATTTCAGCTGGTATAAGAAAAGATTCAAAACTAAATCAAGCTGGACTGTTTAAAGGGAGCATTAATAGTAATGAATTAAATAGCAATTTTAACACAGGTACCGGTACAAGATTTTATTCCAATACAAATTCAAATCAATCCATTTTAGCTAAAGAATATGATGGTGGCCAAATTGTCCAAGGCTATGAAAAATCCCTCAACAAATCACGTTCAAATGTTAGTCCGCTGCAAGATACGACAGGAGAAATGAACCAATCTGATAATGAATTTGGAGCAACTCTAAGGGAAAGAGAAGTTCTTGAACTATCCAAGTCTGCTACTCAAGATATTGTTGCTTTAGAGCAAGTCAAGACAGCAGTCCAAACATCCGCTGTTGGTCCAGGGATTGGTTTGCAAATTCATACAGTCGATATTTTAGAAACAAAAAATAAGGCTGACAAACTAAAAAATCTATTTTCAGATTGGAAGCTTCCGGATATCAATGTCAAAAGAATTCCAATGATTGATAAAAGTGGACGGTTTTTGTTTGGCTTAAATATTGGAACATTTTTCTCTCATATAAATTCAAAGTTTCATTCGATTCCAAATGGGAATGCTGGGATCAATATTGAATACCAAATTAATCCAAAATTCTCTGTCATATCTTCTGTAAAGTACAATTATCAACAATATCAAATTAAAAACCCATCCATTCAGGATTTAGATAAGTTTCCAGGTTCAGAGTCTTTGGATAATGTTAAGGAGGTAGAGGTTAGAAATAACTACATAGATGCTTCTCTTGGATTAATTTTTAAGAAGGAATATAAGCCGAAAAACAGATTGTTTGTGGCACCAGCACTTGCTTGGCAATTTTACTTTCCGCAGACTTTTGATTATACACTAGCAGGAGGCTCTTCTTTGCCAGCGCCTCCACCATTGGAAGTCAAAAGTCATCGCTTTTTTGGGTATTTCGGTATGGTAAATATTAATCTTGGATTTGAAAAAGATCTTGGTGCAATGTCCACCTACCGCTTAGGCTTATTTATTGAAAAGAGTTTAATTTCCTTAGGCATTGAAGATGCAGATGTAACTCAATTTGGCATTCGATCAACATTTCTTTTCGGAGGAACTTTCTAATTGCAACAAATTATTAATTCAGTGCACCTTATAATTAAAATAACTAATTATGATTTACTTTAAAAAAATTCTAGTTCTTGTTTGCTTCCTTAGCACAGTATTTTTATTTAATTGTGAAACTGAATTCTTTATGAATTGCCTATCGGGAAATAGTGATTCAGAAACTCGTACAATTGTTTTAGAAACAGATATAACTGGTATAGTGCTTTTTCCAGATACTGATCTGATTTTAAAAGAAGGGGATGAGCAAAGTATAGAAATTACAGCAAGTGCAAAATTTTTAGATGCTCTTGAAACAGATTCTAAAATTGAAAATGGTGTTTATAAAATGGATGTAGACGCTTGTGTGAACAATGTTACTATAAACATGGTTGCGACTGTACCAAACTTGAGTTCTTTATCAATAGAAGGAAATGGGACCATTAAAACTGAAGGCGTCTACACTTCTCACGCTCAATCATTAAGCGTTACAATTGACGGTGATGGCGATATCCAAATGGATTTAGGCTCTCTGACAGAATTCTTGTTTGAAGTTAGTGGAGATGGTGATCTAGATCAAATTTCTGGAAATGTTGAAAACTTTTACATTGACATCTCAGGTGATGGAAAAGTAAATGCTTTTGACTTTAAAGCAAAGCAATGTGAAATCAATATTTCGGGAACAGGAGACTGTCAAGTTGCTGCTGAAACAAATCTATCAATTAAGATAAATGGAGATGGGGATGTGTGTTATCAAGGAGATCCAAACATAGAACAAAACATATCTGGCACTGGACAAGTGCGTTCATGCAACTAATCTAAAAAGCTCTTGTACTTATACCTGTACAAGAGATAATAATTAAAAAATAAGTATAAAAAAATCAGATAATTGGACAGCAATGTTCCTGGCGGAGCTATGTCTTTAAACACACTCATCATGAAAAAGATATTGTTTTTTGCAAGTATTTTAATTTTGCTTTTCCAAATAAATGGACAGACGCAAAACCTAAGCAATCACACACAAACAGTCAAAGGAACAGTCATTGATAAAGATTCTCAAATACCTTTGATAGGTGCAAATATAGTAATCAGGTCAATTGATCCATTTATGGGATCTACGACCGATGTGGATGGTTATTTTAGAATTGAAGACGTACCTACAGGAAGATTGCAAATTGAAATTACCTATTTGGGATATGAGCCACAATTTATCTCTCAGGTTTTACTTACATCGGGAAAAGAACTTGTAATAAACGTGGGCTTGATAGAATCTGTTGAAAGTTTGGATGAAGTTGTCGTTACGGCCAAGATTGATAAAACTAAGCCATTGAATGAAATGGCTTCTGCTAGTGCAAGAACGTTTTCAGTTGAAGAATCAGCTAGATACGCGGCTGCATCATTTGATCCAGCAAGAATGGCCATGAATTATGCAGGGGTCTCAGTAGGAGCGACAGATGACCTCTTTAATCAAATTGTTATCAGGGGTAACTCTCCGAAAGGCTTGCTATGGAGATTAGAGGGGATTGAAATTCCAAGTCCAAATCACTTTGGTGGTTTAGGCGGTGGCGGTGGAGCCATAAGTATGCTGAGTAGCAGTACATTGAGTAATTCTGATTTTTATACCGGTGCGTTTCCAGCAGAATATGGCAATGCTGTTTCAGGAGTTTTTGATCTCAAAATGAGAAATGGGAACAATGAGAAGCGAGAATATTCCTTTATGCTGGGAGCGCTTGGTTTAGAATTGGCTGCAGAAGGACCGTTCAAAAAAGGAGGTAAAGGTTCTTACTTAGTGAATTACCGGTACTCAACCTTGGCGGCACTGGAAGCAGTAGGCTTGAATCCTGCAGGCGATGTATTGCCGGCTTACCAGGATATCTCCTTTAAACTGAATATGCCGACTGAGAAATTTGGAAATTTTGGACTCTTTGGTTTAGGTGGATACAATGAAGCAACAGGAGTCGCAGTAGCTGATTCTACAAAATGGGAAGATGATAATGACATGTACAATTTTATCGAATCTGAAAGAAGATACGTCTTGGGACTTTCACACAATTACCTACTTTCTGACAATAGTTATTTAAAGACTCAAATATCAGCATCTGGTTATTACCAAGTTGATGATGAGCGGTTTTTAGATGCAAATAATGACTATGCTGAAGTAATTGATTATTCTGATGAAGCTGCTGACAATGCTTTAAGATTGAGTGCGCAGTATAATAAAAAGATAAATGCCCAAAATACATTTCGCGCAGGAATTATTTTGAGCCAAATGGATTTCTTCTTTAATGCTTCAGAACGGGATGAAGAACAAAATGATAAGTTGGTTACGTTTTTTGACAAAGCAGGAGCGACAGGATTTTACCAAGCTTACGGCCAATGGCAACATAGAACCACTTCCAATTTTACCTTAAATGGAGGATTACATTACTCTCATTTTGAACTTAATGGCAACTTTGCTATTGAACCACGCTTAGGGTTGAAGTGGGATTTTAAATCAAATCAGAGTTTGTCGGCAGCTGTAGGATTACATTCCAAACTGGAGCATCTTATTCTTTATATGGGAGAAGGCGAATTGGTAGACGGTACACAAATAATTAAATCTGATAATCTAGAATTAAATAAATCTGCTCAAGCTGTCATTGGATATGATATCAAACCAGCAGAAAATTTAAGAATAAAAGCAGAAGCCTATTACCAATACCTTTATGATATTCCGACAGAAACTAATGTTGATACAAAGTATAATTTATTAGTTGCGGAAGATGCTTGGGATTATGTAAGACATGATACATTAGCCAGCATAGGGCGAGGACAGAATGTTGGGCTAGATTTGACGGTAGAAAAGTTTTTTGCAAAGCAACATTATTATATGATTACGGCTTCTATATTTGATTCTAAATATTCTCCAGCAGATAAGAAGTGGTACAATACTCGATGGAATTCGGGCTATCAGTTAAACCTTGTTGGTGGGAAAGAATTCAATGTTGGTAAGAAAGGCAATAAGACTTTGGGAATAAATGGGAAATTTGTCACTTCGGGAGGAAACAGACAAACTCCAGTTGATTTTGAGGCATCAAGATTAGAAGGAGAGCAAATTAGAATACATGAAAGGGCTTTTGAAGAGCGCGCAGGGAGTTATTTTAGATTTGATCTAGGATTCAGTTATAAGATTAATTTAAAAGGCTCAACGCACAGCATTATGCTTGATGTCCAAAATGTTACTGCCAGAGAAAATCTTTATGGGACTTATTACAACAATGACTGTAACTGTATTGAGAAGATTACTCAAACTGGATTGTTTCCGTTTTTTAATTATAGGATTGAGTTTTAAGAGGAAATATATACTATTAAAAAAAGTACGTTAATTTGGTTTTAGATCTTAAGGAATTGTGTGCATAATGAATTGTTATGTGCGCAATTTTTTTTTGATCAAAAAGTAGCAGTGGCAGGAATCATTTTTACTTCTTCAACTATCTTAGGTAGCCTAATAAAAAATGTCGAACCTTCCCCAACAGCAGATTCTACCCAAATTTCACCTTTGTTTTTTTCTATAATTTTTTTACAAATGGGTAAACCCAAACCAGTACCTTGATATTGGTCCTGCCTCACTAAACGTTGGTACATTTCAAATATTTTACCATATTGTTTTTCATCAATTCCAATTCCATTGTCTTTTACGCTAATGATATAGTCAGATCCTACCTCGACAAAATCCAGAATAATTCTAACTGATGAAGAATTATTATACTTTATTGCGTTTTCAATTAAATTTTTAAAGCAAGAAAGAATTTCTGATTTTACGCCTTTTATTTTTGGCAATGGTTTTAGTTTTCTAATGGATACATTTTTCTCATAGATGGTGTTCAATAGTAAACTTATAATCTGCTCAATTGTATTGTTAAGATCAATTTCAACGTCTAAAGAATGCTTATTATCATAGGAGATCAATTCAAGTGTATCTTCTATTAAATTATTCATCCTACTCGCATTCTTATTAATTATATCGATATATTCAGTTGCTTCTTCAGTATTTAAGTTATTTAATGAATCAATGCTGAGTTCACTAAAATTGATAATGTTCTTTAAGGGAACTTTTAGATCATGTGAAGAAATGAAAGCAAATCTCTCAAGTTCAAGGTTCTTTTTTTGAAGCTTATTTAGTAAAGTATCTTGAATCTTTCTTTCATGCAAAAGCTCTTCTTGGTAGAAGATTATTAAATAGCACATTACCAAAACACATGCTGCAAATAGCATGATCGTACCAATCTTATTTGTTGCAATTGGGTTCACATCGAAGGAGTAAGTAATGTAAATGTATGATGCAAAGGATAAAAAATGGACCCAAGCTACACAAAGATTTCTTATTAATTTGTTATAATCCAGAAGTACAAATGCTAGAACGATGAGAACGAGATAGATGATGAATTCTCCCAATGCTGCCCCTTCTGAAATTGTTATTAAGGCAACAGCAAATGGAAATAAGAAGCAGCTTAGAACCCTTGCAGTTTTGTAGTACAATTTGTAGTTTAGATAGAGTACGGCAAGGACAATCGCAATTGCAAAGGATGAAGTTGTAACCGTATTAGATTGAGTTAAGATTCTAATGCATTGTAAAATCGATGCTGCAAAGAAAGTTATAATAGCTAACTTATTTAAAAGTCTAATCCTTGCTATTTCTGAAACATTTAAGGATTCGATGATGCCAAGATTAATTAATTTATTCCAATACAACCGCATTAAATTTCTCTTATTGATAACTATAATTTGTTGAAAAAATTGGCGTACTTAATTGGGTAATTTCAATTTATGCACACAGACATTATTAAATCAAGTAATATGCCACAATACAGAGAACGTCTAAGGGAGTGGACAAGATTAAAAAGAATGATTAATAATAAAGAAATTAAGTAATTATAAACCTAGGACACCAAGCATAAATAATGACAACAATACATTCAATTTTGCTTATGACAAATTGGTTTCTGTTTTTCTCTTGTATTTGGGTTATAGATTTTTCTAAAATGATTATCAACAAATAGCCGCATAAACAAATTCCATAAATTTTACATATACCTCAAAGATTAATTAATACGGCTGGATCTGTTACGAAGTAAATGATCAACAATTACTAATGCTGCCATTGCTTCAACAATGGGTACTGCTCTAGGAACGACGCAGGGGTCATGTCTTCCTTTTCCTTTTATATTTACAGTTGCGCCAGTTTTGTCGACGCTTTTTTGATCCTGAATAATTGTTGCTACAGGTTTAAAGGCTGCTTTGAAATATATATCCATTCCATTTGAAATACCACCTTGGATACCACCAGAATAATTTGTATCAGTTGTTGTTTTACCATCAATAGAAGAAAATGAATCATTGTGCTCTGAGCCTTTCATTTTGGTTCCTTCAAAACCAGACCCATATTCAAAGCCTTTGCAAGCATTGATGCTTAAGATCGCCTTGGCTAAATCTGCATGTAATTTATCAAAAACAGGTTCCCCAATACCAGCTGGAAGTCCTTTTATAACACAGCTTATTTGCCCTCCAATTGTATCCCCATCTTTTTTTACTTGCTTGATGAGCTTTTCCATTACAATTGCTTTTTGTGGGTCAGGACAACGTACAATATTTTCTTCTGTTTGTTCTAAGTCCAAGGCAGTGTAAGGTTTGTCTATGGATATATTTCCTACTGCATTTACAAAAGCATTAATTTTAATATTTTTCTGTTTAAGAAAAAGTTTGGCAATGGCACCAGCTGCAACTCGAGTCGCTGTTTCACGGGCAGAGGACCGCCCTCCACCACGGTAATCACGATTTCCAAATTTAGCATCATAGGTAAAATCAGCGTGTGATGGACGGAAAGTATCTTTGATATGGCTATAATCTTTGGACCTAGCGTCTTTGTTAGGTATAAGGATACAAAGAGCTGTACCTGTAGTATGTTCTTCAAAAACACCCGAAAGTATTTCAAAAGCTTCGTCTTCCTTTCTTTGGGTAACAATGGCTGATTGACCAGGTTTTCTACGATCCAACTCAGATTGGATATAGGCGTGATCAATTTTGATACCGGCGGGACAACCATCTATCACGACCCCAATTGCTGGGCCGTGAGACTCTCCAAAACTGGTGATTTTAAAAGTATGTCCAAAACTATTTCCTGGCATTTAATTGTTTATGAGCTGAGCACTAAGGTAATAAATCCCAACCATATCCTTTTCCATTGGACGCATTGTATTGAATGGAACGAATTAGACCATATTTTTTATCATATAAATTGGCAGTTCCAGGTGCCCCAAAAGGGATGTCTCTATTATCAATAAAAACATTTAATCTAGGATATACTTTGTCCATGCTTTCGAAATCTATGGTAAAAGCTTCCAATGTCCCATCATATAGCGGCTGACTAGTACTCCAAGAGATTATGTCCACTTCCATTTCTTCATTTTCTTCAAGCGAAAATTCTGCAGATGTTTGGGATGAAAACTGAAACAATCTTGTTTTCAATCTTGAATCTTTTGAAGTGACTTTAAGAGTAGGATTTGTGGCTTCTTGATCTTGTGAAATATAATAAAAGAATTCTGCCTCAGGAAATGCTACATTTGAAGCTCCAGTTCTAGAAGCAGATTTTTCAGTAAGAAATTCCTTTACTAAAAAACCATTTTCATCGTTGCCAATTATTTCTACTATTAATGTATCAGTATAATATAAAAAATTAGACCTTTGTAGATCAGTATAGTCATTACCTATGAAAAAAATGTATTTACTTTGCTGACCGACTTCAAGCGCATCATAACTGATTATATTGCCTAAATTAAGCGAAGTCTCAGGATTAGTATCATTTTTGTTGCATGCTGTTAAACAGGCGAATGCAACAATTATCCACGCGAATTGTAATATCCTCATTTGGAATAAGATTTAAGTGTATAAAATGGTGGGGGATATTTTAACGCGGGGGGATCTTTTCTTTTCTCAGGGACAATATGTTGGAATTATTTCGCTCTGACTTTTGTTTTTGTACTTAACTTGTGACATGGAATTTGCAACAAAAGAAATACTCGATAAACTTGAATATGACAAAGTCGTTGAGATAGCGAGTGCGTATTGCTTTGGAGAATTAGGCAAGAGGGCTTTATGTGACTTAAAACCTTACATTCAAATTAATTCTATTACGACTGCATTAGAAGAGACGGCAGAACTACTAAAAATCCTACCATTAGACACTTATTTCAAACTTGGCCGGTATGAAGATATCTCAGAGTACCTTAAATTACTAAAGGTTGAAGATTATGTGTTAGAAACGACTCAGATAAGATCAATTTATACTAACATCACCATAATCGCTGGTTTAGACAAGTTTTTCAATTCAGAAAATATTGAAAAATTCCCTAAGCTCTATAGGCATATTGAAGAACTAGAAATATTTAATGACTTACTTTTCAGTATTAACAAAATCCTAGATGAAAAAGGATACATAAAGTCTAATGCGTCTCCTGAGCTAGTCAGAATTAGGGCAGCTAAAGCCTCTAAACTTAAAGAACTAGATAGGCAATTCAAAAATGTTATAAACGATTATAAAAAGAAAGGTTGGCTCTCGGATAATGAAGAAAGTTATAGAAATGGCAGAAGAGTTCTTTCCGTACCAGCGGAGCATAAAAGAAAAATTAGAGGAATTATCCATGATGAATCAGCCACAGGAAAAACTGCTTTCATTGAACCTGAGAAAATTATTGAAATCAATAATGATCTATTTGATCTAGAATCAGATGAGAAAAGAGAGGTATACAGATTGTTAAAAGAGCTTTGTAATCAAATCAGACCTTACATCGAAGATCTTGCATTGTATCAAGAAGCCATCATCAAATATGATGTTATTTGGGCTAAAGCCAATTTGGCCTCAGCTTATAATGGTGTTTTACCTAAAATAAAAGAGGAGGCAACTTTAGGAATTAAAAATGCGGTACATCCACTTTTGTATTTAAAGAATTTAGAAATAGGGAAGGAAACAATACCTTTTTCAATGGATCTTCATGACCCCAATCGACTTTTAGTTATATCAGGTCCAAACGCTGGAGGTAAATCTGTTTGTATGAAATCGGTTGGACTCTTGCAGCTATTACTTCAAGCTGGTTTTTTGCTACCGGTCGATGAAAACTCTGAATTTGGAATATTTGAATCTATGTTCACAGACATTGGAGATGAACAATCCATTGAAGATGATTTGAGTACTTATAGTTCGAGGTTAAAAAATATGAAACGGATTCTAGATCATGCCAACAACAAATCATTGGTTATCATTGATGAGTTTGGTTCAGGTACTGACCCAAAAATGGGGGGAGCAATTGCAGAATCGATATTAAAGGAATTGAACCATCGTAGATCTTTTGGAGTGATAACGACTCATTATTCCAACTTGAAAATATTTGCCTTCAAGACCAAAGGTATTGTAAATGGTGCCATGCTTTTTGATGATAAAAAATTAACACCTACCTATATGCTTAAAATAGGAAGGCCTGGTAGTTCCTTTGCATTTGAAATAGCAGAAAAATCAGGTCTAAATAAGAAGGTCTTAGATTATGCTAAAAATAAAGCTGGCAAGAATGCCAAAGCCATTGAACAGCTATTGGTTGAGCTACAGTCTGAAAGAAAACAAATAGAGGATCAACTAAAAGGATTGAAAGACAAAGAGGCTAATCTAGAAAAGTTGATTAAGAATTATGAACTGATGAATGCCAACTTGACTGTCAGGAAAAAGAAATTGAAGTTGAGTAGCAAAGAGATAGAATTGCAACAGACTCAAAGAGAAAACAAAGATTTAAATAAATTAATTAAAGAGCTAAAAGATACAAAGGATCTTGAAAAGGCAGAAAAGATTGTCAATGAATTTAAAGCCAAAAAAGAAATTATTTCTAAGGAGGTAAAAGTCTTAAAAGAAGAAATCTATGAAGAAGAATATGTGGATCAAAAGCCTATTGAAGTAGGGGATTTTGTCAAACTAAATAGTGGTGGTTCAGCAGGAAAAGTTGAATCATTAAAGAAGGGTAAAGCTATTGTCATGATGGGTGTCATGAAGATGACGGTTGATGTCAAAGAGCTGGTCCAAGCAAAAGAACCTTTAGAGATTAAATCTAAATCTGTCAATACACACGTTTCGACCTCAGCGACTTTTGAGTCAAAATTGGACATTAGAGGACTTAGAAGGGAGGAAGCACTTCAGATTCTGGAGGTCTTTGTCGATAAGGCCATAATGACCTCTGTAGATAGTATTAGGATCATTCATGGCAAGGGAAACGGGATTTTGAAGCAATCGGTGCTTCAGAAATTGAAAGAGTATGATGCAGTTAGTTCTTGTCATCATCCAGCGAGAGAGCAGGGCGGGGATGGGGTTACCATTGCTATACTGAGTTAATTTTGCTTATATTACTCTTACTTGAATTTTCAACTCAACATATTCAAAGGCTTTAAATATCTTTATCTTGTACATAGTCTAAAGATGTTTTTTCTTTTTCTCTTTATTCAAAATTGTAATTGTTTAAATGCACAATTAAATTTAGAGATACAAGCAGGATCAAATCATTTCCATTTTATTGAATCAGAATATAATCGGTATCAATCACCGATAGATCAAAATAGCTTAATTCCAGGCTTCAATTTTGGCTTAAACGTGAGATATAATATTGATAAGAACAAATCTCTACTCTATAGCAATCAATTCCTTTTTCCTGATAAAATGAAAGTCGAAGATTTTAGTTTTACAATTAATCCTATCATTTCATATAGCTACTTATATTATAAAACAGGATTAGGATATTTACATCAAATCAAAAAATTTGAGTTGGGAATAGTAGGCCAAATAATACTCATAGAGAAAGCTTCGTCCCAAAATCAGCATGTTTTAGAAAGAGAGATCACGAAAAGAGAAATTAATAATTTACCAAAGCAATATGGATTTGATTTGTTAATTCGATATAAAATAAATAAAAAACTTTTTGCAGAAATGACTTATGGCAAAGGATTTCAGTTTCGAAATAGCAAGAAGGTGGAGACCATCAATCAATGGCTAGATAAGGTTAGTGTATTTGGCTTGAGTCTAGGATATACCTTCTTAGAGATTGAGTAGCGTTATTTTATTGAATTGTCTAAGATAGCAAGAAGGAGAAAGAATGGAATACTAAAGGTAGTCGATTGTCTTTTACTATAAAAAAGTACGATCGACTACCATTTAATGTTATGTTTTAAAACATTTCTGTAGCTGCAAAATGGAAGTTTCCTTCTATTGCTGCATTTTCGTCAGAATCTGAACCATGCACAGCGTTCTCACCAATACTAGTTGCATATAAGGCTCTAATCGTACCTTCTGCTGCATCAGCTGGGTTAGTCGCACCAATCAGTGTTCTGAAATCTTCTACTGCATTGTCTTTTTCAAGTATTGCAGCTATGATTGGGCCAGAAGACATGAATTCTGTTAATTCACCGAAAAAAGGTCTTTCGCTGTGTACAGCATAAAATCCTTCAGCTTTTTGCTTCGTTAAATGCGTAAATTTTAATGCTACAATTCTAAAGCCACCATCAGTGATATGCTTTAAGATTGAACCAATATGCCCAGCTTTTACAGCTCCTGGCTTGATCATGGTAAAAGTTCTATTTCCTGCCATTTTATTGAGTTTTTAAATTTAGCGGCAAAACTAATTAAAAAACTGGCCAACTTTAATCTTTTATTGGATAAATAACGTACTATTAATTTAGGCCAAGCAAATAGATAATTATAACTTTGGGGATTATTGATAAGATTATGCTAAGATTACATAAGTCAATAAAAGAATATCCTGTTGTCCTTATAATAAACTGAACAGATCAAATGATAAATTTAGATAATCTCAAAATATTACTATCTACACCAAAAGATATTGTTATTACTTCTCATAGAAATCCTGATGGCGATGCGGTTGGCTCCTCCTTAGCATTGTATCATTTTCTTAAAACGAGAAACCACAGCATTACTGTTGCTTTTCCTTCTGAATTTCCACCCATATTTGAATGGATGAAGGATTCTGACCTCATATTGATTCATGACATTCATACTGAAGAGGTCAATGCAAAAATTGATCAAGCTGATCTTGTGTTTGCCTTGGACTACAACAGTTTAGATAGAATAGATCGAATGGGAGATTATATTGCAAAGGCAGAAAAGCCAATTGCCATGATTGATCACCACCTTTATCCTGATGATTTTGCTGATTTCGTATTTTCAGACACAACAGCAAGTTCTACTTGTGAAATGATCTATGACTTTATTCAAATGATGGATTCTGATAAGGATCTCAATATCGATATTGCGGAATATATTTATACTGGAATTCTAACAGATACAGGTTCTTTCAAATATGCTACCTCTCCTAAGCTATTTAGGATTGTTTCTGCTTTAATGGAAAAAGGCATTGACAACGACAAGTTACAAGGAGCTATTTTTAATAGCCTTAAGATTAAAAACTTAAAATTACTAGGTCATTGTTTAAACAATAGAATGGAGTTCTTGCCAGAATTCAAAACTGGATTAATTACTTTAACTAAAAAGGATTATGAAAATTTTGACATTCAAAGAGGAGACACTGAAGGAATTGTCAATTACTTGCTAATGGTCAGCGACATTCATCTAGCGGCTTTTATTACAGAGCAGCCAACTATTGTTAAAATCTCCTTGAGGTCGAAAGGCGATATTGCGGTAAATGAAATTTGCAGCAAGTATTTCAAAGGGGGAGGTCACAAAAATGCCTCAGGGGGTGCCTATTATGGTTCTTTGAGCAATACAGTAAGGAAGTTTAAGGAAATTCTTCCATCTGTTTCTAAACTCCAAACTGCCTAAGGTCAACACTTTTAATTTCTACGCCGTTTTTAGTATGTTTGCATCAAAATAAATCTAATTTGATGAGAGTACTACTATGTCTGATTTTAGGAGCCTTAATGTTTTCTTGCAAAGTTCAACTTAATGAGGCGGAACAACATTTTGGCGGAAAGCTAGATGGCGAATTGATTCCTGGATACAGCTATATCAACCATACCAAAAAAGAAGGTGTTAAACCAGTGGCAGGAGATTACGCCTATTTCAACTACTACTTCATGTTAAAGGATTCTCTTCTTTATACCAATACGAATTTGGGCAAGCCGGAAAAGATGAAGATCCCAACTGCGGACGAAAAAGTTACGCCACAAATGGTACCGATGCATAATGCTTTTAAGAATATGGCAGTTGGAGATAGTCTGAGCATGTTTATTCATATAGATTCTTTTCCACAAAAGCCAAAGGATATTGGTGATGCTAAATATGTAACGCAGACTTTCATTTTAACTGAAATAAAATCAGCTGAGGCCTATCTTGCTGATATGGAAAAAGAAAGAGCAGAAAAAGAAGCAAAGGCTGCAATATACCTTGCACGAGAATCCGAAGTAGCTGAAATGATTGGGAAAACTGCTACCGCTTATGGTGCTGGCAAGTTAGATGATCAAATGCAAAAAACCGCTACAGATTTAAAATACATTATTCATGATAAAGGCTCTGGGCCAATACCCATAAAAGGTAATAATGTGGAGGTTCAATACTATGGGGCCTTGACCAACGGCACAGGGTTTGACAATTCCTTCAAAAGGGGAGAGACCTTCAAATTTCCACTTGGCGTAGGCAGGGTAATAAAAGGATGGGACGAAGGAATCGGTCTTTTGAATGAAGGCGCCAAAGCCACTTTCTTTATTCCTTCTCATTTGGCTTATGGAAAAGCTGGTGCACCACCTACCATTCCAGAAGACGCTGAGTTGATCTTTTATGTTGAATTGGTAAAGGCGAAAGCAAACTAATATAGGCTGTTGGCTATTAGCCTTTAGCTATTGGCTTGTTAAAGTATAGCAAAAGCCAATGGCCAAAAGCCTATTGCCAATAGCTCTCAAGCAACGGACTATCCTTTGAAGAATGTATACTTCTTCTCACTACTATTTGTACAATTTAATATACCTACAATAATGACTTCCGAATATCTAAATAAACTGAAAGAGAGATTGAACGTTCTAAAGCAATATCTTTGACGTCGATAACAAGCAAGTCCAGATTCAAGAAAAAGAACAATTAGCAGGAGATCCAGATTTTTGGAAGAACCCGGCAAGAGCAGAATCCATTTTAAAAGAGATCAAACTCAATAAAAAATGGATCGCTCAATATTTAGCCGTCTCGGATAAAATCGATGACACGGAGGTCATCTTAGAGTTTTTCAAAGAGGGAGAAAGTACGGAGGAAGAGTTGGAAAAACAATTCAATATTTCTACCGAAGCAATCGAAACCCTAGAATTCAAATCAACCTTAGATAGTGAAGAAGATGCCTTGAGTTGTCTAGTAGAAATTAATGCTGGAGCTGGAGGAACGGAGTCTTGTGATTGGGCTGAAATGCTGCAACGGATGTACACAATGTGGGCAGATAAAGGAGGCTACAAAGTCAAGCTACTAAACGAAGTGAGAGGAGACGTAGCAGGTATAAAATCAGCCGTATTAGAAATAAATGGGGATTATACATATGGTTATCTAAAAGGCGAAAATGGGGTACATCGTTTGGTTAGGATTAGCCCTTTTAATGCCCAGGGAAAAAGACAAACTTCTTTTGCATCGGTATTTGTGCACCCACTCATAGACAATACCATTGAAGTTGAAGTTAATAGTGCAGATATCGAATGGGACACCTTCCGTGCTTCTGGAGCAGGTGGTCAGCATGTAAATAAGACGGAATCAGCCGTAAGAGTAAGACACTTACCTTCAGGGGTTGTGGTAGAATGCCAACAAGAAAGATCTCAACATTTGAATAAAGAGAAAGCTTTACAAATGCTAAAGTCACGTCTTTATGACCTCGAAATCAAAAAGAAGAATGCCGAAAAGGATAAAGTAGAATCTGGTAAAACCAAAATAGAATGGGGGGCTCAGATTAGGTCTTATGTTTTGGATGATAGGCGTGTTAAGGATCATCGGAGCAATCATCAGACTTCCAATACGGATGCTGTTTTGAATGGGGACTTGGATGCTTTTTTGAAAGCGTATTTGATGATGGCTAAGTTGGGAGCATGATAAACCTAAGTGTGCATCAGGGCATGCCCTGATGCTACGGAAAAAATTTGTCTGTAGAAAGGGGTATTCAAAAGTAAGGCTAAAAACGCCAGAGGCGTGACATTATTGTAGCCCAGTGTGTAAACACTGGGTAGAGGAAATGAGCTGAATTCATTTGGCGTGATTTTTTTTAAAAATCATGACAAATGGCTTTCGAAGATAACACGGTTTCCCAGCCCTTTCCGCTAGAAACGAGGTAAAGAATTTAAGTTACACAATTATCAGAAGTTGATTTTCAATGATTTAAGTTTTATCTGACAATCCCTAAACTTTAAAAATTAGAATTTATCAGATTATCAGATTATCAGATTGGCAAATTCCCACGCTCTACAAAGTACTTTCGCGAACCCATTCCCTATACAATGGATTTGCCTCCGCGCCCATCTTCACAATACAAGGAATCTCATAAGAATGCATTTCTTCTACTTTCTCTTGCAAGGCATCCCAACAACTCACCTTGCTTTTAACAATAGAAACAAATTCAATTGTATTCACAATTTCGCCTTTCCACCAATACATGCTTTTCATTGGGTAGATGTTTGCGCAAGCAATGAGCTTTTCAGCAAGAAGGGCATTACAAATCTTCTCTGCCTCTTCCTCCGTTTCATAGGTAATATAAATAAGCACTAAATCGTTTTCATGCATAAGGAAAATTGATTTCTTTTAATAAATATAAAAATAGACATTTGCTTGATGAAATGGAATGAACAGAAGCAGGTAATTTTCGTCTTAATTCAACTGTCCTGTGTGTCTGTATTCATAGGTCGTGCTTGGCAGCATCTATTTCGTGATGCGCCATTTCGCGCGCTCTTGTGGGATGAAGCTATCATGTCTAAACCAGTCCAATGGATATTAGGCATGGAGTGGGGGGAATATTTAAAGCATCCATCTGCTGATTCTACCATACAATCCATAATTATTGCATTTGGGATATTGTATTTGATTGCGGCGGCAGCTGCTTTGTATGGAAAGGGACAGAAGCGTACCAATTTCTTTTTATTGACTGGATCATTGGGTTTGATTTTTTTGGCCATGCTTTATTGCAAAGAAAAGTTTTTAACAGCTGGTCAGTTTTTTGAATATAGCTTACAGTTTTCTTCTCCAATATTTTTGTATTTATTTTTAAAAGGAATAGGATTAAAAGAACTTATATTTTGGATGAAAGTAGCTATTGCGCTGACTTTTGTCAGTCACGGATTATATGCATTGGGGATTTATCCAATTCCTGGAAATTTTGTGGAGATGACAATGAACATACTTCCAATAGGTCAGACCAATGCGATATTATTTTTAAACATCGCTGGAGCGCTGGATATCTTGGTTGCCATTTTAATTTTCCTGCCACAGCCTATTGCTAAGTGGGCCGTTTTGTACGCAACTATATGGGGCCTACTTACAGCATTGGCACGGGTAGTAGGGCACTTTGATTTTGGACTTCCATTTGAATCAATTTTAGAATGGCTTTACGCAACGGTCTACCGATTGCCTCATGCTGCAATTCCAGTTGCGGTATATTTGTACCTCAAAGAGTTTGAAGAAACGGCAGCTAATTAAGTTAGAAGAATTGTTTATGCGGTTATTCGTTTATTTGTTTATAAAATTCCCACAAAACCACCAAATAACCGCTAATTGAAGCTTTCAGCTTCAATTGAATATTGATGGAGTACCTTAAATATCCCATAGCCTAATTAGAAGGTATTCCAAAAATTATCTTTTAATGCGCGAGTATCTTAGCCATCTTCAACAAATCATCATTCAA
>CALIIW010000071.1 GCA_938018185.1 uncultured Saprospiraceae bacterium
GGCAGCCGTGTAAACCACCCTGCCTTGGGCTTTGGCGTTGTAACTAAATTGCATAAAGCAGCCTACGATGTATGTTTCCAAACATTCGGTATCAGAAATATCGGTAAAGACTATACAGAATGGGAAATTATAGAAGCCATCGTGGCTGAAGAAGCTATCACATTTTCACAAGCAGAAAAATCTTTAATGAAGATTTTGCATGATTGGTCTGATCTATTAAAACCTATAGATTTAGGTGATAGATGGGTAGATGGCGTAATGATCTTAAAACCGGGCGACCCTTCTTTAAAATCTAAAGAAGTTCCAATTGATGTGTTTTTTCACAAGATCGTGATGGTCAGAGATAGAATCAGAGTCATGGAGCAACGTATAAATAGTTCAAAGAAATTAACAGATGAAGATAAAGTCAATCTTCAGCAATACATAACTAGAATTTATGGTAGTTTAACCACTTTTAATGTTCTGTTTAAGTACAAATCAGATCATTTCGTAGGTGAAAAATCTTAAGTAATAATAAGAATAATATAACCCCAATTTACAAGGCTCTTCTACAATATTGTGGAGGGGCCTTTTTTTTGAAAGTTGGTTATTTGGTTGTCCGGTAATACGAATGTTTGATTCCGTTTTCAAGAAATGTTTCGGAAGCTATCATCGCTCCTAGCTTGGCTTAAAGCTTCAGAAACACAGCTTTTCGTTTGAATGTTCGTTTGTTTGATTATTCGAATGCTCTTTACTTTTCATCAAAATTATTAAATAGATAATAAGCAAACTTAAAGTTGACAATGTAAGTATATCTTGAATATTTTCCTTCTTCTCTAAAATAAGGCCTCAAGCCTCCGTTAAAAAGAATAAAGTCATCAATGAAGAAATCATCTCTCTGGCCTATGACATTCGTATTTTTGACATCCAAATATTTGATGCCGGCTCCTGCAATTAATTCAAAAATAAACTTTGGTCCCAATGGGAATTTTGCCCCATAGAAAATATGGAAGGTGTTATTCTTTACTTCGACTTCAGAGAAATCAAAACTATATGCCTCCCCATTCTGATTTGTAAAGTAATCATTCTCAACAGTATAATTTTGAGGGAACTGATAATAAGAGAAGCCCGTAAACATTTTAATGTTTCGATCTAAAAAATAATATTGAGCGGCTAGCTTCGATCTAAAACCTTTTTCATTTTCTGTAATTGTATTAGGCTTGGTGATTCCAGTTTTAAACCCATGTTCATACTCTATCCCAAATCTGTTGAATTTGAATTCTATTCCAATTGGAAGAATTGTTCTAGTTTCGTCTAAGACAACTGTATTGAAAGGTGATAACTTTAAAGCCAAAGAGCTTTGGGCAGAAATTTGACTCTCCGACACTAGAAACAGGTATATTAAACTGAGTAAAAAAACAAATTTAAAGGTTGCAAAGGTCTTCATTAACGAAAGGTCTTAAATTAACTAATACTACAAAAACGGTCCAAATACTAAGCCATTAAGTTCAAATTCATGACGAATCTTTTGACAAATATTTAGAACTTAAAAAAATTATCTTTACAAGAAAGCATTAATTATGCATGATATCCAAAATAAGCAAGATATAAAACTATTTGTTGATGCTTTCTATGCTGCAGCAAAAAAAGATCCTTTGTTAGGACCTATTTTTAATGAAGCCATCAAAGAAGAAGAATGGTCTATACATGTAGAAAGAATTTACAGCTTTTGGAATACTGTATTGTTTAAGGAGCCTGATTATCTTGGTAATCCATTTAGGCATCATGCAAATCTTCCTATTTATGAAATGCATTTTTCAAAATGGTTAGCTTTGCTAAAAGAGGTAATCGATCATAACTTTGCTGGAGAAAAAGCAGATGAAGTAGTTTTTCGTGCGCACAAAATGAGTGAGATGTTTCAACTCAAATTGGCAGCCATGCGATCCAAACCTAATTCTAGACCAATTTTATAGATAGCTAGTCTTCACTATTTCATTAATTTTTACAAGCCTATTCTTTTTAGGATCATTGCTAGGCATCACACATAAGTTAATTTCTCTTTATGCGCTCAATGTCTCTTAAAAGAGCTATATTATTCTACTTATTACTCTTTTATAAAAAAGTATCATTTTATTCGCAACGTTTTGACTGCAGGATGGATTATTAATTACAACACCGGTGATTTTAAAACTTTAATAAAAGCGAAGATGAAAAATCTATTAATATATATTTCAATAATCACATTCTTATGTGTTTTCTCTTGTCGAAAAGATCGAATTGACGATGATCTATCTATTTATACACCCCCTCCGATAGAATCTTATCAAACGGAGATTAGAGGGACTGTTTTTGATCGCGCTTTAGAACCAATACCACAAACGACAGTTACTATTGGCGATGAAACTACGACGACAGATAAATATGGACATTTTATATTTAAGGGAACTAAAGCTTCAGAAGATGGAAGTTTGATAACTTTTGATCATCCGGAGTATTTTAAAAATTACAAATTTGTTTACCCTACTACGGGAGGCGCTTCTAATGTTCATGTTCTACTGAATCCTAGAATGGGTTTTGTAGAATTTGAAGCAAGTGTTGGAGGAACCCCTGTTACAAATTTAACTTTCCCATCAAATTCAATAGTGGACGAATCAGGAACTCTATATGAAGGAAAAGTCCATGTTTATAGTTTTTACATGAACACAGATTCGCCTAATTTTAATTACCAGGTGCCAGGTGATCTCCGTGCAGAGAACGAAGCTGGTGAAAGTGTCCAACTTGGGACCTTTGGAATGTGGACAGTGGAATTAGAAACGCCTGATGGCGCTCCATTACAATTGGGAAATGGTAAGAAAGCAAGTTTAGATTTCAAAATTGCTGATGACATATTAGATGTTGCTCCAACAGAAATACCACTATGGCATTTTGATAAAAATAACGGAATTTGGATGGAAGAAGGAAGTGCTGTCTTAGATGGAGATCATTTTAAAACAGAAGTTGCACACTTTAGTACATGGAATTGTGACATTCCTTTTCCTACTTGTAAAATGACTGCAAAATTTGTGGATGCTAATGGAAAGCCATTGGTAAACCAAAGTGTTACAATTTATACGACATCAGGAATATTTACAGGCAATACTATGACAAATTCTAAAGGAGAAATCTGTGGCCCTGTACCTTTGGATATAGAAGTGGTAATTGCCGTATTAGATAATTGTGGCCTAGCAATTTACGAACAAACTAAGACATTTTCAGAAGGCAATTGTGATGTAGGGACTATACATATAAACGAAAATGAAGATTTAATTTTATTAGAAGGACAATTGGTTGATTGCTTAGCTAGAGGCCTTAGTACTGGAATCATTCTAGTGGAAATTGAAGGTTATAGAGATCAAGTTCTATATCCTGATGTTGAAGGTAACTTCTCAAATCACATCTTTGCTTGCAACCTCAATACAATGACAATTAAGGCAATAGACATTGAGAATTTAAAAGAATCAGAACGAGAAGAATATGAGATCATCAGACCAATTACATACCTAGATAATATTGCAGCTTGTAAAGCACTTGAACAATTTATAATAGTAAAAACTAATGATTATGATGCCGTAAATTATGAATATTATTTAGAAGCATTTATTCTAGACAATTCTGAAATACTCATCGCCGGTGTAGCATTTTCTCCAAGAAACATAATGATCGCTAGTATCCCTTTACTTGAAAAGGGTACTGCAACTCCCCAATTTGTATGGACAGGACATGATCTAAACCCTTCAAGCGTAAGTGATCAAGATGATGTTTATTGTGAGTGTTCAGAAGGATTCAATTCCCCTTATAAATGTTCTGATATAGTGGCTACTATAAGTCACTTTGAAAATGGGTTTGTTGGAGGTAACATTTCGGGTATCGGGTTAAATACAGGATTTTTTTCCAATGGAGAAACGACTGAGATTTCTATTGACTTTTATTTAGAGATCATTGGTAACCTATCAAGGACAACCTTGGCAGGAAGAATATGGCATGACGAAAATAGAGACGGACTCAGAACCAATGACGAATCGAATTTGCCAATTTTGGAGTCTATGAATAGCACCTATGGGCCTCCTGGTGCTTTAAGGAGTTTCAAAATCCCTGATGTTTTACCAACAATAAATGCAGATGGAACTTACAGTCTTGGAAACGTGATTGATTATGGCAGCACTTTTTTCTCTTTGAAAACTTACCAACCTAACAATCACTACATATCTACTCTGAGAGATCAAGGCGGCAATGACTCTTTTGATAGTGATTTTGATCAAGGAGGTATTGGAGATTATGGTTTTCATAGAACAGATTTTGTTCATCAATCAAGCCTAAATGATAAAGATGCTATTGATCTAGGAGTGTATGACCTTGCAGATGATCTCGAAGTGGATGTTGACGTTTTTGGTTGTGGTACTTTTGCTGTCACTCAAATAACTATAAATGGTGGAACACCACCTTATGCTTATCAATGGAATGGTACACCATTAGGAACCGATGGGATAATTAAAGATTTAGCTCCTGGTACCTACTCTGTCACTATTTCAGACAGTAATCTTTTAACTGATGAAATTGAATGGGTGATCCCTTCTTTGAATAATACAATTAGGGTCAAGGCTTTTCTAGATAAAAATGGTAATAATAATTATGATATCGCAATAGATGAGGTTTTGGAAAATGTAAAATTCACCACCGAATCACCTGCAACTTCAATCTTTACTCCATTTGTAGAAGTAGGAATTACAGATGAAAATGGAGAATACATTTTACACTATCTGCCATGGAATAATGAAGACACAGTATATGAAGTACAAGTAGTTACACCGGATGGTTATGAAATTATTGAAGCAAATATTGGAGCAGATGAAACCGATAATGATTTTGCAATAGATCCTGATAATCCGGGACAAGGCCCAATCATTACAACGATAGTAGAATCTTGTGAAGGCAATTGGGGAGAGTTCTGGGCTGGATTTAAAGAAATATAACATTTGTCAAAGTACAATAACATACAAGCGATAATCAATGGCTGTAAGCAAAATAATGCTATAGCACAAAGAGCCTTGGTTGACTGCCAAGGAGATCGCTTGTATGCTATTTGTATAAGATACATCGGAGATAGAAATAGAGCTAAGGATGTACTTCAGGATTGTTTTATTAGGATATTTAAGTACATCGATAAATATGATCCAACAAAAGGCGACTTTGAAAAATGGTTGAATGTTTTAACGGTAAGACAATGTTTAAGGCAACTCGAAAAAAAGAAATTGAATCTAGTAGAGATTGATGCCGTCATCCAAAACACACTATCTGCGCAACCAATAGCTATTGAAAACATGACTGCAGATGAGATACTAAAACTAGTTGAAGCATTACCTACCTCCTACAGACAAATTTTCAACTTGTATGTTATCGAGGGGTATTCACACAAAGAAATTTCTGAATTATTAGATTTGAAAGAATCTTCTTCCAGATCAAAATTATCTAGAGCGAAAGAAATGCTACGTATGAAAATGTTTAATTTAAAATTGAGAAGTCATGGATAATCATAGACTAGAAAAACATATAAAAGATCAACTGGCTGACCATAAAGTGAGCATAAACAAAGATGATCTGTGGAATGGTATCCAAAAAAAGAAACGAAGAAATGGACTTACATGGTTCCTTCTTCCAGGAATTGCTTTTGTCTTTTTTATTGGATATTTTAGCATGGTAAGTTTGGATGGTAATAATAACTTCCTGCTATCAAGTAATGAAGTTGTTGAACAAAACACCTCAGTTGAAAATAAAATAGCCCCTTCAAAAATAAATTCAGAAAGAATAGCATCTTCAGATTTGTCAACAAGTAATTCAGAAAACAACAAGATTAAAGAAGATGATAAAACTAAATTAAAAGATCTAAATAGAAAAGAATATAATTCTTCAAAAATTCATGAAGTAAATGATATTGGCGTAATAGAATCAAAGGTCAGTAATAAGCATAGAAACTTTAAAACTAACTTAGATCCCCCGATTTCAAATACCATTGCAACAACAAATACAAGGAGCTACAGAAATATTGTTTTTTTTGAAAATAAAATCCTAAACACGAATCTTAATAACTTAATTCCAAAAGAAAATAATGTTGAGAAAGCTTCAAATATACTAAGAGAAGAGAACAAGATCGAAAATGAATTGCTCGAAAAAAATAGTGCATCAATAAGTTACACTTTCTTATCCCTTAAAGAGATCCCCCTATTTTCTATTGCATCAAAAGAAAGTAACTTCAGTGATAAAATAAAGGATGGAACATTTCTTAAAGCAAATAAAATTAAAGGAAAATCAAAATCCCACTTTTTCACCGTAAGTTTATTTTATACATATTCTCAAGTTGAAAAATCACTTTCTTCGAGTAGTAATCTGGAATTACTGAGATTTAGAAAAGCAAGCGAAACTGCTTTAGAAAACGTGAGCTATGGCTGCGAGATTCTCTATGAATTGCCAAAAGGTTTTTATTTAAAATCTGGCATCCAGTACCAAAGATTGCAAGAAAACCTAAAGCGGTTTGAAATCAGATCTGAAGAAATCAAGTTGGTTCCAGGTACCATAGAAAACATCAACTATGCTGATGGGACTGTTGAAGAAATCCCTGGAATGATAGAGGAGATTCATACTAAAACGCGAAACTACAATGTATATAACAGTTTTAATCGATGGGATATCCCAGTAGGAATTGGCTACCACAAAAGGTTGAAAAACTTCTCAATTGAAGGAGACCTAAATATGAGCTTTAATCTAAAGTCCAGTTTTACTGGTTACACCTACAATGACGAACTCAAGCTAGAACAAGGCTTAGACAAGTTTAAAAGCAACTTAAAGCCTCAAGGATTTGCTTCAATAGGAATGGGTTATCATTTTTCAAACCGACTCAGTTTGTTTATAAAACCACAGATACAATTTAAAGCTTGGGATGTTAGTGCCGCAGATAATCCAATTCAACAAACCTATAAGTTGAGAGGATTGACAGCAGCGGTAAGATGTAATTTAAAATGATCAATTTCTTCGAGGGATTAAGGTGCTTGGATAGGCAACTACAGATTCATGACCGTTCTTAGAAACAGAGACAACACCAAATAGAAAATTGTCTATCACAATATTCTCTAGAGTATATCTGGTTTTTGTACCTACAAATACCTCGTGTTCCCATTGTGGTGCAGTGGTATCTCGCCAATAAATTTTGTAGCCTTTTAGATTCTTATCTTCAACGGGATCCCATCGCAAGGTGGTTGAAGGCTTTACAGCACCACCTATTTGCAAGTTCTTAGGTGCCTCAGGAGCCCAAGCAATACCAGCTAGGTTAATGGCATTCACGGCAGTGAGTTTAGCAGCGTAATTAAAGTTCACACCTTCTATGACATCGCCGTAATCAATTCCATCTTCCGTTCTTATGTCTTGATGTTGTCTATTGTAGTTTTCATGGGTCTCCATAATTCTTATCCCAGGAAAGCCCGCATCATTGAATGGTTTGTGATGTCCTCCCCTTCCAAATCTATCTAGTCTGTAAATCAACTTTGGTTTCATCTCAGGCATATAGGTCCTCGTCATTCTATGAACATATCTAGCCAATTGTCTTGATGGGCCATCAACTTCCCCTCCATAAAAACGATACCATATTCTTTTTTGTTCATCTTGCTCCGCAGGTGTTGGCTCAGAAAAAATACGAAAAGAACGATTATCTATAATACCATCTACGCCTTCGATGTTTCCAATCATATCGTTATTCAATACACCAATAATATCCCAGTTTTTTTCCTTAGCAACTTTGGCCATGTGTTTACCACCAAACAAGCCCTGTTCCTCTCCTGACAATCCAGTATAAATAATACTGTTTGGAAATTTGTATTTACTAAGTACTCTTGCGGCTTCAATTGCTCCCGCCATCCCTGAGGCATTGTCATTTGCGCCGGGTGAATCATTCGTTTTGTCCAAAGGATCAGATATTCTAGAATCAATGTCTCCAGACATAATTATGAATCTATTTGGATGATCTGTACCATGTTGTATAGCGACCACGTTCACGACCCAAGTGTCTTCATCAAATCTTCTATTGCCTTCAGCTGTAACCAAAGATCTTTGATAAAACACTTCCAAGCAGCCACCACAATCCTTTGATATTTTATCATATTCAGATTTTATCCAACGACGTGCAGCTCCAATTCCTCTTGTTTCAGAAAGCGTATCTGACATGGTATGTCTTGTACCGAAGTTGGCAAGTTTACGGATGTCTTTTTCAATACGGTCCGCAGAGACTGCTTGAATGATTTCGTAAATTTTAGGGTCTGTTTGAGCTGAAACCACAAATGATAATAAGAACAAAAGAAAAGTTAGTTGAAGAATCTTGTGTTTACGCATGTTTGATTTTTTACCTTAATGTATGGCTAATTCGTTTTGTAAAGTAGTCAATTTTTTATAAAAAAAGCACCCACTCAAAATAAGTTAAGTGGATGCTTTGCATGGCTAATTTAGCAATTTATACAGTGCTGTTTTGGATTTCTTCTTGTTCTGTCATTATCTTTCCTACATTATTCCAGTCAATATTTCTAGAATAATACATCACAGAAGCCAGCACAAATAGCAAACCTATACTTCCTGCCAACAAGGCAAAATCTTCTAATTGAAGAATGACAAAAATGAACCCAAATATGGCGCAAAGGATTCCTGAAAGCACAAGAGCAAGATATTTAGTTTCTAAAATACTGGCAGCATAAGTGCAAACCAATCCGATGATGGCCCAAGAAGATAACATGTATGCTATATTAAATCCTAAATGCTCGGACAAGGAAAGCAATAAGATGTAAAATATTGTAATGGCCAAACCAATAAAAACATAATGCATTGGATGTACTTTCTGTTTATTGATTACTTCAAAGAAGAAGAAAAGCAAAAAGGTTAGGCAAATAACCAATAAGGCATACTTTGCTGATCTAAAGTTTTTTGAATATTCATCTACGGGTTGCATGAGTTCTAATCCAAATGACGATTGCAATAGGTTTTGTTTTTCATCTATCCAAGACTGTGGATAATTTCTATTCAGATCCAATATTTTCCATGATGCCGAAAATCCTTTTTCGGTTATTGTATGGTCATCAGGTAAAAAAGAACCCATAAAAGAAGGAGAGCCCCATTTTGAATTCACTCTAACCTTGGTCTCTTTTCCGATAGGTCCAAATGTTAGGGCACTACTTCCGTTTAAATTCAAGTCGAAATTGAAATCTAAAACTTGGCGTTCGGTATTGATGACAACAGGTATTTTTACTCCAGATTTAAATCCATTCATTTTTTCAATGCCGGGCTCCATTAGATACGATTGCTTATCGTATTGAAGTGTTATTTTATCATTAATACCAGCCATATCTGGAATCGAAACTTGAAGAAAAGCTTTATCTAGTAAAATGTTTTCTTTATCAATACCAAATTTCTCAAAGTCCGGTTGCTTAAAAAATCCATGACAGTTTACAAGCGCTTGATAAAGGACTACATTGTATATGCCACGCTTTCTATTTGCAGGATTTACTTCACCATCTATTGTCAGATGCTCAGGTAAAAAGTGACTATATTTTATGGATTCATAGATTTTGCCTTCATCATCTTCATAGTAGGACATATAGGGTATAGTCAAGACTGGACCAACGATTTGTTGGGCTTTTCCCCATTTTTGACTTACTTCTCTGATGACAGATTTCTGATTTAAATTTCGCTCATGAATGAGTTCTTTTATCAGCGTATTAGGGATCATCAAAAGTACGATGATCAATCCAATGTTCGCAATTTTAATAAATAAGGATTGTTTTATCCAATTTTGAAGTTTGAAGAAGAAAGATTCTTTTGTAGTATTCATTTTATAAATTTTTTGTTGCTGAATACCTGCAAGATGAGAGAAGTCTTGTTCTGTGAAGGGGCTAATCTATTATTCGTTAGGGATGACCTATTAAGTGTTATGTAAAAAAACTTGATTGCATTAAATATATCATGGGATGCTTAGAATTATGGCACAAATCGATAGATTTTACTTTAAGCACAATTAGGGATGATAATTTATGAAAAACAAGGTAATCCTCGAAAGCCATTTGTCATGATTTTTTCCAAAAAAATCTCGCCAAATGAATTCAGATTATTTCTTGTACCCAGTGTTTACACACTGGCTATAATAATGTCACGCCTCTGGCGTTCTGGGCTTACTTCTGAATAACCCAAACAATAGGCATTAAATTTATAGTAGCATATAAACTCTTTGAAAAATCGTTGTCTACTAAAACATATACATCAATGCAGTTCTCAAACCATATAATCGAAACTTTTGATCTATTGGATACCTATCCTTCGTTACTTGCCA
>CALIIW010000072.1 GCA_938018185.1 uncultured Saprospiraceae bacterium
TTCAAATTCAAAATCAGCTCCACTTCCATGGTTTATGCTAATTATATCATTCGCAGGATTTGGAAATATATTCAATTTCTCTTTTAAATTTAAACTAGAAACTGAAACCAAGGCTTGCTGAATGTCCGTTTGGTAAAAACTTAAACCACCACGGTCATTACCGATGATTGACTCATAATTTCCATCGTTGTCTATGTCGGCAAATGCAGGTCTGGTTTTATCTCCAATACCAAAATCCAAAAGGTTTTCTTCAGTCAAAGTGTAGTCTGCATATATGTCGGATAAGATGTCATCAAATCTATAAACCTTGCCAGATTGAGATCCTGATATCAAATAAGTTTCTTGCAATGTTTCGATAATAACGGGTGCGGTAAAAGCTGTTGCAAAACCTTCCTCTCTAAGATCTATTGCTCCAAGGAAAGGAGAATTTGGGCTTTCATCCTGATCAGGATTAAAGGCAGGAGCGGTAGCGGTTCCAATATTTTTGAAAAAATTAATGTTACCGTTTCGTTCTCCAATAATCAAATCCTGCAGACCATCCTTATCTAGATCATAAATTAATGGTGTAGAAACTTGTCCAACATCAATGCCTTTGTACTCAGGAATAATACTTGTAAATTTCATGGCTTCACCCGGTTCCGCCTTGTTTTCTCCATAAAAAAGATAGCCAAATGCTTCTCCAACTAATAAGTCTAGATCACCATCAGAATCTAAATCACCAAAAGTTGGTGAGAAGGAATAAGCGTCAGAATTGTATTGTTTAAAATTCAGCCAATTGTCATCTGTCAATTCAAATATTGGGTCGGTGCTGGTGCCTTTATTAAGGAATAAATAAAGGCCTGCGTCTTTGTCCCCATAAGGAACAAAAGTCGTCACCGTACCTACCACAAGATCCAAAAGACCATCTGCATTTACATCTGCAAAAACAGGACTGGTACCTGTACCAAGATCAATCATCTCATCAACGAATAATGATTTTGATTTAAATTCAAAAGAAACATTGTCATCTGCACCATTATTTTTCCACCAATGTACATTGTCTATATCTAAAGAATTGTTGATGTTATTTGGACTAGCTACAAGGTCTTTTACACCATCAGTATCTACATCCAAATAGAAAGCTGCTGGAAAAATTGGAAGGTCAGCAGGTTGATCTTCAGGGTAATAAACTACTTGTTCATTGCAATAAGCTTTTGAACAGGAGCCATTATTTACTAACATCGTTAAATTTGTAAAGGCTAGATCCCCTAGTATCAATTCTTTATCATCGTCTCCGTCTGCATCTAAAGTTAACAAGCAAGAACCTGCGTGTCGACTTAAAACAACATCTTCTGTAAAATTAGCACAATCACCTTGGCTTGTAGGTAAGGAAAGATTTACATCAAGGCCACTCTCGTAAATGCCTCCCCAGCAATCTTCTGTTTTAAGAAATAGCAAAGAATCTCTTCCGAAGCCATTTTCCACAGAAACATTTTTATATAATTCTACATAACCGCCACCAGGGTTAAATGTTAATACATCCAAATCTCCATCACAATCCATATCATCAATGGCTGGATAATCTATACTAGAGACAAAAAGGTTTATTGGCAATCCATTTGAACCAGGATAAGACAATATGTCTAAATCGTAATCGGCAAAAGAAAGCTTATCAAATGCAAGTTCGTCCCCAACGTACTTTCCTTTATGTACTTCTATGCCAGCTACACCTATTTCCGTTGAGTAAGCGAAAATATCTTGAACGTTATCTCCATCATAATCTCTTAACATCACCCAATTTTTCAATACAGGAAAATTTGCCTTGTATTTTGGAGCATAAGTATAACAATCAGGGAATGTTCCTCCGTTATGAAGGAGTGGAATAAAAACATTACCGATTCTATCAAAAATTACTATATCCTGCAAACCATCGTTATTGAGGTCGGCAGAAGAAATTTGAGGCGCGTTCAATCCACCTGTTAAGCCATTGGAAAGCTCCTTTCCATTAACTTCAAAGGCTATATTGATGGCTTCTTCTAAATTTTGAGCCTGGCTAAAAAAGGTCACAAAAACGAGGAGTGTAGTGTTTATAAATTTTTGCATTTTAATACTTATTGATAATTTGTTAAGTTTAAGCATAATATCTGAATACAATCTAATAAAAAACAGAATGAATAGCCTATCAAAAATTTACTTTGGTCTGATAATTTCCATTTTAATTTCCTTTAACTGCTATTCGCAAGCATCTTTGGATTCCTTAAATACAGCTATTGAAGCAAAACAGTTGGAATATGAAATTCCAAAAGTAAATTTACGAAATTATACGCTTGATTTTGTTTCTGGAGATATGGTCTTTAAGACAAATATTTCAGAAGGGCAGACGGATATTAAAATCAATGGAGAGGATCATAATTTGGTGTTTGATAAAGGTATTGCCAAACTGGAACAAGAAGTTGATTTTAAAGGAGACTTATTTTTTATTGAAGCAGCCGACGATTCAAAATTACTCTACCACTTATCTAAAAAAAGAGATGGTTCTTATCGCTTAAAACATATCCCGCTTTGGCTTTCAATCTTACCTCCTCTGGTTGCCATAGGTTTGGCCTTGTTATTTAAAGAAGTAATAGTCTCTTTGTTTGCTGGGATTTGGACTGGTGCCTTTATTGCTGGAGGTATGAGAATAGGTTCCTTTTATTATTTTATGGACAGCATATTCTCTGTGATTTATAAATATATCATAGCTGCTTTAAACGATGCAGATCATTTATCGATAATAATTTTTTCATTGTTAATTGGTGGGATGGTCGCAGTTATTTCTAAAAATGGTGGGATGGCTGGTGTTGTCAAATCTTTGTCGAAGTATGCTCGGTCTGCTAGAAGCTCTCAATTTATTACTTGGTTATTGGGTATATCTATCTTCTTCGATGATTATGCCAACACCTTGATTGTTGGAAACACCATGCGATCTGTGACGGATAAATTTAAAATTAGTCGAGAGAAACTTGCTTATATAGTGGATAGTACTGCCGCCCCAGTATCTGCTATCGCGTTTATTACTACTTGGATTGGAGCAGAACTGAGCTACATAGCAGATGCCACACAAGGGCTAGAAGGATTCGACACTGCGTTGACACCATACAGCATTTTTATAAGCTCTTTGAAATATTCGTTTTATCCCATACTTACATTGATTTTCATTTTAATTATAATATACCTCAAGAAAGATTACGGTCCTATGCATAAGGCAGAGATGCGAGCAAGAACAACTGGGCAAGTTAGCTCTGCCAAGACATCGAGTGATGATGAGCCGAATATGGAAGATCTCAGTCCAGTAAAAGGAGCAAACCTTAAGTGGTACAATGCTGTGGTTCCCGTGTTAGTTGTAATCTTAGTTACACTCTTGGGACTCATTGACACGGGTATGGATTCTCTTTATGGATCTTTAGTAGAAGTAGGTAAAATTCCTGCTTCTCCAGGATGGTCTTCTGTTTGGTCCTCTATTCCTTTTTTAACAGAAAATGGCGATCCATCTTTCTTTGTAAAAATGGGTAAGTTGATTGGAGCATCTAATTCTTATGTTGCTCTACTTTGGTCTTCATTTGCAGGATTAGTGGTAGCAATTTTACTTACTGTTGGTGGGCGTGTTATCAGTTTATTTGATACCATGCATTATATGGTTGCTGGCTTTAAAACAATGTTGCCAGCCTTGATAATTTTAACATTGGCTTGGTCTTTAGCAATTATAACTTCTGATGAATTGCATACCGCTGACTATTTAACTTCTATTTTGCAGGACAATGTAAGTCCTTATTCTATGCCTGCAATAATTTTTGTTTTGGCGGCTTTTATCGCCTTTTCAACAGGATCATCCTGGAGTACTATGGCTATTTTATATCCAATTGCAATTCCAACCACTTGGGCAATTAGTCAATCACAAGGTTTAGATCCAGCTGCAGCTAATGAATTGTTGTTCAATGTAATAAGCATAGTTCTTTCAGCTTCTGTGGTAGGGGATCATTGTTCTCCAATCTCTGACACTACTATTCTAAGTTCGCTAGCCTCCGATTGCAATCACATTGATCATGTGCGGACACAATTGCCTTATGCTGTGACTGTAGGTTTTGTAAGTATTGTGATTGGGACAATTGCTAGTCTTTTAGGAGGCGGGCTCTTGGTTTGTTTAATTTTGATTTTAATAGGAATCGCCTGTCTATTTATGTTTGTAAAATTATTTGGTAAATCAGTTCCAGATTAATAAAAGAAAGTTCAATAAAAGAAAAAAAAGAGGTACAAGTTCGAAACTTGTACCTCTTTTTTTTTTGTGTTACTATTTGGGATATTTAGCTTTTGCCAATCTCCAACAATTTTTCAGAAGGGATTAACTTCTTCAAAACTGGAATCATGTCATTGCTGAATTCAATGATTCTAGTTTTATTTCCTTTTTTTATGGTAACCAATTTTGCTGTTTGATTAATAGTTATACTTTGATTTTTTTCATCTACTGTTACGTTTTCTGCGCCATATTGATTTTGATAAGTTAATACTTTGGATTCAAATGGGCTCATTGATTTAGGCTTTACTGGTTCATTTGTTGTAGCAACTCCAGCTTTCTTCTTTTGCTTCTTTTGAAGTTGTTTGAACCTCTTTTGATCTTCAGGATTTTTTAGATCATCCGCTTTTATAGGCTCCTCAGGTCTTTCTTCTATTTTATCAACTTTTTCTTTTTCCTTTTTCTTTGGGTTGGCAGTAATTGTTTGATCAAAGGTGTAGTCCACTACCTTGTATACAACACCACTGCCTCTAACTGGCTTGCCAATTCTTCGAATCTTCGCATTGCTATAAGTGGTTTTTTGGTCGTTTTGACCAGCCTTCAACTCATAAGCTTTTTGCAGATATTCTCTCTTTATATGATTAAATATATTTGGGTCGTAGGTGTCAAGTCTTTTAGAATGATTGTTAGTTTCAATTGCTTCAAAATACTTAGTAAAAACCGCATTGACATCTTTGTCTACAGCTTGAGAATAAGATACATTTAGAATAATAAAGCTGGCAATCAGCAAGGAAAGGCATTTTTTCATGGTATTATGTTTATATATTAACAATGCAAAGTATACCGATTTTGGGAAGGAATCAATAGTTTAATCGGCTAATTAAGAGATGACGAAATTATGAACGCTAAAATCCAACTATATAGTACAAGTTCAAAAAATTAAAGAATTAATATTTTGTTAAAACTGTTTGATAGATCATAGAAGGGTGGGGAATTGCTTGGTTAGTAATTATTTTCCAACACATACCAGGGCTTTTTGACATATAGAAAAATTGAATTCTTCCAAAACATATTTTTATATAAAACATTCGAAAGTAAGGGCCTCTTTATTTCCCTTTGCTATCTAATTTCATTCCTGCTTCAATTTTAATTTTAAGATGATTTTCTTCTGTCGGTAAAGGACAAGAAAATTTATTAGAGTAGGCGCAAAAGGGGTTATAGGCTTTGTTGAAATCTAAAATTACTACTTGTGTAGTAGGGATTTTAAAATCAATGTATCTACCTCCTCCATGGGTTTCTTTGCCATTAGTTAGATCTTTGAAAGAAAGAAATAAAATATCCTTATACTTCTTAACTGTAGATGTTGCAAGATCCTGATAAACACTAAGTGCATATTCCTTGCCCTCAATTTCGAATCGCAGAATGCCATATTTCCGATATTCAGGCCTGCGATCAGAAGAGGTTTTGAGCTTAAAAACTTTTTCGCCTGGAGTTTTCAAAAAATTAGCCTTTACCCTATAGGAAGCTTTGGTTGGATAAAAATCATGGCCAGTGAAATTATTGAAGCTTTCTTTATCTAATGGAGAGGTGACTTTAGAACTGTATTGTTTATTTAAGGCATTTTGAAAAGCTGCAATTTCTTCTTCCCATGTTAATCCTTTCACAGAATTCTGGCTGGAGGAACAAGAAAATACTAGTAGGGAAATGTAGAGAAATAGAATCTTAGAGTAACTCATTGCTTGATTAAATTCAATAAGTGCTTAATATAGTAATTTATTTTAATGTAATGTGCTTTAAGATTGTACGACAATTCATGAAAAAATTGGCTTTGAAGCTGTATTTAATTACTTTTGTTTCTTTTTTAAAGAAATATTTTATAGTTCTATGTTAACAGTTGACGGAGTAGGTATACAATTTGGTAAAAAAGTCCTTTTTGATGAGGTTAATTTGAAATTTCATAAAGGCAATTGCTATGGAATGATAGGCGCAAATGGCGCCGGTAAGTCCACATTTATGAAAGTTTTGTCTGGGGAAATGGATTCTACCAGAGGTTCTGTCAGTTTAGAACCTGGAAATAGAATGGCAGTCTTAAGCCAAAATCACTTTGAATTTGAAGATTTTCAAGTATTGGATACAGTGATGATGGGTTATAAGGAGTTGTATGACATAAATGTCCAGAAAAATGCCATTTATAACAATCCAGAAGCAACTGAGGCTGAAAGCATTAAAGCTGGTGAGTTAGAAAATCTCTATGGTGAGATGGGAGGATGGACAGCAGATTCAGATGCTGCGGAGCTTTTAAGTAATATGGGTGTCAAAGAAGATCTTCATAATAAGTATATGAGAGATTTGACTGGTGGGCAAAAAGTGAAGGTATTACTAGCTCAAGCACTATTTGGTAATCCTGATTTATTACTGCTTGATGAGCCTACCAACGACCTGGATGCTTACACTGTAACTTGGTTGGCGGACTTTTTAGCAGGTTTTAAAAACACTGTAATTGTCATCTCTCACGATAGATATTTTTTAGATATGGTTTGTACCCATATTGTGGACATCGATTATAATCAGATAAGAATTTTTACTGGAAATTATACTTTTTGGTATGAAACATCTACAATGATGGCTCAACAAATGGCCAATAAGAATAAGAAGATGGAGGTGAAGCGAGCTGAAATGATGGAATTCATTCAAAGGTTTGCGGCTAATGCTTCCAAGTCAAGACAAGCAACAAGTAGAAAGAAAGCTTTAGAAAAGTTGAATCTTGAAGATATTAAACCATCTACTAGAAAATATCCATTCATCAATTTTGGAGCTATGACTAGAGAACCTGGTGATCAGATCCTAAAAATTGAAGGCCTTACTAAACGAAATACTGAAGGAGAGATCTTGTTTCAAGATGTTTCTTTTACAATGAATAAAGGAGATAAAATTGGGTTAATTGGTAAGGATTCTTCAATCATTACTGCCTTTTTTGAGGTCTTGTCAGGAAACTTAGAAGCTGATGCAGGTACTATAGAATGGGGACAAACGATTACTACCCAATATCTACCCAATGATAATGAAAAGTTCTTTTCTGGCGCTCAAGATTTGGAGCTTTTAGACTGGTTGAGACAATATTCAGAAGAAAA
>CALIIW010000073.1 GCA_938018185.1 uncultured Saprospiraceae bacterium
GAAGCTAATTGGAGTTTTTTGAATTTATCTGGCATTTGAAATATGGCAGCAGATTCTTTACCTCGAGTATAAGCCATATGATAATTTGATGCATCATAGTACATCCAGCCAAACAATTTATTATAGAATGTTTTGGCTGTCTCCACATGTAAAGTTGATAGATCAGTCCACACAAAATTATTCATTCACAAATATGTTATAAAACTTTCAAAAAAAGAAAGGGTATAATGATTTTCCATTATACCCTAATTAAAGTTTAAAAAATAGTTCTTTATTGCTTAACAACTTTTGTTTCCAAGGACATACCTTGGCTTTTACACTTTAAAATATAAACACCATCAGGCCAGGCAACTAAGGAGATTTGTCCTTGATAAGAGTCATCGAATTTACCAATCTTCCTATGCTGAATAAAACTTCCATCAATTGAATAAATTTCAACATCAATTTGAGATTCAGTGAAATTTGAATTTATAACATCAATGATAAAGTCTCCGTTATTTGGATTGGGATTGATTTGTATTTTAGCTTGATTCTTTATCTTTTGGACAGTAGTTTTTGTGGGAGTAAAATCTCCACAAAATTCAATAGACTCTTCATCTCCAAATTTTCCATCTCCAAAATAGATAATCTCTTTATTATTTGCTAATAAGGTATAATTGCCTTCACCATAGTCACAACAAATGCCATCTCCTAATGAGTCGTAAATTGTGAAAATGTAACATTCGTCAGGATCTAAACAAAAACTTTTAATAAATTGAACTATATCTGTATTGTAAGGTCCATCACTAAAATAAACTTCTCCACTAGTTGAAGAAACCAATGACCAGCTTGTTTCATTTGGATAATCGTCAAAATTAATTTCTAATAATAATGATGAAGGATTGTCAATAAAGTCCAAGATAGTTTGCAATGAATTATTATCTATTTGGTTTTCGACCATTGAATTTGCTGAAATTATTTCTACTTCTAACTGATTACTACCTGTTTGAAAACCTTCTGCTGCAAGAAGAAATTCTTCTGAATTATTAAAAACAAGATTACCATTCCATGTAATAGATTGCACAGGACCACCATTTATAATTAGGCCAAACTCAATTTTTGTAAGGTTATCTGTCCCATAATTTGTAATTACAATTGGTATTGACAAATTCTCTTGGCAAAGGACTGGTATGTTTCCAAACTCAATACCTGCATCTAGGTTTACTAAGACCTTATCAACAGGACAAAAATCTGTAGTTTGTGAATTAGAGAATATGCCATCTCCTTGAATAATAATCCCTTGGTTACTAGAAAGTGTATAATTCCCATCACCAAAATCACAGCATATCCCATCTGCATATGAATCAAATATCGTAAAAGAGTAGCATTTTGAAGGATCCAGGCATAAAATTTCTTCGTACGAAAGTTCATTGTCCCCATAAGGACCACCTTCGCTTATTATCATATCTGTGCCTTGTTCCACTAAATCCCAGCTTGTTTCTGTTGGAAAATTATCAAAATTGATAGTTAATTTAATTTCACCTTGCGTATCAAATTTTTCAATTGTTTCAGAAACGAAATTATTATTTGCAAAAGTATCAGCGTTTCCATTTAAACTTATTATTTCAAGTTCAACTAAATTGGATCCAATAATTAAACCACTCAGATTAATTTCGAAAGTCACCATTTCATCATAATCAATGCTACCATTGTAAAAATAACTTCCTCCATTAGCACCATTCACAGTTGCTTCAATTTCTAACATAGTAATAGATGCTTCTCCAAAATTTGTTATTTGGATGGGAATATTTACTACATCTCCACAACTTAAAGGAATTTCTTCTACTTCTATACCAGCATCAATTGCTCGTATACCAGTTACTACTTTGGATAAACAATCATTATTTGTATTTAGATCATCTGTTGCCAAAACATAAGCCTTTATCTCATAAACTTTTAAATCAGATAAATCTACTGTAGAATTAAATGTATAAACAAATTTTTCTTCTGCCTGCAAAGTATTAGGCAAAGTGATTGATTCAATTAATTCACCATCTAGATAAAAACCTGTTTCAAATCCTGATATGGAAGCAAATCCAGAATTAGTAAGCTCAATGCTCACTTGTTCAGCATTAGTAAGACTTGAAGAAGTACTTGGATTAATAATTTTTGAAACAGATAAATCAATGGAGTCTTGAGTCAATTCAAAGGCAACTATTCGTGACTTTGTAGATCCTTGAGCAGCATATTCTGTTGTATACCAAAAAGTTCGTCCATCTTCAGCATCCAGTTTCATATCTGCGTAATCTCCGAATCTACCTCCTGAAAAGATCGTATTTTCTCCAGTAGCAAGGATGTATTCTTCAAAAGTCATCTCACCAATTGCGTCGCCCGCCAACCTCCCAGTATATCGTATTCCTATATAATCATTCTCAGAACTAACATTGTAAGCAAGTGCAATGTTTCCCCTCTCATCCATCGCTATAGATCCCATAAATCTATGTAGGTTATCATCTAGAGCAAAGGTACCTTCTTGATAAAGTGACCAATCATTTCCATTTGTTGAACGCAATTCTACCCAACGGATACCCGAAATATTATTGCCATCCGTGGCATCAGTAATAAAATTAAAAACAATAGATTCATGGCCATTAAATCTCCGATAGTTTGGGATATTCATAATGACTTCAGGTACTCCATCGATACCTTCTCCGTTTAACTGAGGAATACAAGAAAATAAATATGCCTCTGTGTCTGCACAAGGAAAGGCATCAAAAGGACTTAAAGGTATGCTTGTTTTTGAGACCACCGTGTTATTAGCTACCTTCCAATCTATATCATAATGGAACATATTAACAAGATCCTCCGTCGAGGTTCCCCAAGAGCTATCGTCCAAAGCCAACACGATAGGCTTTTCATCCATTGGCATTTGAGAACCATTCCAATCAATCGGTGTAGCTACATAAAATCCAGCTTCTGTATTATTGTTTCCTGTTACATTAATTCTTTGCATAGTAACATTATCTTCTCCATTCATTAAAGCCACCCTATCAATGAAGTAAGTTGTTAATTGTCCTGCACCTTGTTCATTAGTAGTGACTACCAAAGCATTGGGCCAAATACCAAATTTGGGATAGTCCGGAAAATTTAATGTTGTAAATGAATAAGCAGTATAGGTCCCGAGGGGATCTTCCGAATCCGAAATAGCTATAAGCAAATTTGCTGGATCAGCAAATTCAGTTATTATCCATCTTCCTTCTATTTCATCATACAAAACTATTGGATCCCCAGCTGAGGCTGTATTGAACTCACTCCATAGAGTGTTCATTGCAAATTGATTTAGCAAAACACCTTCTTTCGAATAAACTCCAACCTCTGTAATATTAACTGCTTGTACATAATAATCTCTTCCAATGTCACCCGTAGGATCCAAAGGACTTCCGGTTCCTAAACCAAAAATATTAACTTTTGGCTCTTGGGCCCTATGTGCTTGTTCAGAAAATTTAGATTGTCTAATTGGATCCGGGCCAGAGCGTTCTAATTCAGGAAGTTTAACTTGGGAATGTCCTCTTCGCCCAATAAAGTTTTCTGGTGCCTTCTTCTTTAATCGCATGCTAGCTTTCTTCTCTTTGGAAGTAACATCTAATTGAATCAAATCAATAATCTTGCTGCTCTTTCCTAATAATTTTGCTGTCGTAATACTTACCTCAGAACTTACCACATTTTTATTTTGCGAAAGCAAAAAATTGGAAAAAAGGAGTACCATTAAAAAGAACAATATGAATCTCTTCATTATTTAGTTTTTTGTTTTAGGACTTGTTTTTGCTTTCTTATTATTTGTCGAATTATGAGGATCATCTAAGCTTTGATTTTGCAGCTCTACCTTAAGTACGTTTTTATCTTTGTGAAACAAATCAATTAATTTAGAAAGGTCCTCCTTGCTTCCATAATATGAAGCTATATATTGATTGAGTGTTCTATTAGACCTTTTAATTTCTTTCAAGTCAAAGGAGGAATAATTTTTTGTTAGATAATTACCAGTAAATGATTCTTTCAATTCTATTACTAAACCATTGCTTATCGGTTTTTCATTGCTCGAATTGAAGACATTACCTGTAGTACAAGCATCCAAAAGAATGAAACAAGACAGGCCAAGCAAAATTTTGTATTTGAATATTAATAACATGATAATTAGTAATAATGAACTTTAATAATAAACGATAAAACTGGAATAATTCATAAATCTAGAATAGCTCTGCTTACCAAGAAGAGCTAATAACTAATTAGTATCAAACGTCTCCAAAATCACTTTTGATCTTTCTGCAATCCCTTTGTAAAATTGAAAATCTTTTTCTACTTCAGTATAATGTTTACCTACGATAGGTTTAATATTAAAGCCATCATATAAACAAGATTCATAAATAATAATTTTAAGTTTATTCTTGTTGTTGACACTGTTCTCCCCTACTTCCTTCAAATTTAGAGCATGTTTTTCTAAGGCTTCAAGCAGATCTACTCTAAACTCCTGCTCTTTATCCCGTTCGTTGCAGAACAAAAAGATTGAAGCAGCTGCAATCTCTTCATGGCTTTCTCCTGATAAAGCCATCTCGATAAGTTCTTTTTGATCAGGCTCTGGAAGTTTTACCAAAATCGGAATTCCTTCCTCAAAGTATTCAGAATTGACTTGATATTCTTTCCATTCAGAATTATCTTTTTCATCTATATAATTTGTAGTAAATGTCTCATTGTCAAAAGAAACTTCTTTCAACTCACTTCTTTTTTTTTCTAAGTCATCCTTGTCAACAATAAATATATCCGCGTTTTTCATGTTTCTGAACCTTTAAAATTGAAATGAAAAGATACTTATTTATATGAATAAAAGCACAATCATTGGCATAAGTTTGTACCGTCTTGTAGCTAAGACTATAAATCAAAATTATTTTTATTTTGTAAATATATAGAAGTATTCTATGGCGTTTTAATTTAGAAATTTTTAACCCCAACTATTTTTTATATAT
>CALIIW010000074.1 GCA_938018185.1 uncultured Saprospiraceae bacterium
GCAGTTTGATGTAGAACACAAAAAAGGACTAGCAGAAGTACTTAGTCCATTGAAAGAAAAAATAAAATCCTTTGAAGAAAAAGTTGAGGTTTCTAACAAGGATTCCATTGCTAGACATTCCTCCATGAAAGAACAGATCTCAGGATTAAGAATGCTCAATGAAAAAATGAGTCAGGAAGCAATCAACTTAACAAATGCCTTAAAGCAAGACACCAAAGCACAAGGCAACTGGGGCGAACTTATTCTTGAGTCCATTCTAGAAAAATCAGGCTTAGTAAAAGACAGAGAATTTTTTATTCAGCATAGTTTAAAAAACGATGAAGGTAAAACCATGCGTCCTGATGTTGTCATTGATTTACCTGGAAACAAAAAGATAATCATAGATTCCAAGGTCTCTCTAAAAGCTTACGAACAATTAATCAACGCCGAAGAGAAAGCTGGTCAAAATACTGCGCTAAAGGCCCACCTTATATCCATCAAAAATCATATTGATGGACTTGCCTCTAAAAACTATCACAACTTATACCAGATTGCAAGTCCAGATTTCGTCCTTATGTTTGTTCCAATAGAAACGGCTTTTTCGATCGCCATAAACAAAGACAAAGAGCTCTACGCATACGCCTTCAATAAAAACATCGTCATCGTCACGCCTTCTACCCTACTTGCGACATTAAAAACCGTCGAGTCTCTTTGGCAAAACGAAAAGCAACAAAAGTACGCCCTAGAGATTGCCACCGAAGCAGGCAAGATGTATGACAAGTTTGTAAACTTCGTCTCCGACTTAGAAGCGGTCGGCCAAAGGATAGATCAAAGTCAAGCTGCCTATCAAGACACGCTTAAAAAGCTTCGCACTGGAAATGGGAATTTGATTTCCAAAGCGGAGAAAATTAAGGGATTGGGAGCGAAGGCGAGTAAGTCATTGGAAGCGTAGAATAAAGGCGAAAGGCGAAGCAGATAATCTAGAAAGTTGAAAAGAAAGTTGAAAGTTGAAAGCTTTTTGTTATTTGCGCATTTGTCTGTACTGGGATTTTTAGGATTTTCTTGATTTTAGGATTTTATTCCAGCGGCTTTAAACTACCACATCCAGTTCCTTGAGAACGATTCCAATGAGGGAGGAGCCATTGTCTTTCTTTTTATATTCAACCTTTCTTTACAGAGTGTTGCATCCGTCATTTGTCCAGATGTAGGCTCATTTGTCAAAAATAGGATTTGAATATTTGAGCTTTTATTTGAAGAACTTAAATAACTGTCACAAAACCAGGACCACAGCGTGGTCCCATTACGTTAGAAAAAATAAAGTCCAAAAAACATTACGACCACAGCGCGGTCGCACAATTTTACCCACAAGGAAAATTCCTTGAAATAGACCTGAATAGGCATCGTCAATACTATAAATTCCCTCCCCTCACTGAATTCAGTGATTCCTTAAAAATCAACAAATTAGGGGTACATCCAGGCCGTAAAAATTGCCAATTTTACTGCTACCAAATGAAAATTTATAGTAACAGAAGAACCCTGTTAACTCCAAATTTTATCTAAAGCAAACTTACTAATTAAGCAAATGCACTATAGGCCATTGAGTAAAGGCTATATTTCATGCTAGCTTCATAAAAACTCAAAAAAAATTATGTATCTTAAAGTATACCTAAGCAATAGTACTTTAAAATCAAATGAAAATTTAATATGAGAGCCTCCCTCATTTTATTCTTATTGCTGTACAGCTTCTCCATTTTGTTTGGAGAAATTAATCCAAAAATAACAGAGCTAAAGGCTCAACTAATTGCAGCTAAAACAGACTCTATAAAATTCGAAAGATACTTAGATCTCGGTACAGAATACTTTTATGAGTATGCAGATAGTTCACAGATTGCTATTGAATATTGCAATCAGATAATTTCACTTGCTGAACAAAAAAAAGATACCTCTAGGATATGTCAGGGCCTGAATCTTAGAGGCAAAGTGATGAGACATATAAATAAAAGAGAGGAATCCTTAGAAGATTTTAATCGAGCAAAAGAATTATACGAAGAGATAGGCAATGAATTCTATGCCTTAGCTATGTTAGACAATTATTCAACTACATTGACCTTACAAGGAAAATTTGATGAGGCCTTAACCCACAAGTTGAAAATTTTAGAGGGATTTAGAAAGTTAAAGAAAGAAAAATCCATAAATATTACACTGAATGGAATTGCTCACAATTATATAGAAAAAGGAGATCATGAGTCGGCAAAAACTTACTGCTTAGAAGTATTAGAAAATGCACCTGACAATATTTATGCATTAGGCAATCTAGGAATTGTATATAAACATTTAAACATGCCTGACTCTGCCTTATACTATTATAAAGTAATTGACAATCAAAAAACGAATACAAAATTTACACTGAGGAACAAAACAAATATTGCAGCCTTATTAAATCATCAAAATAAATTTGAAGAAGCGCTCAAATACTATGACGACATACTCAAGTTCTACAATCCTAATTCGATTGACAAGGAATACATGATGACACTCTGTGCTAAAGCAAATACACTCAAAAAATTAAAAAGATACGAAGAAGCTTATGCTTTAATTAAAGATATTGAACTAGAAGACATTCATGACTACGCTTTAGATATACAAAGGGATCTAAGTAAACAAATTTCAAGTATATTACATCAAGCTGGTGACTATAAAAAATCACTTTTATTTTACCAAAAATATCATTTTGCTATTGACAGTTTACAATCTGTCGAAAAAAATGTCCGCTTTAAAGAAGTAGAAGAAAAGTACAGTTCAGAAAAAAAGGAAAAACTAATTGCAGAACAAAAATTAGCCATAGAAAAAACTAATACGCAAAACAGGATTTACCTATTTGGAATCATTTATCTATTCCTTGCAGGACTAACCATCTTATTTTTCTCTTTGAGAGATCAAAAAAATAAACGTTTGATAAATACTCAAGTGCTTTCCTTAAAAGAAGCTGAAATTGAAAAACTGCAGCAGGAAAATCAGATTATTGCCATGGAATCTATCATGGAAGGTCAAGAAGAAGAAAGACAAAGAATTGCTCGGGACCTCCACGATAATATTGGCACATTGATGAGTACGATAAAAGTAAAACTACTCAGCATCCAAAAAAATGTTGAAAGCATTGAAAAAATAAACCTTACTTCCCAATTAGATGATATGGTAAATAAGGCTTCCTCAGAAATCAGGAGGATTAGCCACAACATGACTCCTGTCGCCCTTAATCTTACAGGATTAGAAGGTGCACTGGAAGATCTTGCTCAACAATTGGTAGACAAAGGATATGAAGTTGATCAAGAACTGCATGACCTAGACAAAATAGAGGATAGACAAAGAATGATTATGATCTTTAGAATTTTTCAAGAAATTATTCAAAACATAGAGAAACATTCAAAATCTGCCTTTGTCAAATTAGAATCCTGGGTTGATAGAGAATCTTTAAATTGTATTATCAAAGATAATGGTATCGGCATGCCTAAGCATATATGGGAGAGCAGCTCTAGTATGGGAGTAAATAGTATTAAATCCAGAGTAAATTACTTAAATGGAAATATCTCAATGGAGAATGATTCTGGAACAGAATTTAAATTAAAAATACCATTGGTATGATTAAAGTATTTATTGTAGATGACCATCAAATTTTAATAGATGCCATCCAACAGCATTTAGAAAAAGAAGAAGACATTGAATGTATAGGCTCTGCAAAGACCGGTGCTATGGCCATGCTCAAAATTCCAATGACAATAGTTGATGTTATCCTAATGGATATTTCACTCCCAGATACAAACGGTGTAGAGTTGACAAAAAAACTTATAAATGAAAATCCAAACTATAAGATAATTGGCCTTTCTTCACATCTAGAAATTAGTATAGTTAAAAAAATGTTGAAGTATGGAGCCTTAGGCTATGTTTCCAAATCGACTAGCATCGGTGAAATGGACACAGCAATCAGAAAAGTATACTCTGGTGAAAAGTATTTAGATGAAAAAATCTCTCAAATTTATATCGACTCTCTAATGGGAAGTAAGGAAGTCAAAAACAAAAGTCATTCTTACATCCCTGATTTGACCAAGAGAGAAAAGGAAGTACTCGATTTGATTAGTGAGGAATTTACAACTCAAGAGATATCTAAAAAACTATACATAAGTACAAACACTGTTGAAACACACCGCAAAAACCTGATGAATAAGTTTCAAGTCAGAAATTCTGTAGGGCTGGTTAAAAAAGCACTTGAGTTCAAATTGATTGATTGATTGGTTGGTAGAGCAATTCAGAAGTAAGCCCAAAAACGCCAGAGGCGTGACATTATTATAGCCAGTGTGTAAACACTGGGTACAAGAAATGAGTTGAATTCATTTGGCGTGATTTTTTTTAAAAATCATGACAAATGGTTTTCGAGAAGAACTTTGTTTTTCGGACATTATCGTTAGAAACGAGCTAAAGAATTTAAATTATTAAAGTATCAAAAGTTGATTTTCAATGATTTAAGTTTTATCTGATAATCCCTTGGTATGACCCAAAAAAAAGGTGCTACAAACTTACGTCTGTAACACCTGATGTTTTTGGTTTCTCTATTTCTTATGATCCTTCTAATGCAGCAGCACCACCAACAATCTCAGATATTTCACTGGTGATCGCTTCTTGTCTTGCCTTATTGTAAGAAATCTTTAATGATTTTTTCAATTCTTCTGCATTTTCAGTGGCAGCATCCATGGCAGTCATACGAGCACCGTGTTCTGCGGCATGCGTATCAAGTAGACATTTTTGTAATTGATTCTGTAAAATAGATGGAATCAATTGTTCTAGCAAGGTCTTCTTGTCAGGTTCAAAAATATAATCTGCCTTTGTAGTCTTTGTTTTTTTATCTACAGCATGCGAGCTTGTATCCTCTAGGGTTGTAACAACAGGCAGATATTGCTCCGTCTCTGGAATTTGCACTGCAGCATTTTTAAAACGCTGGTACGAAATCTCTACGGCATCATAATCCCCTTCTTTAAAAGCCTTCATGATCTCATCCGCCACTGGTGAAATGTTGTTAAAACTTAGATCTTCAAAAAGACTCATATGCGTGTCGATTACTGTAAACTCTGAAGTACGCTTTTTAAATACATCGTAACCTTTCTTCCCAATGCACATAATCGAAATACCTTTAGCAGCTTTTTGAGAAGCATATTTTGCTTCAATCGTTGCTATGGTATCCTTGATAACACTAGAATTAAATCCACCACATAATCCTCTATTAGAAGTAACCACTACCATCAAGACATTCTTGACATCTCTAGTCACACCAAAAGAGGTAGAAGCTTCTTTAGGATCAACATTAGACAAAATGTTTTTCAACATTTCATTCATCTTGATACTATAAGGTCTCATCTGCTGAATCGCCATTTGAGCTCTTCTCAGTTTTGCAGCAGAGACCATTTTCATAGCTCTAGTAATTTGCTGCGTAGAACTTACAGATTTAATCCTTTCTCTTACTTCCTTAAGGTTTGCACCCATAGTTATTTCTTATTTATATTGAGTACTTAATTCTGCTGCCAAATCAGTAATATACTTGGTTGCTTCATCAGTTAATTTACCTGATTTGAAAGAACTTAAAGTTTCTGGAGATCTCTTTTCAAGAGTTGTCAAAAAGTTTTCTTCAAACTCTCTAACCTTTTCCACAGGAACATTCTTCAATAAACCTTTAGAACCTAAGTAGATAATTGCTACTTGCTTCTCTACTGTCAAAGGTGAATACTGCGCTTGCTTCAATACTTCCACATTACGCTTACCTTTTTCTAAGATTGACATCGTTGCAGCATCAAGATCAGAACCGAACTTAGAAAATGCTTCTAATTCTCTGTACTGTGCTTGATCCAACTTAAGAGTACCTGATACCTTCTTCATAGATTTGATCTGTGCAGATCCACCCACTCTAGATACGGAGATACCTACGTTAATCGCTGGCCTTACACCAGAGTTAAATAAGTTGGTTTCCAAGAATATCTGTCCGTCTGTAATCGAAATTACGTTGGTTGGAATATATGCAGAAACGTCAGCCGCTTGTGTCTCAATAATCGGCAATGCCGTCAATGAACCACCACCTCTAACGATACCAGCTTTCTTCAAATTCTCAGGAAGATCATTCATATCATTAGCAATCTTATCATCATTGATAATCTTTGCTGCTCTCTCTAATAATCTTGAGTGAAGATAGAATACATCCCCAGGATAAGCCTCACGACCAGGAGGCCTTCTTAGCAATAAGGAAACTTCTCTATAAGCAACTGCTTGCTTTGATAAATCATCATATACAATCAATGCTGGCCTACCAGTATCTCTAAAAAATTCTCCAATGGCAGCTCCTGCGAAAGGTGCATAAAATTGAATCGGTGCAGGATCAGCTGCAGAAGCAGAAACGATTACTGTATAATCCATTGCTCCGTTTTCTTCCAAAGTCTTTGCAACATTGGCAACAGTAGATGACTTTTGCCCAGAGGCAACATATATACAAAATACAGGCTCTCCCTTTTCGTAAAATTCTTTTTGATTTAGAATCGTATCAATTGCGATGGCAGTCTTTCCAGTCTGTCTATCACCAATGATCAATTCTCTTTGTCCTCTACCAATTGGAATCATTGCATCGATCGCTTTGATACCAGTTTGTAATGGCTCAGATACAGGCTCTCTATAAATTACACCGGGTGCTTTTCGCTCCAATGGCATTTCATAAGTTGTTCCTGTGATTGGTCCTTTACCGTCGATTGGTTGTCCCAATGTATTAACAACACGACCAACCATTCCTTCTCCAACGTTTAAAGATGCGATTCTACCAGTTCTTCTAACTGTAGAGCCTTCCTTTATGCCATCACTAGATCCCATTAATACAACACCAACATTGTCTTCTTCCAGGTTAAGAACGATTGCTTCAACATCTGTTTCAAATTTTACCAATTCTCCAGCTTGAGCAGCAGTCAACCCGTATACACGAGCAATACCATCACCAACCTGTAGGACTGTACCTACCTCCTCTAGTTCCGATTCGGTTTTGAAACCAGAAAGCTGCTGTTTTAGAATCGCAGAAATTTCACCAGGTTTTACATCAGCCATTTGATCTATTTTTTGATTTAAAAATTTTATTAATTACGCATTGTAGGTATTCCCCACAAATCCTTTTTTCAAGTTATTAAGTTTATGTGCTACTGAAGCATCATATAATTTATCTCCTATCTCAATGATAAATCCACCGATTAATGAAGGATCTATTTTTGTTGTAATTTCTACAGATTCAGAAGTCAAATTACTAGCAAGAAGTTTGCCTTTAATTTTTTCTAATGCCTCATCAGAAAGTTTGTGCGCAGAAGTTACAATTGCTTCAGAAATCTTTTTCAAAGACTTGTATTGCTTTAAAAATTCTTCTGAAATTTCTGGCAAATAAGATTCTCTTCCTTTAGTAAGGATAAGGTTCATGAATGCCATAGACATCTTATCAAAACTTTCTTCGAAGATCGCATGGACGATGTCTTTCTTTTTCTTTGTATTAATGATTGGGCTTTTCAACATCATATAAAGGTCTCTATTTTTAGAAGACTCATTTAAGCTTGACATATCATTCAATACATTATCTAGATTGTTTTCGCTTACCGCAAGGTCAAGCAAAGATTTAGCATATCTAGAAGCAATTCTTGTTACTGACATTTTTAATTAAGATTAAGTTCGTTAACTAAATTATCTACAAGTGAATTTTGCTCTGTGTTGCCAGACAAATCTTTTCGCAATACTTTTTCAGCTATCTCGATAGCCATTTGGCCAGTCATGTTTTTCACTTCATTGATAGCAGACTTCTTCTGATTGTTGATCTCAACTTTTGCATTTGCTAAGATTTTATTTGCCTCAGCATTTGCTGTGTTTCTTGCTTCTTTGATGATCTCCTCTTTGGTTTCTTTCGCTTCTTTCATGATAAGCGCTCTTTCCGCTCTAGCTTCCCCTAAGATTTTTTCGTTTTCAGCCTTCATATTCGCCATTTCTTCTTTCGCTTTTTCAGCTTGATCAAGGGCATCTTGAATATCTGTAGATCTTTTTTTCAAAGCATCTCTTATTGGTCCAAAAGCAAACTTTCCAACTAACAACCAGAATAATCCAAAGATTATAGACGTCCACAATAATAAACCAACATCTGGCTTAATCGGGGAAAAATTTAAAGTTTCTAATAAAATCATCTTATATAAATTTTACTTATTTTTTGTTCAAATAAAGGACTGTTTCTTGGCCAATCGCCAAGACCCAGTCCTGTTTCTAACGTTTCTTAATTACTGTCCAACGAAGAAAGAAAGTAGAATTGCGATAAGTGCCGCTCCTTCTATCAAGGCTCCCACTAGAATCATGTTTGATCTAATGTCACCAACTGCTTCAGGTTGACGTGCGATCGCTTCCATTGCTTTAGCACCTACATTTCCGATACCAATTCCAGCTCCGATAACCGCTAGTCCAGCTCCAATTGCTGCATACATAGTTAATAATGTTTAATTAAAAAATATCTTAAAAAATTCTTTTCTCTTTACTTTTTTATAATACTCAAGGGCATGCCCTTGAGCTACAGAAAAAATGATCACTAAAACTTAGTGAGCGTGGTGCTCTTCTGTTGCCGCTCCAATATAGGAAGCAACCAATATGGTAAATACAAATGCTTGAAGAAATGCTACCAACAACTCAATTGCCATCATAAACAAAGTTAAAGCGACTGATGCGATTGATGTGCCCCAAGCTGCGCCTGCGTTTGCACCGTTTTCTCCAAATATAAATATCAATCCAACAAAGATCACGATTACCATGTGACCTGCTGTTATGTTTCCAAACAAACGAAGCATCAATGTAATCGGCTTTATAAATAGTCCAATAAATTCAACTGGTGTTACAATCACTTTCACCCAAGCTGGAATACCTGGCATCCAAAAGATGTGCTTCCAGTAATCTCCATTTCCACTAAAGTTAACTACAAAAAATGCAAATACTGCAAGTACTGCAGTTACTGCTAAATTACCTGTTACGTTTGATCCTCCAAAGAATGGAATTTGACCAAATAGGTTTAATGCCAAAATGAAAAAGAACAAACACATTAAGAATGGTGTGTACTTTTCCCACTTATGACCAAGGAATGGTTTGCATACTTCATCTTGAATGAATACAAACATTGTTTCCATAAACCCTTGCGTACCTGATGGTGCTTTACCAGGATTATTTTTATATTTTCTTGCAATGCCAATAAAAAGCATTCCTAACAGGAGACAGATTAATATCATTGTGAATACATTCTTCGTAATTGAAAAATCGTAAAAACTGGTAAATCCTCCTCCAAACAAACCGAAGTCTGCCGTACTCTTATCGTCAAACTGAAATTTCTGACCATTATAACAAGCAACTACTACTGCCTTATCTTTTCCTTTTGAATCTTTTTCTGTTTCAGTATATACATTATGGTGTCCTAGATCCACAGAACCTTTTGGAAAAGCATCGGCGTTTCTTACTCTTCTGATGGCTCCTTCATACACCACATATCCATTATATGCTTTTGTTGCATTTCCATGAGAGTCAGCAGCAAATTTACTTGAAGAGAAAAAATCAAATCCTTTCCCTACAGCATAAGGAATACAAGGTAATGGAAAGTGCCAAGGCCCTATGCTATATATGTTTTGATCAGAAATGTGGTGAAAAGCTACCTTTCCTGGATTAAAGACAGAGTTATCGAATACATAGCCACAAGCATTGGCATGTGCATCATGTGATCCAGAATGGCCTCCTTTTGCATGATTGTGCCCTGAATGATCTCCCTTTGCATGGTTGTGCCCAGAGTGATCTCCTTTTGCATGATTGTGTCCAGAATGGTCTCCTTTTGCATGATTGTGCCCAGAATGGTCTCCCTTCGCATGAGTGTGCCCAGAGTGATCTCCTTTTGCATGGTTGTGACCTGAATGGTCCTTATTTTGTTGAGCAAATGCCAACACAACTGAGAAAAGGAAAAGTATAATTGACAAGGATATTTTACGAATCAAATCTGCTGCTTTTAAGAGTTTTTAAACCTCAACTAATTTTGCTGCAAATGTAGGCACTTTATCCTTTAATTAAAAGCAATTGATTCCTTTTTCGCCTTGAAAATCAGCAATTTGATTCATGGAATTGCTTTACTAGACACCAATCAAATTCAACAGTTTTTCGAGTGTGATTTCTATCAAATAGTATATGCTTCTTTGATGTAAGGCAGAAGATAATACTGCAAATGTGTATTTTCGCAGAACAAACTGCATTTTTGGGTTTTTAGAAAATTTCTAGTTCAAATGGAAAGTAATTCTTACAAATTGAACTTTTAGTGCGTATTAAAAAACGCAAAAGGACCAATAGTAGAAGACTATTGATCCTTTTGTAATTTTTTCGATATTAATCGCCTTTATCTGGCGAAGGTTATTGCTCTTTTTTCTCTGATCACAGTTACTTTGATCTGCCCTGGATATTGCATCTCATCCTGTATCTTTTGAGATATCATGAATGATAAATCATCCGCGTATTCATCCGTAACTTTTTCTGCTTCAACTATTACTCTGAGTTCTCTACCGGCCTGCATTGCATAAGCCTTCTGAACGCCTTCATGAGCCAAAGCGATATCTTCCAATTCACCAATACGCTTCAAGTAAGATTCTAAGATCTCTCTTCTTGCTCCAGGTCTTGCTCCTGAAATCGCATCACAGGCTTGCACCAATGGTGAAATGATGTTATTCATTTCTAATTCATCGTGATGGGCTCCAACAGCGTTGCAGATCACTGCATGCTCCTTGTACTTTTCACAGATCTTCATTCCTAAGATTGCGTGAGACAATTCGCTATCCTCTTCTGCTACCTTACCTATATCGTGAAGTAATCCTCCTCTTTTTGCCAATTTGATCTGCTTGGTATTTAATCCTAACTCTGCCGCCATTGTTGCACATAAATTAGCGGTCTCAATAGAGTGCTTCAGAAGATTCTGTCCATAAGAAGATCTAAACCTCATACGGCCAACCATTTTGACCAAATAAGGATCCAATCCGTGTATATCAAGATCAATAACAGTTCTTTGTCCGATTTCAATTATTTGTTCTGTAAGTTGTTTTTTAACTTTCGCTACAACCTCTTCAATTCTTGCTGGGTGAATTCTACCATCAGCAACCAACTTCTTCAGTGATAGTCTACAAATTTCTCTTCTAATTGGATCAAAACTTGAAATAACAATCGCTTCAGGGGTATCATCAACTACAATCTCTGCTCCAGTAGCAGCTTCAAGGGCACGGATATTACGTCCTTCTCTACCAATAATCTGACCTTTAATATCATCAGATTCAAGATTGAAAACAGAAACTGTGTTTTCAATTGTGTATTCTGCACACATCCTCTGTATGCTTTGAATAACAATCTTTTTAGCTTCTTTATTGGCTGTAATTTTTGCTTGAGCTACAGACTCTTTCACAAGTGCCATGGCATCAGTTTCAGCTTTTGCCTTGACCGTTTCTAGTAATTGTTCTTTTGCCTCAGCCTCTGAAAGTTTCGCTACCGTTTCTAGAGCTTTGATGTGCTGGTCTTCTTTTGCTTCTAATTCTTTTTTCTTCTTACCAACAATAGTAATTTGTTTTTCGAGATTTTGCTTAATCAATTTGATCTCAGATTCTTGATTAGCAATTTCTTCATGCTTAGCTTTCAAACCAGCATTTTTTTGCTCAAATTCTTTTTCCAAAGCTTTAACCTCGATCTCTCTTTCTTTCAGCTCAACTTTTTGCTTTCCTTTATGCTCCTCATAATCTTGCTTTAGTTTGCTAAATTTTTCTTTTGCATCTCGAATCTTCTTTTGCTTTATGCTTTCATTTTTCTGCTCAGCTTTAGCAACTATCTTATCAGCTTGTGATTGAGCCTCATCCAATTTTCTTTGGGCATTCAACTTAGCTTCTTTCAAAGTCAAGTCTGCCATGTTATTGGCTTCCAAAGTCTTTCGCTTGAATAGGCCTTGTATTAAAAAATATCCGACCCCTGATCCAACCACTAATCCAATCACTGAGGCGATAATACCCATTGGCATTCCTTCCATAATTATCAGTTTATATATATAATGAATAAATTTTTTTCCACTTTAATTAGAAAACAAAATAAGAGGACGAAGTTCTTTAAAAACGTAAAAGACATGCAAATTAATTAATGCAATAGATATCATCATTAGAGGACATCAAGTTTTTAATCACTTCAATAGGAAAGAAATGTTACAGAGCTGCGTCAAGAACTTTATCGATTTCATCCAACTTGGATTCGAAATCAGATGAGGTGGAAGAACCATCTTTATATGCTTTTTGTAAATCAACGGCATAAGTTAACAGCACCATGGTTAGGATATCTTCCTTAGGTTTATTGGTAAATTTTAATTGATATTGATTGATTCTACTGTTGAGCTCCTTTACGGCTTCTAACACTGCAGATTCATTCTCCTCCTCAACTTTGAGGGGAAATGTTTTACCATCTACTGCTGCTACTATCTTTTTAAGCTCTTTATTATCCATTGAACAATGAATCAATTTTCTTTATTAATTTTCATCAAACCTCTTTCACCATTTCAATACACTTGTCAATCTCAACAATGTACTGTGCAACCTCCTTCTTTAGTTTTTTGTACGCTTCCAAATCGTTTTGGCTACTTTTAGCAACCTTTTTTCCTATTACTACTTTTCCTGTTTTCGTTTCGTTATTCTTTAATAGCGAAACTTGTTTTTTGAGAACTTTGTTCTCAGATTCTAATCTTTCTATCTTTAAAGCCAGTTGTTTAGACTTTATTTTAATGGCTTCTATTTTATCATCCATGTTTTCCATAGGATCTTATTTAAAATTTAACGTCGAATAACTGCTTTTAATTCTTCTTCGTATTTAGCAATCAATGTACTCATGATTTTGTCAACCTCCTTATCTTTCATCGTCCTCTCTTGGTTTTCAAAGTCAAAACTAACAGCATATGACTTTTTACCTTTACCTAGCTGCTCTTCATTAGTATATACGTCAAATAAATTTATTCCTTTAAGGTATTTCTTTTCAGTTTTTTTAGCAATAGCTTCGATTTCTCCGAATTTTACCCCTTGGTCTATCACTAAGGCCAAGTCCCTTCTAGAACCTGGAAACTTGTTTAATTCTACAAATTTAACTTTTTGTTTCTGAATTGCCTTATATATATCATCTAGAAAGAGTTTTGCATAGAAAACTTCATTCTTAATGCCCATTTTACTTGTAATTTGGGTTTTTACTTTGCCAAATTCAGCAATTCTTAATGGACCACGGTAGTATTTCATCCCATATAACAACACTCCTTCGTCAATTTCTGCCTTTTGATAAGAGCTAATACCAAAATGATCCAATATTAAGCTTATATACGATTTTAATCCATAGAAAGATACTTCATTTTTTGAGCTATTTAGCCAGCTTTCTCCAGTATCCTGCCCCGTCATTGCTAAACTCATGACTCTTTCTTCTTGAATCTCATCGCCTTTATTAAAGTATACAGAGCCAAATTCAAATAAGCTTAAATCTGCGTTTTTTCGATTTTGATTGTGAGCTATTGCTTCCAGCATGCTAAAAAGCATGCTTGGACGCATAATATCAAAGTCTCTATTAGATGTATTATTTACAAAAACAAGGGATTCCTTATCGTGATTTAGGATTTCAGTATAATAGCTTGACCTGGTCAAGGAGACCGCCATGATCTCATTAAATCCATTTCCTACTAAAAGAGAAGAAAGTTCATCTTTGATTTTCAATGGCTGAAAAGGCTTTGCTGTTGCGATCGAAGTATTTATTTTAGAAGGGATTGGCACTTTATTTAAACCATATATTCTTATGATCTCCTCAATTACATCTGCTTCTCTAAGCACGTCAAATTTATCTGTTGGTATGGATACCACAAAAGAATCTGCATCCTCCGAAACTACCTTTGTATTTGGAAGTGCTTCTAAGATTTCTTTGATCTCTTCTTTAGGAATAGTGATTCCAACCAATCTATTTACATGTTCGTACTTAACCTTGATCTCTCTAGGCAATATCTTCTCTGGATAGATATCAACAATCTCAGAGACAATCTCTCCACCTGCAATTTCTTGCATTAACAAAGCTGCTCTTTTTAAAGCAAAAAGTGTTTTAGCAGGGTCCGATCCTTTTTCAAAAACCTTTGCTGCATCTGTTCTTAATATATGCCTAGTACTTGTCTGTCTAATACTAATTTGATCAAAATGTGCCGCCTCCAAAAAGATATCTTTGGTAGAATCTGTTACACCAGAACCCAATCCACCATAAACTCCTGCAAGGCATAAAGCATTTGACTCTCCATCACATATAATAAGGTCTTCGGCTCTAAGTTTTATTTTCTTATCGTCAAGGGTGGTGAATTCTGTACCAGCTGGCAAGTTTTTGACAATGATTTTTTTGCCAGTAATCTTATCTAAATCATAGGCATGTAGGGGTTGTCCTGTTTCATGCAGTATAAAATTAGTGATATCTACTACCGCATTGATTGATTTGACTCCTATGGCAGCCAATTTTTTCTTCATCCAATCGGGTGCTTGTTTGTGTGCCAAGTTTTTAATGCTAAGCCCTGTAAATCTAGGACAAGCTTTTGTATTTTCTACCACAACTTCTAAAGGAGGCTCTGTATTTAAACTTTTGAAACTAGAAACATCCGGGCCTGTAACTTTCCCGTTGCCAATTTTATAATTTATCTTGAGCGCTGCTGCCAAATCTCCTGCTACTCCAAGGTGACAAGTCGCATCCGATCTATTTGGCGTCAAGCCAATTTCATAGACAAAATCCTTTTCAACTTTAAAATAGTCTTTAGCCAAGGTCCCAGTTGCAACTTCCGAAGGCAGTACCATAATACCTTCATGCGAGGTTCCAATGCCTAATTCATCTTCTGCACAGATCATACCTTGAGACTCTTCTCCTCTGATCTTTCCCTTTTTTATCTTCCAGGCTTCTCCTTCCGGAGAATATAGTGTTGTACCTATTGTTGCTACTAGTACTTTTTGACCAGCACCTACATTAGGAGCTCCACAGACTATCTGTAAATGTTCCTCCTTTCCAATATCCACTTTGGTCAAGGATAATTTATCTGCATTAGGGTGCTTTTCACATTCAAGCACCTGTCCAACGACGACACCTTCCAGTCCGCCTTTTATGCTTTCAATCTCTTCCATGCCTTCTACCTCCAATCCTATGTCAGTCAGTATCTCGCCAATTTCTGTTGGGGATTTATCAACATCGATATACTCCTTAAGCCAATTAAGAGAAATCTTCATTTCGTGCCTCTTTTATACTGTTCAAGCTTTCGTTTAAACAATAATTTTTATAAAAAAATAAAGGTATGAATTATTTACCAAAGGTTACAATGACAAAAGCTTCAGAAACCATTACGGATTCTGAAGCTTTAGTGAAACTCTAATATACTTATTCTTTAAGCTTGGTTTTTATTATTCTACAAGATGAACCTCTTCAGCCTGATAAATTTCTTTACTTGAACCCGAATTATGTACAAATGCAACAACTAAAACATTATCTACTTCCCAATCGCTTGGAATAGTCATAGAGTAAGATTTAGTTTGATCTAATCCAGTTTGTCCTGCCAAAGTAAGTGGTTCACCACTAAATGGAGTCAGCGCAGTTCTAAAAACATGACGGTGGTCATAATCAGCTACAGGTCCATCAGGTGTATCTTGAAAACCCGTTATATGATCTTCCAATAAATAAACTGTAATCATAGATTGATCGTCTTGTTCAATTTCCTGAGGTACAAGAAATTCTACAGTAACATCAATGGAAGCAGTTCTACTATTCGCATCAAAATCAGGTGTAATTTCAACTTTAGCAGGTGCAACTTGTGCTAATTCTTGATCGACGATACCAGGCCATGAATCGGACCCTAATTGTAAATCAAAACCACCAGTAAATTTTTTTCTATTAATAACCCCTGTTGGAAACCCAACTGGAAACCCTAAGAACTGAATAATGCTTTCTGCATCTTGAGTTCTGAAGTCAATCTCAGCTTCAGGGTGAGGCACTGCCCAATCCGTACAATGCAAAGAAATTGGAATAAATATATCTCCATGAATCGCTTGCAAATCTAAAAGAAGCTTTGAACCAGGAGGGCAATTAGTACATTTATTTCCTGTAAACTCTTCTATAAGTACTTTTTTCAAAACGATATCAGGACCTGGCCCTGGGCCCATTGGTCCCATTCCAACTACAGGAGGAATTTCTTCACAAGTAAACAAACTAATAGCTAGAATTAAACTATAAAAAATCTTTTTCATTTTAACTTTTTTAGAATGTTGAATTAACAGTAAACTTTACTCCACTGAAGGCTGGCTCTAAACGACAAATCCCTCCACTACATACTACGCCTTCAACTTGTTTAACGTAAGATAAAGAAAACCTATTTGATTTAAGGGTATAAAAAATATCAAACCTTGGATAGTGTATACTTAATTTTTCTCCACTGTCATCAGTAGGAGAATTTTTTCCTGGTGTTAAATTAAACATATCTGAAGCTGTAAAAGTCCAGTTTGGCGCAATACTAAATTCAGCCAAACCAAAGATCCAATCTCCATAATCACTCTTCACATCTTTACCTCCCACCTCAGTAGAATTCATATTCATATATTGTCCTTCAATTCTGAGAGACTTCTTTCTATCGAATTTAAATAGGAATTCGGCATAAGGTGTAATTGTTTCTACAAGAGGTACGCCAACTTTAAATTCAAAAACTTCTTGATTATATTTTTGCAATTGCACTCCAGCAATAAGTTGCCAAGATCTTTTCTTTTTAAGTGTAAATTCTGTAAAAATTTCCTCATAAAGCAGATCACCATTTAAGTTTTCCATTCTAGAATAGTTCACATTTGTACCTAGTCTCTTGTTGATCTTATAACTTGCATCAACTTGGTATGCCTGCTCTCCCAAAAATTGGGTGGCTGCATTGTATCTTGATAACAACCTGAAAGTATTAACTCTTGTCAAAGGAGGCAAGAAATTCACTAAGCCTCTATTAAGCTGCTCTTGGGGTCTTACTCGAAACTCAAAATTTTCCGTTCGCTTGTATTCCAATGTCAAACCCAATCCTTTATCAGCATAGCTGAGACTGGTATACAAAACAGAACCTGCATCTTGCAAAAATCTATCTCCATTTTGATTTCTAAAAGCATCATCCGACTTGTAAGCCGCTTCAACATACCAGTTGATTTTACCAGCAGTTAAATTGTTATAAAGCGTATAGGCATAATTATTATAAATAGGAATAAATTTATCTTCGGCCTCATAGGTCCTCAAGGTAGAGACCAAAAGATTCATAGAATTATTATCCAAAGTTCTATTTACAATTCCAATACCTGGTGCAAGTGTGATTTTATTTGTTTCACCTAGACTAATGAATCCTTCAATTCCTCCACCTTTTATCACAGAATCGTAAAGTTCAAACCTATTTTTTTGCTTGCCGACAAAACCTTTTACCTGCCAATTTTCGCTTAAGTTATAAGTCAGTCTACCGCCGAAAATGGCGTTATCAATTCCAAGATATCGAGCTTCATAAGCTCTGAAGATTATACCTGAACCAATTTGATCATAAATATATCCAAAAGTGATTCCTAGATTCTGAACATCTTTTGAAATATACCATCTTCCAATACCTTGACCATTGAATGTAGATTGAGGATTTATGAGGTTTGAGTTGTTGTAAAAGTCAAACCTTCCTCCCACTTCAAAGCCTTTATAATTGTATGTAAGCTGTAGCCAACTATCCCCTCCAAATAATTGATGGTCGTATTGAGGTGTATTTGTCGCTCCAATAAGAGTGTCTCTCTGGAAAAAGTTTGCATTTAACTCTAAATTTCCATTTATTCTGGCTTCATCTTGAGCAGAACCGCCTAAAAAGCAAAGCATAAATAATAGAAAAAAAAGTCCTTCTGTTCGGATTCTCATGTAGCCGTTGTTCTTTAATTTAAATGGTCTAATATGTTAATAACATGGATATAAATTGCTTATATGTTAAGGCATTTCACATCCGCCTATTTTAGCAGTTAAAGATAAGTTAAATTAGTTTATTCCAAGTGAATCACATTCCAAATTCTAGTAAATTGACAGTATAAGACAACAGAATGATGTTTATTAATATTATTTTTGTTGATACATTGAACTTTTTAAACATTAATCAAACATAATGAGATCATTAATTGCTGCTTTATTAGTTTTTTTCTCCATAAGTCTATTTGCGCAAGATTCAATGCCTTCTGTGGAGGTTAAAACCTTAGATGGCCAAACCATAAATATTCAAGATTATGCTAATAATGGGAAAATAACCATTATCAGTTTTTGGGCTACTTGGTGCTCTCCGTGTAAAAAAGAATTGGATGCGATTGCTGATATGTATGAAGATTGGCAAGAAGAATACGATGTAGAACTTTTGGCAATTACAATAGATACTCAAAGAGCTTTAGCTAAAGTTCCTGGCATGGTGGAGTCAAAAGGATGGGAATACACCATACTATCTGATTCAAACCAAAAATTACAGCAAGCTCTTAATTTTCAAACTGTTCCTCAGACATTTGTTTTAGATGCAGAAGGAGCAATTGTATTTTCTCATTCTGGATATTTGCCTGGTGATGAGTATGAATTAGAAGACTTGTTAAAAGAATTGGCAGAGAAGTAGTCAATTACCTTTGATAATAAGACTTAAAAAAGAGACAATCTCACAGAGAGATTGTCTCTTTTTTTATACGAAGCAATTAGTTGGAGCATCTATTTTATTTTTTTTGCTATAAAGTTTCCTCCTAAATTTAAAGCTATTTCTTTGTAACCATTTGAGGGATTGTCAAAAAAAACTTAAATCATTAATTGTCAGGAACGTAAACCCAAAAGTCATATAAAATACATCCTCCCCCCATATACCCTTTTCCATCTAAGCTAAAAGCAGTGCCTGATATGCGACCGTTCGCAGGAAGATCAGCTTTCTGAGACCAAAAATTAATAGAAGGATCATACTGCCATAAATCATTTTTAAAATTACGGAGGTCATCATATCCATTACCAACAAAACCTTTATCACCAATTGAAAAAGCAAAACTAAAAGCCCTTCCTTCATTGCCGAAATTGGCGAGCCTTGTCCACTGATCTTCATCCGGATTGTATTCCCAAAAATCTCTTACTTGATCCAATACTGCTCCTTCTTGACGAGTACCGGTGCCCATATAACCAAGTCCGTCTATTGTAAATGCACTTGCATACATTCGTAGACCTCCTGGGAAATCTGTTTTTTGTGTCCAGACATCTGTGATTGAATTGTATTCCCAAAAGTCACTCAACGCTTGAGTGCCGTTAATACCAGTACCTACATAAGCTTTGTTTTCAATAGAAAAACCAGTAGCTCCGTGGCGAGGAATCCCAGGGAAATTTGCCTTTTGGGTCCATGAATCTAAAACTGGCTCATATTCCCAAAGGTCATTAAGAAATTCAGATGCAAAATTTCCACAGTTGAAGTTTCCTCCAGTACAAACATAGCCTTTACCATTGATTGTAAAAGCTACACCATGCTTCCTTGGTGGACCTGGAAAGTCACCTAGTTGAGTCCAGGAGTCCTTGTCAGGATTATACTCCCAAAAGTCAGCTGCTTCTACCGAACTTACATACCCCTTTTCACCAATAGAGAAACTAAACGAATGCGCCTTAAGGGAGCCTTCCATATTCGCTCTTGCTTGCCATATATCTGTGGGTTCTAAGCTTATCTCTTCTCCATATATGGTTTCATTGCCGATGACAACAAAAGGCCTAACATATGAAATGCCTTCCGTAAGAAATATTTTATTTTCATAATTGAGTTCTGACTCATTGCTGATTAAGCCCTGATTAGAAACAAAAAGATCGTTATTAATATCAACTGAGGGTTCTTTACTCCATGCGAAACCATAAGATTTAATCGGAAGGCCAGGTTCTATATTAGAAATCAAACCTTGAACCAAAGGCTCAAGACTGCCTGGCGTCCAAGAAACTTCTTCTATGTTTAATTTTAAATTAATAGAATTTGTTGTAAATTCTCCTACGATATTTTCATAGCCAACCTTTCCTTCGAATACATAATATGCTCTGTAATTATAAACTTGACCAACACCTAGTTCATTGAGTGTTGTCGTGAAAGTACCATTTCCTTTATTCTTGAAAGTACTTTGCCCTTCGTTTTGTTCAATACTTGGAATTGGACTACCAACTGAAGACCAGACATGTCCATATTGCTCTAAAAAATCATCCTTATTAAGCCCGCTAATTTCTGCACTCAGTACAATGCTTGTTGGAATAGCCTCCTTCATGACTTCTAAGGTTTGAATTTCTGGAAAACTTTCAACATTTAAATTCCATTCTTCACAGCCTAAAATCCAAAATGCTATTAAACCGAAAAGGAGATTTTTATTTTTCATTTACAAATAATTTTAAGGATCAAATCTCCAAAAGTCTTTTAAGTCTACAAGTTCGCCATTGCTATTATTAGTTCTTCCCATTCCTACGTAACCTTGAGTTGCAGTGGCAAACCAAATTGATCCTGTTCTTGAATTTCCTTTAAAATCCGCTTTTCGATTCCATTCATTACTTACGGGATCAAATTCCCAAAAGTCTATTTGCTGCGAAGCGGTATTGCCCATACCAAAATACCCCTTATTATTGATTGCAAATCCAACTGGTAGAACTCTTGCCCCCCCTGGGAAATCCGTCAATTGAGACCAATTATCAGTTATTGGATCATACTCCCAAATTTCCCTAAATCTAGTCGATAAAATTCCTTCGGTTTGTCCCATACCAAAGTATCCTTTATTTCCAATACCAATTGCAATTCCATTAAACCTATATTCTCCAGGAAATGGTGTTTTTTCAGTCCAAATGTTAGATTCTGGATCGTACTCCCACATTTCGGAATCAAATGAAGAAGATTCCCCACTTGTACCAGCATAAATTTTTGAATTCGTGGCAAAACTGATATCCATGTTAGTACCTGGAAAATCAGGGAGGCGATTCCAAGTTGAAGACAGAGGTTCAAAATGCCAAAAGTCCTTTAACAATTTACTATTAGCATCCCTGCCAAGTCCCATATAAGCTTTGTCATCTACGACATGCATAATTTCATTATTTCTCAATTCAATTTCATAATCCAATAGCTGTGTCCAAGTGTTAGCAATCGTATTGTATTCCCAAAAATGTTTGCGTATATCCCCAGAGTTAAGGTATAAATTTGGTTTAAAGTAAATTTTTCCATCCAAAGAAAAGGCATTGCCACTGGCTCCTGTTATGCCTGGATAATCAGCAATTTGCTCCCAAAAATTCAAATTTCCATCAAAAATGAGTGTTTCTCCATATACCGTATCCCTTCTAAAGTCGAATTCCATAACCCCATAGGACCTGACATATAAAATATTCTCATTTTCTAGATCTTCAATGGTATATGAAAAAGCATCATTATTACGCCGGGCCCCAAGATTGACAAATTGATTGTTGATTGTAGGAGTGGCAACATTAGTAGACCAGCAAAAACCATGTTCTACTCCAATAACTCCTATAGCATGCCAATGATTCTCAATGCTCAATGTTTTGAAATTTTTTATGAAAAAGGTCAACATTTCATAAAAAATAATGAGTACGAAAAAGCTATTGCCCAATTTAAAGCAGCAGCACATTTCCCAACAATAACTGGCCAAAACCAAAGCAAAATTAATCAGGCAATTGAAGAAGCTAGACAAGGATACATCACTTCAATAAATGCAGCACGTGAGGAAGCTGAAAGAGCAAAATTTATGGCTGAACAACAAGCTCGGCTTGCCGAAGAACAAGCAAAAATAGTACGTCGCCAATTAGCTTTTACTGAAGCTAATCGACTATCCTTTCTTGCAGATCAAGAGTTATCGGCGAATAATACGGAAGATGCTTTTATACTTTCTTATTTAGCATATCAAAAAATTGACACCATGCTTATTCCGAAAGTGAAACTTAGTTTTGGAAATGCAGCTTTTCAAAAATTCACAGATACGGTCAGTCTAATTGATAAAACATTTATTGATCTCCATTCCATACCGAATAGTAATTTTTTAATAATAAAAGACAACAAAGGGTCGATTCATTATTGGAATCTTAAAAGTCAACATCATTCATTACTGTTAAATGAAAATTTAAAGTGCTATGCTTTTGCGGGCTCACCATTGGGTAACACCTTTTTTGCAGGAGACATTAATGGAAAGATGCATTTCTGGGATACAGAAAATTTTCAACATAATAAAATTGAAGCACACTCGAGTGAAGTTAAAGGCATAGTATTTTCTTCTATAGAAAATAAGATGCTAAGTTGGTCTTTAGATGGAACCGCGATAATTTGGGACACCAATAATAATCTACGCAAATCATATATTAATCATAATGCCCCTATTCTAAAAGCTGCGTTTTCTCCATCTTCAAATTATGTAATTACCATCGGATTAGACAAAAAGGTTGGTTTATGGGATTCATCTGGAAAATTGATAAGCTTTCTTAACCATGAAGCAACTGTTTTCAATGGAAATTTTATTCGCAATGGACAAAATTTAATCACAGCATGTGCCGATGGCCTTGCAAGAATATGGGCTATGAATGGTGAGCTAATCAAAAAATTAAGTCACTCTGATCTTGTCGTTACAAATGCTGATGTTATGCCTCTATCTGAAAATTATTACACAATAACTGAAGATGCGAAATTGCATTTTTGGAATAAAGAAGGTTTAAAACTGTCCAGTCATATTGCGCATAATGACATCATTACCATTGCTGATCTTAGTCCTGATGGAAAGTACCTCTTAACAGCCTCCAGAGATAATACTCTAAAGCTTTGGGACAATAACGGAGTCTTGACTGCAGAAATGACACAACATAAAGCTCCTATTGTAGAGGCATCATTTTCCCCAGATGCAAAGTTCGTAATGAGTATTGACTCAAAAGGACAACTAATAATATGGGATGTACTAGGTGATATAATTCTTAATTTTAATGAGCCAAGGTCATTTGTAAGACAGGGGGCATGGGAGTCAAACGGACGACATTTTGCGCTACTTACAAAAGATGGACGCGTAATGCATTCAGCCTTAGCACCAAAATTATATGAGGACATAAGGTCGGGCAAGATTCAACTAAACGAATTTAATGAATCAAAAAAAGTACACTATGGGTTACTACCTTCCAACTAATCCTGATTTCTAATCTTATTCTATATCTAAAACTTGTTTTCTTATTTTCTGCTCTAATAATAAAAAAGAGGCTGCCTACTTTTGAGACAGACTCTTTTTATTTTAAAAACACATTGACCTATAAGCCGGATTCTGTATCCCTGCAAGCAGGAATCTCTATCATTTATCTAGTCTTGACATCACTATCAAGATCTATCTGCCTACCCCTCCCGACTCTTGAAACCAAGAACTGAGCAAGCAACTCAGCTTCCGAAGAAATCGAAATGTACATGGCATTTCAACCCACAAGGTTTATCCACCAAAATGGTTACCCATATTGATCGTGTGCTCTTACCACACGTTTTCACCTTTACCTTAGCAAAAGCTAAGGAAGTATAGCTTTCTGTGACACTCTCTGTCTCTAGAGATTTTAGCCTCTAAATCCCATTTGTTAAATGGTGCGGTGCTTTGCGTTGTCCGGACTTTCCTCGTACATACACCAAAAGGAGATCCTTTTGAGATAAATCCGCGATAGAGCAGTCAATGTGGTACAAATATCATGAAATTCATTGATTATTAGCAATTCATTCTACTTTCCGTTCAAGAGTCTATATAATAAAGGCATCCTTGACAACCTTCTTTAATGCCCTACGTTCAAAAAATGGTTATATTATTGCATTAAAAGTTAAACAACTTATTTATATAAGCACATTTAGCATAAAAATTGAGACAAAAAAACCGTCTACCTTTCAAATGGGTAGTTTGAATTGTTCAAAATAGCATGACAAGAAAGCAGATTACATATTCCATACTTTCTTTGGTATTCTTTACTATCGCTTTTGTTTATAACTATAAACATACAGAAGGCAATAGATTGGATACATATGCCAACAAAATTTCGTCAAGCCTTTCAACAATAGACAATGAAATTAATGCGCTATTAAAAGACACGGAATTCATAAAAAGAAGAATTTTTCAAAAAGAGTATGAAGCCAACTCAAATGTTTCAGTAGATGATCAAGATCTTCAAAAATTACTGGGTTTAACAAATGCTGCTTATACCTTAGTATTTAAAAAAGAGGACAAATTCCTTTTTTGGACAAACAACAAAACACCTTACGAAGGATTCAACTTTGAAAACCACAATTCGAATAAACCAGTTTTAAACTACTTGGATAATGGTTATTACATTATTGAAAAAAAACCAAATATTCCAAGTTTTGGAGAAACTGAAATCTGGAGTTTTATTCCTCTAAAATATGCCTATAAGTTAAATAGTCAGCACCTGGTAAATAGCTTCAATAGTCCTTATTTTATTCCTCTAAATACAGAGATAGATCTTGCCGAAAGTAATACAGCTGTCAATTATAGAAATGAACCAATCGTTTATTTGACTGCCAAAGAGGAATTAAAAGATATTAGTACTACAAAGGTCTTAGCTTCCTTTCTTTTATTAGCCTTTATCTTTTTAGGCATGCTGATTAATACAACTTGTAGAGATCTTGCTCAGAAATACAATCTAGGCATTGGAGCAGGTGCATTGATCATATTAATTCTTGGTTTAAAATTGATGAATTCTATTTTAGGATTTACAGACAGATTTGAACAATTATCCTTATTCAATAAAGACTTTGTCAACTTTACATTAAGCAATTCATTAGGAGATTTCCTAATCAATGTAGTCTTAATGCTTTGGATCATTTTATTTTTTCATCGCAACATTGATCAATATAGATTTTCACATTTATCCAATCCATTAAAACATGTACTTGGCTTTTTAAATGTGAGTGTCATTTGCATGAGTATCGTTAACATTGCAAATGTTAGTAGAGGTTTGATCCTAGATTCAAATATTCAATTTGATTTTGACAATATTTTAAATCTAAACCACGAAGCTTTTTTAGCCATTCTGGGAGTTATTCTATTAAGTTTTGGACTATTCTTGTTTAGTCATTTGTTGATGCTGATGATCATGAGAATGGAAATTCCTAGAATAAATAGACAAGGTATTTATTTCGTAGCAACCTTGCTTACCATACCGTTTCTGAACTTATTTGTATTAGAGCTTGACCTTGTAAGATTTTCTTTATTCATTTTATTTTATTTAGTTCTTTTTGACATATTCGTTCACAATAGATTAAACAACCTTGCATGGTTGGTAGTATGGATAGTGATCATGTCTATTTTTTCTTCCACAATGATCTACAAGTTTAATTCCGATAAGGACATTGAAAGAAGAAAAGCTTATGCCTTGGCACTTTCCGAGGAAAAAGATGTAAAAGCCGAAGAACAAATAAAAAGACTAAAGGACAAGTTGAATTTTCACTTCAATAACATTGCCTATCAAAGTTTCTCTGAGAAACTTGATCTAGCTGATCTTCTAACCTACGATTTCTTTACTGAACACACTTACTTGTATAATAATTATTCATACAGTTTAGAACCGAATTTAAAAACCAAAAAAATTGAAGACCAAATATTAAACAACACTGGATCATATAATTACCAATTTACTTGTGCGAAGAAGTTAAATAATGATAGTCTGATTCAAGTAAATATAATTAGAGCAGAACGAGAACAATCAAAAGTCTATACGGAATTAATGCAATCCTTACCATTCAAAGGATTAGACAAACTGAACAAATATGATTATGCGATTTATAAAAGATATAAAAACATTTATAGGACCGCAATGTATTATGGAGAAGCACTTAATCCAGAATCTGTAAACAATAATGAAGGCACTTATGATGTAAAGAATGAAGACATGCATTCCGAAGTAATCTATTATGGGGGCAATGGAGACTGTGTTTTTATTTCCAAAAAAACAGATGGTTGGATCAAACCAATTTCTCTGTTCTCCTATTTATTTGCCTTACTGATCATTTTGATTTTATTTATAGGATTCTTAAATATTTTGACTTCTTTTATTCCAAAGAGTCTGAGTTTTTCTGTTATTCGAAAACCATCTTTGAAAAACAGAATTCAGCTTTCTGTAATTTCAATTATTATAGTTTCATTTATTATAATTGGTTTGGTTACTGTTTTGTTTTTCCAAAACTCTCACGTTCAATATCACGAGAATAGACTTCAAAGAAAAACAAAATCCGTTGTTCGTGATATTAATCACGAGTTGAATCTTTATGTAAGACAAGATAGTAGTATGCTGGCTACGGAAAAATTATTGAAACAACTGGATTTAAAGGCCATCTCAAATATTCACAGATTAGATATTAATTTATTCAATAAAGAAGGAACCTTATTAAAAACATCGGAGAATGACTTTTTCAATAGAGGAGTGATCTCAAGCCAGATGAGTCCATCAGCTTATATGGCTTTACACCAACTAGGAAAGGATGAATTTGTTTTGGAAAGTGAAAAATTAGGAGCGCTTCCTTATAAGACAGCCTTCATACCTCTGGCATTCAAAAATGAAACCTTAGCCTATATGGGATTACCCTACTATTCAGAAAACAGTAGGACCCGTTCTGACGCAACTACCTTCATGGGAACCCTATTGAATGTGTATGTATTTTTGCTTTTGATAGCAGGTGTCATTGCAATTGCCATGGCAAATTCTATCACTAAACCTATTTCTGTTATTGGGCAGAAACTAAATCAATTTAGGCTAGGAGGCAAAAATGAGCCCCTAGAATGGAAATCTAAGGATGAGTTAGGTGCTTTGATAAAAGAGTACAACAAGATGGTTGCTAAGATTGGGGAGTCTGCTGAAATTCTGGCACAATCGGAACGTGAAGGTGCTTGGAGAGAAATGGCAAAACAGGTAGCTCATGAGATTAAAAATCCATTGACTCCGATGAAACTTAGTATACAATATTTGATGCATGCTGTAAAAGGAGGTGCAGATAATGTAGAGGAATTGATGCAACGTGTATCGAATACATTGATACAACAAATTGACAATCTTGCTCAAATTGCGGATGAATTTTCAAATTTTGCAAAGATGCCAAGAGCAGAAAATCAAAAGCTTCCAATAAATAATTTGGTTACCTCTGTTTTTGATCTTTTCAAGGAAGTAGAAGATGTTGAATTGAGTCTTTCAAAGCCGGAGCATGATTTATGGGTATATGCTGACAAGAACCACCTAGTCTCTGTATTCAACAATATCATCAAAAATGCCATCCAAGCAATACCTGAAGAAAGAGAAGGGTTTATACATGTAAAACTTTACGAAGAAGAAGGACTAGCTATTGTAAAAATAACAGACAATGGATCCGGAATAACAGACGAAATGAAAGAAAAAGTTTTCGTGCCGAATTTCACAACTAAATCATCCGGTACAGGTCTAGGATTAGCGATTTCTAAAAACATAATAGAGTCTGTAAATGGTAGGATTCGATTTGAAACTGAGGTAGGAAAAGGCACAGATTTCTTTGTTACCCTTCCAATCATCGATGTTAAAAAGAAAGAACTAGCAGAGGCTTAAGATTTCAGATTCAAAGAAGAAATTTTAAGTTTTTATGTGATAAATTCCTTTTGAATTTTCCCAAAGTAATATTGCAATATTACGTTCAAAATTTCTCAAAATTTCAAAATATGCCCTAATTTGATGCAAAATCAGCTTTTTCAGCAAAGTAATATCGCAATATTACGTTGAAAATTCCCAAAAATTCCGCCCTCTCCTTCAAACCTACTTTTCAACAAATTCCTAAAAAAACTGTTAGCTTAGCTTTCGAGTTTTTATTGTAGGATTTCATTTATGTCTCGAGCAGCAAAGGTTTTAAAAGATAAATCCAAGTTTACAGAAACAAGGGCAATCATACTATTAAGTATCATATACTTTGTAGGTATCCTTGGTATTAAGATACCACTGCATGAAGATTTCATTTTATTAACTCCTCTAAATCTACTTCTAAGTGCAGCATTCGTAATTTACTTTGACAAAAATCCTCGCAAAGACTTTTGGCTATTGTTTTCAATCGTATTTTTTGCTGGCTATTTAGTCGAGGTCGTAGGAGTCCAAACAGGATTAATTTTTGGGACCTATAGCTACGGCCCCGTATTAGGTCCAAAACTATTCGAGACGCCTCTTGCCATGGGAATCAACTGGTTTATACTTATTTATGGTGTCGGTAATTTAATGAACTACTTTTGTCCCAAATGGCATATTTTACTGAAAGCCTTTGCCGGAGCTACAGCTTTAATATTCCTAGACTTTATCATCGAACCAGTAGCAATGGCCTATAATTTTTGGAATTGGGAAAATGGCATTATTCCTACACAAAATTATATAGCTTGGTGGCTCACATCCGTTATTCTATTATTGATCTTTTTTAAGATCTTAGGCACAAAAAACAATAAAGTGGCTATCGCTTTGCTAGCTTTACAGTTAATATTTTTCGGAATTCTAAATATCTGATTAAATTTATCCTATGAATAGCTTAGTATATATTGGGATTACTCTATTAGCAGTCGCAGCTATGGAGTTTGTAGCCTGGTTTGCCCATAAATATGTAATGCATGGTTTTTTATGGGTTTGGCACAAAGATCACCACAAACCACATCATGAAAAAGATGGATTTTTTGAAAAGAATGATTTATTCTTTTTAATATTTGCTATACCCTCTGCAGCCTCGTATATCTGTGGTTTTACCTACCCTAACTATTTTTGGTTGGTTTTTGTAGGTATCGGAATCTCCATTTATGGGATAATATATTTTCTGATTCATGATGTATATATCCATAGAAGATTTAATTGGTTCAAACAACTTGATTCCAAATATTCCCGAGGAATACTTAGAGCTCATGGCTCACATCATGCAGTACAGACAAAGGAAGATTGTGAATCATTTGGCTTATTGCTTGTTTCGAAAAAATATTTTCGCAAAGGGCATCGAAAAACCAAGGCTTGATAGATCGTGTAATTCTACTTCAGAAAAAATTCATTTAAAATAATTCATTTGGCTTTATTATCCAGCATAAAAAAAAGTAAACAAAAAGCAGGTCTGCTTGAAGACTATGCAAATATGGATGACTTTTTGGATGATTTAATTCCAGAGATAAAACACTGGAGTGAAGACTTGAATGAGAAGGAGTATTATACGGGTGATTTTCCATGGATGGAAATAAAAGACGAGGAAACAAATGGTGAATCTATCCTACATTTCTTTAAAGATGAAGAGGAATATCTTTATTCTATAAATGGAAGCTTGGCAACTGGAATTTGGAAAAATTTAGAATCAAATAAACTCATCCTTGAAAGACATATTGGCGAAGTAAGCCAAAAAGAATTGTATGATCTTGAATTCATGAATGGAGAATTTTTAATACTTCAAAAACCAGGAGATCAACGTGTTTTTGGAAAAAGTCGCTACCTTGTCTTAGGAAAAGAGGCTGTTGTCAAAAACATGGATTGGCGGGAAGCAATGGCCCATTTGTCTCATCGCCACACAAAAGGCATTTCATCTATCTTTATTTTTGCGGTAATTTTTGCGGTAATTTTGATTTTGTATTTTTCATGGAGGTAGGACTTCTTATGTCTTTGGAATTTTTATAAGATCAAATATTAGTACAACCATAATGAAGCATATAATTTTTGCTCTTCTAGTTTCAACGCTTTTTACAAGCTGCGTGTCAACAAAGCATTATCATGAAATGATTGACTTTTATGCAGATTCTAAAAAAATAGAATTTGTAGAAAATTCCAAACTGCGTATTACTTCTCCTCTTTCAGATTCTCATGTTAACAAAGTTGAAAAAACAAGCTCAAGCTTTCTCCCAATTATTGTTTACTATGCGAGCAAGGATGAATTTGAACTTGAGTTCAATGGTAATTATAGGTACAAACTTGTAAAGCAAGGCATATTAGAGAAAGCTAACAAGATGAACTTAGAGGATGTTTTAGGGAGTAAAAATATTCTTATTAAGTTGGAAAGCATACCAGGACATTTTCAATATGTGTCACAAAGCGGCTTTATCTATGTCCTCTATTTTATAATTGATATTAGCGAAAACAGGATCATACAATTGAAAAATGATTTTGTCGCAAGCTATACTGTGATTGATAATGGAAACGAAATATATTCTAAGCAAGTAGTTTTCCCAGGTATTTTCACAGAGTTTATTATGCCAGAAACAAGTGTCAATGAGTTTACTTACATTTTTAATCTGGACTACAAAAGAAAATTAAATAATGTTGGACACAAACTCTTGACAGAAATTGTAAATGATCTAGAATTTAAAAATTAAGATATTTTAAAACCTTGGTAAATCTGCTTTGGTTAATATTTTAAAATCTGGACTTTTAGGGAGGTTCCCAAGAATACTTAGCAGATCTTGTGGAGCCAAACACAGTTTTCTTATTCTAAGATCAATCCAACAAAATGTACAAGCATTATAGACTGCCAATTCGTTTTGTCCATTCAGCATGCTATGTCCAAATTTAAAAAATCTTTTATCAGCTGTAATTCCTTTAAGTTGCAGCTTAACAATGAGCTTATCATCAGGTGAGACTTCATTAAGATAAAACAATTCCTCATGCACAATTGCTGGCCCAATGTACAATTCAGCAAGCTTATCTTGTGTATAACCATGTTCTCTCAAGAAGGCCAATCTGGTTTCAATACACAGCTTGCTATAGGTTACAGAGGTAACATGTCTATTTGCATCAACGTCTGACCACCTAATATCAAAGGTTTTGTTGTAACTATCGCTCATATAGTAGGTATAAATTTGACATAATATTAATCAATTGAAAACAAATCATATAATATGATTTGAAATATTATATTCTGGAAGCTTTAAGAAGGCATAAAATATTATAGAATTATTCATTTGTTAGTATTGTGAAGAACAAAAGCTTAGATTAAGCTATCACAAGTATTATTAACTAAGTCAACAATTGAATAAACCGGAATAATAGGGGCAATTGTAAGTTCAAATAGTATTACTTATCTTTCAACTAAATTAAATATATGAAAGCGATAATTCCAGTAGCAGGCGCCGGCACAAGATTAAGACCTTTAACTTATACACAGCCAAAGCCTTTGATTCCTGTCGCAGGAAAGCCTATCATTGATCTAATAGTGGACCAACTTAGAGGAGCTGGTGTAGAAGAATTTGTTTTTATAATTGGCTACTTAGGAGAAAAGATAAAAGATCATATTGAAAGTAAATATCCAAAACTTAAAAAAGAGTTTGTTACTCAAAACAAAAGACAAGGTTTAGGTCATGCCATATGGGTAGCAAAAGAACAAATATATGATAGCACGGAAATTATCATATTTTTAGGGGATACCATAATAGATTTCGATATCAAAAAATTTGTTGAAAGTGAGACTTCTACATTTTGTGTAAAAACTGTAAAAGACCCAGGTAATTTTGGTGTCGTAGAAGTTGGGGAAGATGGTTTTGTAACGAAAGTGGTCGAAAAGCCTAAAATTCCAAAAACCAACATGGCCATGGTTGGGGTATATAAGATCAAAGAAGTAAAACAACTTTTAGATGCTATAGGAAAAAACATCCAGCATGATAAAAGAACACACAATGAATTTCAATTGACAGATGGCTTAATGGATTTGATAAAAGAAGGCCACAAAATGACAACTATGCAAGTCAACAATTGGTTTGATTGTGGCAAAAAAGAAATCCTCTTAGAGACCAATGCTAAGTTATTGGATGAGGAAGGTTTTGCTTCAGCCAATCTACCTGCCTTTGACAACACCATTATTATTGATCCTGTCGCCATAGGCAAAAATTGTGCTATAAAAAATTCTATCATCGGTCCACATGTTACTATTGGAGACAATGTTGAAATAAATTATTCTATCGTAAAAGATTCCATAATCGGCAACTTCTCTTTAATTGATGAAGTCATATTGACAAAATCAGTCGTGGGAAATGATGCTGCAATTAAAGGATTGAGTCAGAGCTTGAATATTGGGGATAATACGGAGATAGATTTTTCTAGGTAAGAGATCTTTTAACTTATTATTTTTTCATAATCCATTGCTGAAAGTCCTTATACTTCCTTCTTGCTACCGGAACTTTGTAATTGTTTTTCATTTCTATTTGAGGCACTCCCGCATTACTTACTCTAATCACTTTGGATTTATTTATCGTATAACTTTTGTGGACTCTTCGAAAATATTTTACAGGCAATTCAGCGGTCAATTGTCCTAGATTTTTATATGCGACTATTTTGAATTTATCCATATACATTTTGTCAACATATATGTAAGTCATATTCCCATAAGATTCTAAATGGACAATGTCCTTAAATCTAATTTTAAGATCAAGTTCTCCTCGAATAGGAATAGGTATGCTATTTAAATTTTTAAATTTCTCTTCTTTGGAAGGGTTCTTTGTTTTCCTATGAGAAGGATATTTCATCTCGAGTCTTTTTATTGAGTCGACATGCTTTTTAATTAACTTAAATGGTGAATTTTTAGCGGTAGTTGTGCCAATGAATTTTTCAAATATTTTCAATTTAGAATCTGAAAGAAGGTATAGATTTTCATTTACAAAATCGGAACAGATCATTAATAGATGAACAAATTCTTCAATAGATCTATGGCTCTTGCCTATATCAATTAAAATTATATCTGGACTAATGGATTCATAAGTATTTTCAAGATCTATTAAATTAATCTCATTAAAATTAAATATGCTTAGCTTATGGCTATGGCTTCCGTTAAATGCCTGCAGCATCAGTTGAGAAAAACTTTTGTCCGTGGAAATTAGACTGATATTTATAGTTTGGTTAACATTTGGTGTCACATATATTAAACTTTAGCAAATTGCTTGAGATAGCAAGCAAATCATTCGCTTCCTTTAAGAGTTACGAGTTAGTAATTTTGTTTATTATAATTGGGCTAACTTACCTGCGGGAATGTTACAAAGTTACGAATTTGGAACACAAAAACATATATTTAGAGTTTAAATTTCATCTGTCACAATTCAAAGAATCAGAAACTTAAGACAAATAAAAAAGCAGGTAGTATTTTCATACTCCTGCCTTTTCAATAGTCTCTAAATTTCTAATCAAGGATAATCATCTTCTTAGTCGCCGAATCTTCCTCCGTATCCAACTGGTAGTATAGAACACCTGTCGTCTGAAGTTCCCCTCTTTCTATTGTGACTTCATTGTATCCTCTTGCAAAATCACCTTCTATTATTCTCAACATCTTTCCTGAAACATCATAGACCTTCAATGTCGCTGCAGTTGCTTCCGGCAAGTTAAAGCCAATCACTGTAGACTCATTGAATGGGTTTGGTTTGTTCTGTAAGAGTTCGAAAGTCCCGCCTGCTATTATTGTTCCATTTGCAGTGTTGAACCCTATTGCAATTTCTTTCAACTCACCATCCCCACTATATGCCTCTGCTTGAGTGTACTTGCTGTTAATACCAATCACATCATTCAAGAATGCATTTGCCTTAGCTGTGAATGTGATTGAGAACAATTTCTCCTCATTTCCTAAGGTCATTGCTGTTGCTTCGTTGTATGATGTTGTAATTACACCTTCGTCAAGTAAGCTTGTTCCAAAGTTCTTATCACTTACATTCAAGGCTCCTGCTTTTGTTCCAACAAACTCTACAACTGATCTGTCAAAGTTCATTGTAAACTGGTATCCACTGATGTTTGTAAAATCATTCGCTAGGAAATCTACGGTGTAAGTCTCTCCTGCTACCATTTCCCTATCATCAACATTCAATACTAAAGTTGTTGGCATTTCTCTGTCGTTTGTACCTAATAAGGTATTTGGATTTGCACTTCCGTTGATATCACCAATTTTCACTGCAAAGAAATCTGCTAGCAATTCTCCAGATGCAGGCAAGCTAGCTACGTTGATTACTTCTGGGAATGTTTCTGACCAAGGGTTGGTTGGCACAGGGAATACATAATCCATATCAACAAATCTCCATGAATTGTTATTCGGAAAATCGTCAATTACAAATAAGATTAATTGTCTCAATTGAACCATGTCAAAGGTTGTAACAGAGCCAGACTTATTAACGTCAGCTGCAATTAATTGATAAGGAGATGTCAATGGTGTTGTCCCAATGATATGTTGGCTTATTAGAACTAAGTCATAAGTACTCACTCCATTTAAAGGTTTAATCTTTTTCTCTGGACTTATGGTATAACTAGATCCAGTTTGTAAACTAGAGAAATTATACGAACCTGAAATATTGTTTTCAACCGCAGTGCCATTTATATCTACCATTACTTGATCTACATCTTCATAGTCTTGCGTAACAATATCACCTTGGATTGTTGATGAGCCTCCTCCTGAGCCAGGACAGTTCCCTAGGTTATCTTGTGGTATAATATAAGTAGCACAAAAATCACTGTTACCAGCTGCATCAGTTACCCAAATTTCAACATTTACATTTCCTGCAGGTACATCATCACAACATACTTCGATTTGAGTTTGTGGAGGACCTGTCTCCCCAGCTCTTCTGATCAATACCGTAGCTTCAACAGCTTCATCTTCATCACAATTATCAAAAGCATACTCTAATAAGTCAGTCGCCCAGATTGGCACACAACCATCTCCATCATTCATTACTTCTACAGAGATTCCATTCTTACATACTGGTGTTGGATTCTTACAATCTTCAACGCAAAATTCAAAATCTGCCGTTGTCCAGTTTCCACAGTTGTCTCCTACATTCCAAGTAATGATATGACAACCATAATCATAAAAACCAGAAGCATCTTCTCCATCTCCAGCAAAATCTATTGTTCCATCGCTGAATGCATCTACTGTATAGTTATATTCTAATTCAGTTGAACAATCATCTGAACCTACGGCAATCAATACTGCTGTTCCTGCACATTCATCTGTAAAATCACATGGGTCTGGTATATCCATATCCACAGTAGGTGCCTCTTCATCAATAACCTTGATTGTTTGTACGTAATAGAAATATCCATCATCATCTCTGAAAGTATTTGGAAGTGGTAAAGGTATACCACCGTCTGTTGGTGTTTGCGTATCATCATAAACACACCAATTGATTAAAGTCCATTTTCTTAAAATTTTGAAACAGGAAGCATCATCATCTCCATTGTTTCCAAGACCTAATAATTGATCTTCATAGTTGATTGCAACAAGTTCACAATCATCATCAAGGATGATTGGCGCACCAGTATCTCCAGTATCATCTGGACAGGTATTTATTGTAATGTCCGGCGGAAACTGTACCGTAAAGTCTGACACATGTTCGAAAGTGATTCGTTGTGTACAACTTACATCATCCGACTTATCCGATCCGTCTGAGTAGGTCCATGTTCTTGTCAAGGTTCCTGCATGACAATTATCTAGGCTTCCACCATCTACTGTATCTATTAGATCCACAGCACAGTTGTCTTCGGCCACAGGTTCCTCTTGCCATGGGTCGTTAAACAATGGATCATTGCAATCCACGGTCCTATCATCTGGACAAGTTACTGTCGGTTCAGATGGGTCTTCTATTGTAATCTCTGCCCAACAAATATTTGTATTTCCTGCGGCGTCTGTCACTCTTAATTCTAATACTACATTTGGTATATCACAACAAGCAACTTCTGCTGCTGGCCCCCAGTCTTCTCCCATGCAACCTAAACTTCTGATCTCTAATGTTACCTCAGAACAATTGTCTGATGAACCTTCATCAAAACTTTCCGCTGCAATCCAAGCCAAACCATCGTTGTTGAGCGAAACGTGCAAGTCATCATCGCATACCGCGAAAGGTTGCGAATTGTCTTCTATGGTAACATTCACCAATTGTGTTGTTGGGTTATTACAACTATCAGTTGCAGTGATCATCACCTCTGTAATACCTAATGGAAGATTATCAACCGAATCTCCTCCAGGAAATATATTGGCAATATTCACAGTTCCGCCTCCTGTATAAGCGCCACCGCCCACTGTATAGGAAACTGAGATTGTAGCAACTCCCGAACAAACATCTGTTACTGCTTGACTGAATACTAAACTTGCATCGCAATCATATGGATGTGAATTTGCGGTTATGTCTCCAGCATTTATTTCGGGCCCTGTATGATCTCCTACTCCTATCAATTGAGTGAAGTTCTTGAACACATTTGTACAACAATTTACTATCGTCCATTCTCTAACCAACTTATACCCTTTTCCACAAGTTGGTATGATTTGGTCATTGTAAGTATAGGAAACATCGCAAAATCCGTGAAGTTCTGCGGTAACATTGAAGCAACCGAAAAAAGGACTTCCACTTAAATCAGGTGTTATGTTTTCAGGGTCACAAGTTTCATCAGAACATTCGAGATCAATGTCACCCGGAATACTTATATCATTAAAGCTTGGTGCTTTTAGATTTACTGTTTGTGTGCAATAAGAAGCGTTGCCACATTCATCTATTGCTTCGTAAGTTCTAAGTAATTTTGCACCATTCCAATCAGACTGATCACAGTTTGTTTCTTCAATAATTTCAGCTATTAAACTTAGCTCAAATGGGCTACAATCATATGCTGCAACTGGTGTAGGAAAACCACAAGTGATTATGATGTTTGCAGCTGTAACTTCTCCAGCTCCAAAAGGTGGATCAGGAAAAGATACACCGTTGTCTACTATTTGGATATACCAAGTCCCTCCAAGATTTCCTGGCAATGAAGTTGCGCCAGTCGTCTCAGTAGCAAAATTCTCTGGTGAAGTTGAAACCAATAAATTGCAATCTGGATTCGCCAATGGACCACTGACAAAATTCATCAAGTCAGGTGAATCATTCACCGGATTAGGAGTATAAGTATTTTGCGATCCTACATCTCCGTTTAAATCCAATGTCATTGGAGAAGTGAAACCAGCATTTATCAAAGCTGTAGGTAAATGTAAAAAGACAGATACATCCGTAATCTCATTATGAATCATATCCAAGTTCACTTGAATGTCTTTTAATTTTACGCCAAGCGGGTAACACTTATCCACCCCAATATTTACTGGCAAGTATAGGTTTGACTGGCCTGGGCCACCAAATCCACCTGCGATATTCGCTGGAAGCTCTGGCCCCGCAGTTATTGTATCAATCACTTCAAAATCTTCGTTTGCGTAGTCTGGATTTGTACACTCCACATCATAATCATTACAAATGATTAGAGGTGCATCTTTGTCCTCGACTTTTATTTCTCCCCAACATTTATTTCCACTTAATTTATGTTCAATTACATAAGTAAATGTTTGCTTCACTTGAGCGGAGCTAATTAAATTATGAGCAGGCACCAATGGGCAATTTAATAAAGCAGCTGGAATTTCTCTTCCTTGACAATCTAAAGGAAGACCTCTATCGGAAGTAACCACCAATGGAGCACCATCAGTGTCAAGAATTGTTATTCTATACTCTGAATTTATTGTTGTTTGACATTGTTCTGCAAAAAGGTTTTCTAACACCATGTCAGGAGTAACCTTTATTACACATTCTCCAAGGTCATCGTTAAAACCTTGATTCCAACCTCCTTCTGCTGGATTATCATTGTTGTTATTCAATGTTATGTGTACAAGATCATTACAAACCATTGTAGGGTTTGGATCTGTAAATATCGTAAAGTCTGAAGTACATCTTGTTGTAATGTCATCACAGTATTCTATATAGTATACCAACTTATGACAACCAACTGGTAGATTATTCAATGTTGCATTTGAACCTGGTTCAAAATTTGTATCAAAGTAAATTCCTCCAAAAGGATCTCCATTTACTAACAATTCGACGTCCACCACTACATCACATCCTTGTGCATGGCTGCAGTTAGGATAACAAATCTTTGCTTTCGGCATAGGTACATTGATCGCAGCACCTAAGCAAGTGGCAGGATCAGGTGTAACCAATTGCGTGAACTCCTCTGGACATTCTGAACAACAAGGAAGTTGGAAACATTTTCTAAATTCATCCCCTGGCAAGTTTGCATTATTGTCATTTGGGAACTCTGTATCTGTTACTCCTATTACGGTATACCATCCAAATTTTGAGTCTGATTCATCAAGTATTTGGTTTCCAACAGGACCATAACATTTATTTGATGTCAATAAAGTCCAATCTCCACCAAACCATCCTGTATTGAATCCATCAAATAAAGCAATAGTATATTCTTGACAGCCGTCCAGATTTGGAATCTCATGATCAACTACAGAACCTGGAGGATTACCTTCATAGGTTGTAGCATTTATATAAAATACTCTTGGCCCTTGTTTGTCTATAGAACAAGTCCCTTCGTATAATTCCCATGACATAAATTCCGGCCAAGTACCCATTGTTACTCTTGCACAGAATTCTTCGATTTCCTCTTCACAACATTCTGGGCATTCGGCTTTAAATCTTTCTGTTCCATCAAGTGCCAATGTCGGAACTGTCGTATTACAACCCATGGCATCGTAACCTGATTGTGCAACAATATTTCTGTTCCAATCTAATATTTTCCAAGCATGCTCTGTCTCATTTGCACCATTCCAATAAGCAACATCTATTAAAGCACCATCCGTCACCTCAAAAGGTATTACATCAAAACCTGGATGGCAAGAAGAGTAACTTAATTTATAATTAGTTGCAGGCCAAACTTCGTTTATACTAAGATCTAGACTCGCTCCATCCCAGCCATCACAACCTGAATCTTCTAAGACAAGGAAGTAAGTGCAACCATCTAGACAATCATCATCACATTCTAAAATTTCATAAACAACAGGCATCTTAATACTTTCGCAATCAATATCGCCTGAACAAGTACAAGTGGCAAAGAAAGTGATGCAACCCGGTGTACAAGTAGTTGGGTCAATAACGCCTGCTGTAAAAGGATCAAAAGTTGGTCCTGTACCTACTTGATTACCTTCTATATCATACCATGTAATGCTTGTAGTTGGAGCAGGGTCAGTAGGACAGAATTCGCAATCCCCGCATTCTGCCATCAATGGAGCAGTGCCTGGATTTTTTCCTATACAGAAAAAGTTATTAGTAACCTTAGGTGCAGCAGGAGTATCAAACTCTGTGATCATGACCGGAACAGGACAAGAAAAACAGGATAATGTACCAGCTACTGGAAGCCCTGTAAATAGCTCTCCACATGCATCATAATCATCTGTATTTACAGCAACCACCCAAAAAGTTTGAGGACATAAATCAGATGGAAAAAAGGCTGCTGGATTGAAGCATGCACCTTCTCCGATATGAGACCCATCATCCAATACAGTTGGTGGCGTCGCCGATGGACCAAACCATAAGAAATTATCTGCAGTTCCAGGATCATTATTTGGAGTTGGTGATCCAAGTGGGAAAGGTCCAAATTGTGCACCATTACCATTAGGGAAATTAAAGTTTAGTTTATCTCCACAAGTATTTCCTACCCAAGCTCCTGCAGAATAGGTAAATAGTGCAGCTCCGGATTCTGTATCCACTACTTGAGTTCCTACTGCATCACCACAAGACCATCCATCTCCTGAAAGGTCATAGAAAGTAATCGAGTAATTTGCTGTTATTGGTAAATTACAAGTTACAACAGTTCCTGCTGAACCAGTAGCAACAACAGCTCCGCCTGAGGTGATCTCCCAATAGGTTTCATTTGGAAAATTATCTGAAGGTGCTACCACTGTAAAGGAACCTGCGATACCTGCTCCCCCACTAACAACCTGCAATGTTGGGATTCCAAAATCACTGCAAAACATAAGGTCATCATCAACAGGGATTGGATCATCTGGATTGGCACAAACATGAATTTGAGTTTCTGCATGTAAAACGCA
>CALIIW010000075.1 GCA_938018185.1 uncultured Saprospiraceae bacterium
AACGTTCTTGTAGTTGATCCAAGCTTCAAAACAATCCTTGACATTCCATTTCCTGAAAGAATAGATTCCATAGCAAGCTATTTTCTAAGTTCAAGATTATTGGCTCCCCAAAAGATTAAAATCTGGAATGAGCAGCTGTCCCTGTTAGGGAAAGAGCACAAGCTAGCACAAGCCAAGACCCATCTCAATTTGGCATATGAGTACGCTGAAATACAGCAATCAAATAAAGCCGAGGAAGCTTGTCTTAAGGTCTTTCCTTTAATTTCAATTGAAACAGAATTAGATCATAATTCTCAAAAAGTTTTGGGAATGGCACATGGTTTTCTAGGAACCATTTATTTTATATCTGAAGATTGGAAAAGAACAGAGGAGTCAAGCCTTCTTGCCATTGAATATTTTAATTCTATACCTGACACAACTTACCTTGCAAATTCAATTTACAATTTAGGAGTAGCCCTCTTTAAACAAAATCGCTATTCAGAATCTCTTGAAAGATTTAAAGAAGCTAAAGAGCTCTACAAGGAATCGGACAAAATTAAATACTTAGATACGGAGTACTGGTATGTGTCATCATTGATTGAAACTCAGAATGAAAAGAAAGCATTGACTGTTTTTGATTCTCTGATAGCCCAAATGAAATTCGCAGCACATCCTAAATATTCAGATGCTTTAATAAGTTATGGAGATTTATTGTCTTCTTTAAAAAAGTATAAAGCAGCTGAAAAGAATTATCTTTTAGCGCATGGCTTCGCTATAGAAAATAAAAGATGGAATGATTTGAAGAAGATTTCATCTAAAATTGCAACCTTGCATGAAAGTAATAATAAGTTAGATAAGGCATTGGAATTTAGAAAAATTTTGCAGGTCTATGCTGACTCCTTCCATATCTCACAATCCGAGGCTAGCTTAGAAAAATCTAATCAGGCTTTTGAATCTTTCAAGTTAGAGAATCTAAAAATGAAAGAAAAGTATGAAATGATGTTGGCAGCTTCAGAATTGAAGTTAAATAGAAATCGAAAATTTATAAATGGCTTTTTGTTATTGTCAATTTTCGTATTTGGAATGTTTTGTTTTTTTATGATTCGAAAGGTGAATACTAATATTGTAAATAAGGAGATTGAAGTAAAAAGCATAAAAGAAAAACTTTTTCATACTGTATCACATGAAATTAGTAGGCCAGTAAATTTATCACAATCTTATGTTCAAAAACTAAAAAAAGAAAATTTACCAGAACACATTAAAGGATTAGTAAATTCGACCGATAAAACTTTAAATGGTTTAATCGGCCATATCAATACTTTGATAGATTGGAACAAAGCGGAGTCAAATAGTATTGTATTAAACTTGTCAAAACAAAGTTATTCAGAAGTTCTTCAATCAATTTTTAAAAATGTAAAAACCACTACTCAGAAGGAGGATATTATTTGGCTTTTAGATATTATTCCAGAAAATCTGATCTGCGAGCTAGATTTTGAGAATTTAGAAAAGGTAGTTTCTATATTACTTAAAAATGCTGCCAGTGTTGTTTCTTCTGGTGCAATAATTAGCATGACTTCAAGAATAGAAAAAGATAATTTATTGAGGATCGACATTAAAGATAATGGTCCAGGAATTCCGCATGATAAAGCTTCTAATCTGTTTGATTGGGAATATGCTTCAGAATCATTTTCTGCCCATCAAAGCAATGCATTTGAAATTAATATGTCCCTAGCAAACAAGCTTGTGTCCCTTATGAATGGAAAGCTAAGCTTTGTAAATAATAACAATTTTGGGACGCACTTTAGTTTATTATTGCCTTTTGCCTTTGTCAAAGAAAAGCAATTGATTTCTCAAGTATCTTCTATAATTGGTAAAACAGGAAAAAAGACAACGGTCTTATTAAAACCTGATGAAGACAGATACAATATATTATTAATTGAAGATCACTTAGAATTTTCAAATTTTGTATCAGATACCTTATCAGATTTTTATAATATCAGCATAGCTCATGATCCTAGAATTGGGCTAGCAATTTCGTACAAAGAAATACCTGATTTAATCATATGTGATCTAATTTTGTCAAAGACCAATAATTTAGAAATTTACGAGAAATTAAAAAACAATATACTTACTGATCATATTCCCATTTTAATTTTTACATCAAAGAAGGAGCGTAGTGAAAATTATAACCTTGAATTGAAAGGTCACGATCAATATTTAGATAAACCTTTTAAACCACAAGAATTAGTGAAGCTTGTTGAAAAGATGTTGGATAGTCATGCAAAGATTGATATTTCTAAGAAGCTTGATGATATTGTGGAGGGAAAAGAACTAACAAAGTTTGAAACATTGTTATTCTCAGTCATTGAACAAAATTATCATAAAGCTGATTTTAATGCGGACCAATTTGCAGAACAAATAAAAATGTCAAAAGGTCAGATGCTGAAGAAAATGAAATCTATGTATCACGATAATACTTCTAAGATACTAAGAGATTACAGACTCTTAAAATCAAAGCAATTCCTAGAAGAAGGCATACTGACCGTTGATCAAATTGCAAGCAAATGTGGTTTTAGTAGTACAGAATATTTTGTGACTGTTTATAAAAATCATTTTAAGCTAGATCCAAATGACTTTTCTTAAATAAAATAGTTGTTTTATATTTTCTCTTTAAAGACTGGATCATTTCCATTTGTAGGATCTTGATTTAACAGAAAGGTCATCTTCTTATATAGCTTAGGCAAATTTTCTTTAAACTCCTGCGGTCTTTCGAAAAATGCTTCCATGGAAACAGCAAATAATTCAAGCATGTTTTTGCCACCGTAACTTTTCAAAAAGGTATTTTCACTAGCTTGAATCACCGCAAGTTTTTTTACGCCTTCTCTTTCCCAGGTTTCCATTTTATATGTATGAAAGAATTTGTTTCCAAGTGCTCTAATTTTATTTTCTTCTTGTAAAGCATGCGCTAATTCGTGCAGGGCAACATTAGTGGCATCATCTGGGATGATGAAGCCCTCTTGCACAGAGGGCCAAGAAATGACAATACATCTTTGTTGAAAATCTACATGACCTAACAAGTTTTTATACGATCCAAAATTATAATAGGTAGAGGGAACTACGAATAAGGTTGAAAATTTATTTAAAATATAATTGTCAAGCCCGAAGGTGATTTGTATTAATGCGGAAGTTATAATGATTTTCATTTCCTCAGTTACCTCTTCAAAATTAACAGGTTTAAAGCTTATAAATTTGGACGAGTAATAAATTCTTTGAAGAAACTTCTCTTTAAGGTCACTATTTAACGCATTATAGTAACTATTGTAATTAGAGACAATCTGATGGTAGTTTGCAGGTATTTTAGAGTCAAAGCACTTGTACCAAAATAGTTGCAACTTATCCAGCATCTTCAATTAAGATTGAATTACTTGACGCATTCTTTTTTTTCCACCAACATAAAATACCCATTGCTAGAAATACGATAACCGTATTCGTAGCAAAAGAAATATTCTGTTGTATTTGTTTTGAAAACGTGTGTGTAATAATTAAACTTGAATCCTTGTGCAATAAGTATTTCTCGATGTACTCTAGACTTGCCATTAGGATTTAGGTTTTTAAGAATTAGCCTGTTATTTCGCAGGATTTTGTTGATGTTGCGAACGAAGTTGTTGGCATCAGCATTGCGTTTGTTGAAGTAGGTGGCTCTACATTGATTGGAACAATATTTTTTGCCATTTCTACCTGTGAACGTGTCTCCACATTCAATACAATTTTTTTTCATTGTTTGTCATAGCTTTATATAATAAAATGTTTGTAAACGCATACATACGTTTATAAACGTATAATTGCGTATACAAACGTAATTATACGCATAAAAAACGAATAATTAAATCACTTCACCTCATATTTGTATTGTCAATTTGATCAAAAGACAAATTTTAAATTATTTATTAGTTAATTTTTAAAGCGTGAAAAATGAAATCTATTAGAAACAGTATCCAGTTGATGGGTAATTTAGGAAAGGATCCAGAACTTAAATCCTTCGACAATGACAAAAAACTTGTCAAGTTTAGCTTAGCTACCTCAGAAAAATATAAAAATAAGGAGGGCGAGTTAATTGAAGAAACTCAATGGCACAATATTGTTGCCTGGGGTAAGCTTGCTGAAAATATGCACAACATTTTGAAAAAAGGAAATGAGGTGACTATTAAGGGTAAGCTCACACATAGATCTTACGACGATAAAGAAGGTGTAAAGAGATACATCTCTGAAATTGTTGCGGATGAATTTGTGAAAATTACTAAGCTTGCTACCAAGGGCACAACTGTTTGATCTTTTAAAAGGTATGAATTATGAATTCAATTAAAAACAGTATAAATCTCATAGGTAGATTAGGCAATGACCCTGAATTTAGGAATTTGGAGAATGGCAATAAGTTGGTGAAACTTACCCTTGCCACCAAAGATATCTATAACAACCTCAACGGTGAAAAGGTAATTGATACGCAATGGCATAAATTAATTGCTTGGGGAAAAGTTGCTGAAAATATGAATGTCTTCCTTAAAAAAGGCAATGAAATTGCCTTGACAGGAAAGCTTACACACAACAGTTTTAAAGACGATCAAGGGAGAATGAAGTACTACTCTGAAATAGTGGTGAATGAATTCATGCTCTTGACACAATCTAATGCTAGAAAAGATGCTTGATTTTTGAAAGGGTGGGAGGGGGACCTCCGCCCTTATTTTAAAAACTTAAAGGAGCTGTAAGAAAGTATGGCTTGAAACGCTATTGCTGTGGTAATACCATTGCTTAGTGTGACACCCCTAGATGCTTCCTTTTGTTTTCTGTTTTACCCTTGCCGAAAAAGAGAGAAATCTCTTGCATTACGCAAGAGATTTCTAATAGGTTAAATAGAGGTATTAATTTTAGTGAATAAACTTAGTTAATCATTTTCGTAAGTTGAATTCTTATTACCTGACTATAGTAACCTCTCCCCTTAGCAGTGAGGTTTCCCCATCTGTTAGAAGTAACACTGCATAGTATAAATATACACCCGGCTCTAAAGTCTGATCTTTAAAAGTACCATCCCATCCAAAAGCTTCATCGTTTGGAATAAAGTTTTCCATAGAAAATACTTCAACTCCCCATCTGTCAAACACTTGGAAGACTTCTACTTGTTGTACGTGACTCATATTTGCAAATATGATAAAGTTGTCATTTATGCCATCTCCGTTTGGAGAAAATCCAGTTGGAATGAAAATGGATCTATTTGATTCGACAAATATCGTTATCTCATCTTCTATGACACAGCCATATTTATCAAAGGCTGACATAATATAAGTTGTTGTACTCTCTGGAGAAACAAAAGGAAACAAACCGCTTACTGATGGGTCAGACCAAAATATTTCTTCTATTTCAAAATTATTTTCTGGAAGCAACTGAACAGATTGGCCAACTTGAATTGTATTTTCAAAAGCAGTACTCGTGTAGTCTAAATATAAATCTATTGCTGGATTGATTTCTATTGAAGAAATGAATTCACAACCAATTCCATCTTGAACCACAATATTGTAAGCTCCAGATTCAAGATCTTCAAAAATCAATTCATCAGTAAAATTATTTCCATTGTCAATTGAAAATAAATATGGCGCAGTTCCACTGATTACCTCTTGTATTTGGATAATGCCATCACCAAAACAGTTTACATCAGAGGCTTCTAAATCAAGGCCTTCTATTTCAGTACTGTTTCTATTTACCATCACAGTTGTAGTACTTTCACAACCATTTTCAGGGTTTACAATTGTCAATATATAATTACCATCTTGATCCACTAGCGGATTAAGTGTATTTGCTCCAGAAATAATGGATGGGCCTGTCCAACTATAATCAAGACCAGCGCTTGAATTAGAGGCATCAATGTTTAACTCAGTTGTTGTGCAATTTAATTCTTCGTTTACATTTGCTTCAGCTATAGGTAGGTCTACATTTGCCAAAACTTCGACTGATTTTATAGTTACACAACCGTTTGCCTGATCTGTAATCGTAAGTGTATACTCACCTGATGTTTGAATATCACTCAGATTTTGTTGGTTAGAAGTAAAGTTGTTAGGACCAGTCCAAACGAATGCAGGATCTGAAGCCTCTAGTTCTTCTAGATTAATTTCTATAGATCCGTTCGAGCAATTAATTTCTTGAGGTTCCATGATGTTAAATGCAGGTGCATTTAGATTCTCAGCGACTTCAATTGAAGAGGTCGTCATGCAATCATTTGATAGATCTATAATTGTTAATTGATATACCCCTCCTTGGTTTACATCAAGAGTAGGTTCACTACCAATTATATTGCCGTCACTATTTGTCCATTCAAGTAATATGGAACCTTGCCCTTGAGAAGCGGAAGCATCTAAAGTAACATTACTTATATCGCAAGTAATGTTTTCACTAGGTGCAAAACTTATTGTTGGTGCATTTATATCTTGATTGATGTTTACTACATCTGAAGCGGTACATCCATTTATCATATCTGTTACAAGCAATGTAAAGGTTCCTGTTTCAGAAGTATTAAAGGTAGAGGCAGTACTTATTTCTGCGCCTTGTTGATTGATCCATGAATAACTGAGGTCCCCTTGTCCGAGGGAACTTGAGGCATTTAAAGTTTCAGAATCTTCAGAACAGGTCAAAGTTGCTTCGTCTCCAGCCTCTGCTATTGGAACTTCAATATTTTGATCTACAACAACTGTTGTGGAAGCTCTACAGCCATTTTCCCTGTTCAATATATTTAAAGTGTAAGTACCAGGAGTTGTCGTCATGAATTCCAAATCCGTAGATACAAGATCGTTGTTGGTCTCCCATGAATAAGAAAATTCAGAACCTTCTGATGATCCAATTCCAGATAATGGAACTTCTGTAAGATTACAAGTGATCGTTTTAGAGTTTGCAACAACAGTAGGTTCGTCAATGTCAGCAACAACTTCTATGTTTGTGCTACTAGTACAACCATTTAATGCTGATGTTATCATTACTGTATATAAACCAGGCTCAACAACATTGCTCGCTTCAAGCTCTTCTGAGTTATAATTAGGTCCCGTCCATGTGACAGAAGAAACTTGATCTCCAGAAGTTGCAGAAATACTTACTTCGGATTGATAACAGTTTATCGTATTTCCTTCAACAATTAATTCTGGCTCCTCAAAGTCAGTTAAAATTTCAATACTGTTAATTTCTGTACATCCATTTGTAGGATCAATTACCAATAAGGAATATGTTCCTGCTTCTGTTATACTTAAATTAGAACCTGAATTAACATCACCTGACTCTTCATGAGTCCATGTATATTCTACGCCACTTACACTTGATGTTCCAGTTAAAACCAATTCTGAAGTAATACAATTAATTGTATTGCCTGAAGCGGTTTCAATGTCAGCATCTGGTGTGTTTTCGTTATTACTAACTATCGCAGTTGCAGTAGTAGAGCAGCCATTTCCAGCCATAACTGTTAGCACGTATTCTCCAGCCTCTGTAACTTCAGGATTTTGTTCATCAGATTCAAAACCATCTGGGCCAGACCAACTATAAGAAACATTGGTTCCATCGCTGTTTGCCTCTAAGCTAATTGAAGACTCTTGACAATCTATTTCTCCTCCTAAAGCAGTAGCCTCAGGTTGATCAAAGTTTGCGCTTACTACCACGGTTTCGGTGGCAGTACAACCAGAGGATAAGTCTGTTACAAGTATGGTATACGCTCCTCCTGTTTCTATAATAATATTTTGACCTGTAGCTTGATTTTGGTCAGGTAATATCCAATTATAACTTACGTCATCTTGGTCTGATGCACCTATTAATTCAAGGCTTGGATTGTCACAATTTAAAAGATCGGCTCCTTCGATTGATGCATTAAGTTCTTCAAAGTCTTCAGAGATCATAACTTCTACACTCGAGCTACAATTATTTAAAAGATTTAGAACTTCGCAAGTGTAAATTCCACCTTGATCAATTGCTGGGCTGGCTTCGGTAGACGTGAATCCTCCTGGTCCAGTCCAAGTGTATTGTACATTTGAATTGAGATCTGAACTTGCATCAAGATTGTAAGTGTTTTCATTGCAATTTAAAGTAAAGTCTTCTGCAGCATATGCGTCAGGTTCTTGAGTGTCCGTGCCAATAGTAATTGTTGTCTCAGATGTACAACCATTTTCAGCAGTTGCAATGACCGTATAAACACCCTCTTGATCTAATGTGTAATTAGCGCTATTTGTAATCAAATTACCATTAGAATCAACCCATTCATATTCATTAGAGTTTCCATTAACATCAAAAGCGGAAATTTCTATTTCAGATATTTGACAGGTAATGTTATCATTTGAGACAACTGCTTCTACTTGCGGCTCATCAAAATCAGTTGTAATATTAAATACCATTTCAGATTCACATAAGTTTATTGGATTTGTCGCTGTCAAAATATACTGTCCTGGTTCAAAAACAGTAATTGGGTTTTCTGTGAAAACATTATTGTTGGCATCTTGCCATTGGATTGTGATACCATTGTCCGTGATTCCTTCCAATACACTTGAGCTTGTGATACAATTTATTACAGTACTTGTACCATCAAGATAACTTATATCGAGCGTTGGAATATCATCGTTTGCTTGTACTAATGAAGTTGTTGTCGACGTACAACCAGTGTTTATGTTTGTTGCAATCAAAGTATAAGTTCCAGCACTACTTGCAGAAAGAGTTTCTCCTTGTGTAGAAACATTCCCAGGGCTTATCCATTCATAGCTAACATTACTTGTAATGGATGAAGCAGTAAGAGTTGCTGCTCCATTAACACAATCTATCATACCATCTGTAGAAGCTAGACCTTCAGGACTACTCAAGTCTTGTTCAAGTTCAAAAGTAGTTGCAATGGTACAGCCATTTTCTAAATTAGTAGCTACAAGGGTATAAGTTCCTGCTGTATTTGCCTGAATCTGCTGACCATCCGTTGCAGTATTATTAGGACTAATCCATTCATAGCTTACATTTGTACTATTTGAATTAGCATTCAAACTAACAGTTTGATCCAAGCAAGTTAAGTTTGAACCTTCAGCAGTTAAACCAGAAGGTGTGTCCATGTTTTCAGTTACTTCAACTGTACTAGAAGAAGTACAGCCATTTGATTGATCAATAATAGTAAGCGTATATGTACCAGCTTGATTGGCTGTCATCGTTGACCCCACGTTTGTCCCATTAAGGCCAGTCCATTGGTAGCTCAAAGTACCAGTACCATTAGAAGAAGATCCATCTAAAATGACAGAAGTTTCATTACAGTTTAGTTCTTGTTGGACACCTGCGTTTGCAATTGGGGCATCAAAATTTTCATCTACAATGACATTCTCAGATCTTGCACAACCATTTACTAGATTAGTAATTCTAAATTCATAATTCCCAGCTTCATTGATTTCAACATCTTCCGTATTAGAGATCACCTCTCCATTATATAGCCATTCATATTTTGCGGCAGCTAAACCCGTATTTCCTTTTCCTGTTAACTTGATTATTTGATTAATGCAGTTTAATGGATCCGCAACCAAAGGTTCAACTAATGGTAAGCCATCATCAACACTTACTTGCAGCGTTTCTTCTGAAGTACAGCCATTAAAATTATTTATAACTTTTACAGTATAAGGACCTTCCTCTGTCACTTCTAAGAAATTATATTCTCCTACTAAAACACCATTAGAATTATACCATTCGTAACTTATTGCGCCTACGTATGCTTGATCAAAATCTTCGAATGTAGCATACACCGTTGTTTTTCCATCGTTAGCACAATTTAAAACAGAATCATCAAATGGGATAATTTTCGGGATCTCTTGATGTAAGTAGACCCGTATGGATTGATCAGAAGTACAGCCCGTTGCATTGTCTGTTACTATAATTGTATAAACTCCTTCGCTGTCTACAGTGATATCTTCCGTACTAGCTATTTCATTTCCATCTTTTAACCAACTGAAAGAATAATTGCTATCTCCAGTTATGATTGGATCTATAAAGGAGGAAGAAGCGGCACAAGTAATATCAGTTGCAGTCATCGGTTCTATTCTTGGTCCACCATCATCTGTTGCAATGACTTCTATAGTTTCCGTTCGTCTGCATTGGGAGACATTGTCTATCACAGTTAAGGTGTAAGTTCCTGGAGTATCAATGGTGACTTGTGCACCAGAACCAAGGACAGTATTGCCATTTGACCAGGTATAAGTCAAGTTGCCTGATCCTCCACTTGTAATAGTAGCATCTAAATCTACAAACATAGTACAACCAATATCTACAACTTCAGGTAAGTCAACAAGTGGGACATTTCCACTGGAAGTGACTATGACACTAGCTGTGCCACTGCACATATTGTCATTGTTAATGATGGTGCAATCATAGACGCCAGGCATTGTTACCTGTGCAAGTAATTGATCAGAATTTCCAATAGGATTTCCAGAAGTGGAGCTCCATTGAACGATAAAATTATCCGTAGGAACCGTTTCTTCAGAAGGAAATATTTTATCTTTTATTTTATCAAGGTTACAATCCATAATTACAGAAAATACTTCTGAAGCAGATGCATCCAAGGTCACTGTTGTATTGTTTCCACAATCTATTTGATTAGGTGTTTGAAGAATTACTTTTGGAGGAATTGTATTAGCAGGAACACAGATTAATGCTTCAGAGACACAATTAGAATTTCTATCTATAAATGAATAAACGTAAGTACCAGGTCCAGTATAAGGGTCTGGTCTATTTATATTGTTAGGATCTACATCGTGTATTGAAAGCTCTGAAGTGTTAGAGTTGTATGTATTAGAAGGTATGCTTTTAAATTTTAAAGGAAATCCTTCAAACTCAACTTTTTGCCAATTTTCTAATAATATATCTACATCTGGATTTACAGGATTACCTTTGACAAGCAATTGATTATTTAAACAATTAAGAGAAGTAACATCTGGATTTACGAAACTTGTTTCTGCTGGTTCTGGAGTAATTTCGGATAAGCTAAAAGTTATACTTTCTCTACAACAGCTTTTTTTACTGAAGCATTCAACAGTAACTGAAGTGATACCATCTTCACAAAAATAAGGATTGCCTGTTTCTGGGTTTATACCACTGACTCTTGAAATCAGTCCTCCCTCTCCATCAGAAGCTCCATTTTCACTATAAAAGAGATTGTCGTCTTGGTCATACCATTCGAAAAGTAAATCAGAACCAACAAGGCTTCCATCCACAGGTTTTGCAACCACACTTGCAAAGGACTCTTTTGAGAAACACGTCCCATGTGCGATAGAAGGACAAAGCATTGAAGTTTCAGATTCAAGATCCCAAGCTCTTGGAGGCCAACCATCTATAACATGAATTATTATATCACACACATCACCGCAGCAGCCATCTATCATTATATAGTGTGGCACACCGGCTATAGCGTCTGTAGATATAAGATCAAACGATTGATCAACACAATTGACACAGTCCAAACTTTCGTATCCAAAACCATAAAATTCATTTCCAGGATTTCTGCATTGGGCTCTAGCAATCGCCGCTTGGAGACCGTTACAATTTTGGTCAGAAATTTCGCAATAAACAATTTCTATGTTTAAGTGTAATCTGCCACTAGTTCCGGGTGTAAATCCGATCCAAGCGTTGTTATGAACAATGGTTCCAGGACCACAAAATTCCGGTATGCCTCCTGGTCCATCAGGAGTAAATCCACAAGTTGTAAAATGGAATCCATCAAGATTACATATGGATGGGAATTTTGCATCAGCACAATTATCTGCAGCTATTGCTTCTCCACAATCAGAGCAAACACTAAAATATGAATCAGTGTAAGCACAATACATTTCACAATTTTGCTGAGAATTTAGGTTGGTACAAAGAAGTAAAAGGACAAAGCAGCTTATCCAGTTTGTTTTAGTTTGGACTTTTTTCATTTTGAGTATTTAGTTTTGTTAAGGACGGGGATCCTTCTTTCGCAACTAAAAGAAATGCAGTTTATTTTTCGCTGCATCACCTATCACTTTTTTTTAAAATTTATCGATATTTAATAAAATACCTTAAGATGAAGCGAAAAGTAACAGCAATTAAAGGCAAATCCAAAGAGCAAAATGTATGCTTTTACCTCTAACTTGAACAAAATAGATTCCTGGATTTTTCATTTTTGGAAGAGGAATGTGTTTTTCTAGACTTTGTCTTTGATATACTTTATGTCCATGGATATCGAATATTTCTACATCTACTTTTTGGTTTATAGTAGGATTAAGAATACTTGCCTGACCTAAACTTGGATTAGGCGAAATTTTTAGAGTTCCTTTTTTTAAAGATTCATGGATACTATTAACATCTTCAATCTCAAAATTGTAAACTTCTGTACAATCGTATTGGTCAGAGATTGTCACAGCATAGAAGCCTGGGGATAAATTATTAACATCCTTTGTTTGATCTCCACTAGACCAAACAAAATCGAAAGGAGGATATCCTCCAACTATATCTATTTGAATACTTCCCTCTTCATTAGAAATATTTGAACTAAGTTCTATTCCCAAATTTAATTTTCTTGTTTCATCCATGAGTGTTTTGCATCTGAACAAAGCAGGTGTCACACAATCAGCATGATCTCCCATACCTAAGTTTTGAGCAAAGACATTTGTCAGTCCATTGGACTGAAAGGCATCAAGTGCAACAACCGAATTTAGGTAACTTACTTGATCATCTCCATCACAATACAACATATGAACAGGAGCTTTCGGCAACCAAGTATAAAGGTCATTGTCCGCTAAGGCCTTCCGTAACTTATGATTTGGGTCCGATTTAAAGTTTTGAAGTGTGCTGTCTTGCAACATCTGATTTGGGACTGCAGTACATTGTGAATTGATATAAGCCATAGAGTAGGTCCCATCAAATAATAGTGGAATGGTTTTGTTATAAGGAGGTTTTAAAACTTCAGAAATGTCATCATACAAATCTCCATAGACAGATTGGTAGGCAAGTATGGTATATGGAAGGTAGCCAGGAGTGGCATAAGGTACATCTTGAATTAAATATTCCGTCTGTGCTCCTGATATATCATAGGGCCCAGACATAGGAATACTTATATCGACTTTAAATTCATCTGCTGCATTTTCTTCAATTTCTTTATGTAGTGCCATGGTTGCATGTCCCCCTTGTGAGTATCCTAGGAGCATTAGTTGATCGTTAAGTCTAAAATCTACTTTTAAACGCAGCTCTCTTACAGCTCTAAGCATATCCAAACAAGCTGTTCCCTCAGATTTTGCATGCACGTAGGGATGCAAACCAGACGAATCACCCAAACCAAGATAATCTGGCAATGCAAGAACATATCCGGAGCAGGCTAATAATATTCCAATATCCAATTCGCCAGATTTATAGGAAGGCACATTCATCTTGCTAGCAATTGTACCATGCTGGTAGGAACAAAGAGGTAAAGCGCAATCCATGTTTCTTGGAATACATACAGCTCCTGTTGCCAAAGTAGTAATCCCTTGAGGGTCAGGAGTTTTATAACTAAGTTTATATACATCTACTTCATAATCAACTGAAATGAAAAATTCGGGAATGTCTAAGCTTTCTCGAAGAACAAGCAATTCGGTTTGATTATAAGAGTCAATTAGTTCATAATTAATTAAAACTTCTTGTGCTTTTGAGGAAAATTCAAGAAAAATGAATGTAATGAAAAAGGTAATTGTTTTTAAATTCATCATTGACTTTTTGATTACTCGTTTAAGAAATGAATTCTGCTCTTTATAAATAACAGAATTTGTCATCATTATGAATCAGAAGATAACAAAATGGACCTAAATATTGGAAAACAATTGCCAGAAACAAAATTTATAGAATTGCTATATGCAGCAAGTTTTTCGAGGAATGTATAAATCTGTAAATCGTATGGCTATTGTATTTTATAGGATATACACTTACTTTTTATGGTTTATGCAAATTTTTCAAAGATTATAAGAATAAACTGATTAAAAATATTTTAACAGTAGCAATTGGAATTCCACTAGACTTCCTAAATTTTATCGTTTTCTTATTGCTAATGGGCTTATTGTTCCATATTTTTTAAAAAAATGGCGTCCTTTTTAATTTTTTAAAACTTATGCTTATAATTACCCTTTATTACAGACTAGATTGAATTTTTTTGGGTTCAAAAATCCTTGCAGCAGTCCTGACTTTTAACACAAAGGATGTGAAAGATTTTTTTATTATAAATGAATTTTGCTTAGTTTAGTAATAAGAAGCAGAAATAAAAATTAACATTTCTTTTCAACAACCAAATCTTGATCTCGCAAATCAATCTTATTTTTTAATAAACGTAAAATCTATTTATGAAAAAACTATTCAACACTTTTTTCTTATTGCTTTTCGCATGCGCTTACATGAGTGCTCAAAAGTCAATAACAGGAAAGGTTATCGACTCTTCAGGTGAACCTTTATTGGGAGCCAATATTATAGGAGTTGGTACAACGGTAGGTACGATTACAGACTTAGACGGTTCTTTTAGTTTGAATCTGCCAGAGACAGTTAATGAAGTGGAGGTCAGTTATATTGGCTTTGATACAAAAATCATTGACATTACAGGATTAAGTAACATTGACATTACTTTAGCTGAAGGAGAAGTTCTCTCAGAAGTAGTTGTTCTTGGTTACAATTCAGTGAAACGTTCAGATGCAGTAGAGTCAATTTCAGTAGTAAGTGCTGATGCGATTGCTAATTTGCCAATTACCAGTATTGACAACCTTTTGCAAGGAAAGTCTACGGGTGTAGAGGTTACTGCCATTAATGGTAAGCCTGGACAAACGGCTTATGCAAGAGTAAGGGGATTAACTTCCATAAATGGAAATAACGATCCACTATTTATTATAGACGGAGTACCTATGGCTAGAGAGGCATACGCTGCCATAAATCCTAATGATATCCAAGAAATGACAATCCTAAAAGATGCAGCAGCAACTGCCATTTATGGATCTAGGGGTTCGGCAGGGGTAATCCTTGTTACTACTAAAGGAGGTTCTGCAAAAAATGCTTACGTGGAATACACCGCTCAGGTTGGAGCAAAAACGGTTCTTGATGATGGTTTTGATCTTATGAATGCTTCTGAAAAATTAAACTACGAAACGGCTTTAGGAGTAAGATCTCCAATGACTGCGAGTGAAAGAGCAGCAATTTTAGAATATGGACACGATTGGGAGCAAACTTTATTAAGAAGAGGAAAATTGGCTTCACATAACTTGTCCTTCTCTGGTGGTACAGAAAGAGCTACTTATTTTCTTTCTGCTTCGAGGTATGACGAACAAGGGATATCTGTAGGGTCTGATTTTGATAGAACATCAGGGCGATTTAATGGTTCTTATAAAATTACTGACTGGATTTCTGTTTCTAATAATATTAGTATTTCAAGAAGAAATGATAATGAGTTGAGAGATAGATACAATGTACAATCTCCATTTGTGGGATTATACTCGTACAATCCTTACGAAACTGCATATAATCTTGATGCAGATGGTAATATTCAGTATGATGCCGCTGGTGAACCAATTTATAACTTTACGCACTTAGGTTTTAATATCATTGAAGCAATAAACAATACTCCAGAAGAACAAAACTGGACGGATGTGATTGGAAATATTGCTTTCACATTAACACCATTCAAGAACTTCAGTTTTAGAACAATGGGTGGCCTTACAAACAATACTTTTAAGAGTACTTACTTTATTAAGCCGGGTTCTATTCTTGATTTCTATGTGGGAGATCCCGATGCACCAGGTATCAAAAGAGATAGAGTAGATACTCGAGACAGGTACATTTGGAATAATGTAGCCCAGTATGATTTTGACTTGTCAGACAGACACGGTTTAACTTTATTAGCAGGAACAGAATTTGTCAAAGATAATTTTGAAAGACTTAGCTTAAGTGGAAAAGGTTTCCCAGTAGGATTAAGTGTTCAAGATGTTGCAGCAGAAATTACGGACGGTTGGACTAGAAAAAATGAATTTTCTTTATTCTCTCTGTTTGGTCAACTTGGGTATAGTTTTGACAATAACTTCAATATAAAAGGTACCATAAGAAGAGATGGTTCTTCTCGTTTTGGTAGAGACAATAGATATGGTGTCTTTTATGGAGTTGGATTGGGCTATGATTTGGCTGATTTGATTGCAGATAATGGAATATTTGATCAGTTAAAATTAAGACTTTCTTATGGAACAACAGGAAATGAACCTGTCTCTCTTTATGAATCAATTGGTGTTCAAGATTTTAACTCTTATGCTGGACAAACATCTGCTTTTCCTGGATCTGTGGCTAACCCATTGTTACAATGGGAAACTCAAAAATCATTATCAGGAGGAATAGATTTTGGAATTTTGAATAATAGAATTTCAGGTTCTTTTGAGCTTTATCAAAAGAAATCAACAGATTTGCTTTTTGAAGACCAATTGTCTAGAACAACTGGTTTTAGTAATCAGCCCTCTAATATTGGAGACATGACAAATAGTGGATTCGATGCGGAAATAGTTTTTAGCCCTATCAGACAAAATGATTTTAATGTTGATTTAGGATTTAGATTTTCTAAGAATCAGACAATCATGGATGTTTTAAATATTGATGAGGGGGAACAAGTAAATCCGGATAATTCATTTAGTTCTGTATTAAAGGAAGGCGAAATTGCACATGTTTGGGAATTAGTAGAATATGTTGGGGTCGACCCAATGAATGGAGATTTATTGTATTTGGATGCAGAAGGAAATGAAACAAATTCTCCAGTTGCTTCTGATGCAAAAATTTTATCAGGAAAATCTTCTTTACCTACTTATTGGGGGGGATTTGACATCGATGTAAGGTATAAATTATTGACCTTATCCTCTACTTTCGCTTTTAAAGGAGGTAACTACATTTACAACCAAAAGAAAAGAGATCTTTTGCAAGGTGCTGATGGCGCTAGAGACAATCAATCTATTGAAGCTTTGGATTATTGGAAGGAGCCTGGAGATATTACTGATATTCCAAGCCCATATGTTGAAGTTGAACCGACACCTTCTACAAGATTTTTGGAAAAAGGTGATTATGTAAGATTGAGAAATGTTGCTTTGTCCCTTGCGGTACCTAAAAATGTAATTGATGAATTGAACATCCAAAATATTTCTGTATTTGTTGCAGCTACCAACTTGCTTACTTGGACGAAATTCACTGGAGATCCTGAAGTAGGCGTTTTCTTAGAAGAGTCAGTACCAACAGCTTCAACCTTGGTTACACAACTTCCAGGAGAATATGCAGGTTTTAGTTATCCAAATACTTCATCAATAACTGGAGGAATCACAGTTAGATTTTAATTAAAAAGAAATAAATGATTATGAAAAATAATATTTTATATATATTCTTTGGTTTATTGCTTTTGGGTTCATTTAGTTCTTGCGATAAAGAATTGGAATTGTTCCCTCAAGATGCCATTGCAGTAGACTTGGCCTATCAAAATGAAGGCAATTTTACGGACGCTATTAGAGGTGTTTATTCTGCTTTTAGAAGAGATGGTTACTACGGTGCTTCTTCAGGAGCTGCGTCAATATACTTTATTCCTGATGTCATGTCAGATAATGTGGTTATCAACTCAAATGGGAGAAGATCTCGTGAGGATTATTATGATTGGAGATATTCAGAAGATTCTAGTTCAGAAACATTTTGGTTGTCTGCCTATGCAGCAATACAGAGATGTAATTTGATCTTAGAAAACATAGATGTTTTAACAAATGTTGAATTCAAGAATAACATAAAAGGAGAAGCATTGGCAGCAAGAGGTATTGCACACTTTGATCTTGTAAAATTTTATGCGAGCTCCCCAGCCCAAACTACGGATGGTATGGGTGTTCCTTTTGTAACATCATCTGCTTCGGATTTGAGACCGATGAGAAATTCTTTGAACGAGACTTATGATTTGATTATAGCTGATTTGACTACTGCTCATGGCCTAATAAATGGAGGTGAAACCACCAATGGTGTAGGAAGACTGGATAAAAATGCAGTTGCAGCCATGTTGAGTAGGGTATACCTATACATGGGAAATGATGAAAAAGTTATTGAATACGCAAATTTAGTAACAGGTGTTGGGGAAGTAGCTCGAGCTAATGTAAGTAGCTTATGGAAAGACGGAACTGAAGAATCTGTTCTTTGGAAAGTTAGAATTGATGATGCAGATAATATCAACATTGGTGTTGCTTGGCTGCAAGAATCTCCAGACGGTATCAGATCTGAATACAATGTAGATTACGAATTATACCAAATGTATAATGATAATGATATTAGAAAAGAAGTCTATTTTGAAACTTCTGATTTCTTTGGTGTAACATACAATCATATCGTAAAATATAGAGGTAGAGAAACAGGAGATGCAAATGTTGTGGATGCAAAAGTAATGAGATATTCAGAGGTGTTGCTTAACAAAGCGGAAGCTTATGCAAATACTGGGAAAGATAGCGAAGCACTTGCGGCATTAGATGCTCTCAGGTCAAATAGATATGAACCTTTTACTTCTGGTAATGAAACTGGTCAAGATTTAAAGAACGCGATACAAAAAGAAAGACGTTTGGAGCTTGCTTTTGAAGGAGATAGATTCTTTACTTTGAAAAGAAGAGGGATGGCTGTCAACAGATCCAATTTTGGAGATGTCTCTGATGGATCAGGGAATGCCGCGGAATTTTCAACTTTGCCTGCTGGTGATGATAAATTCAATATGGCTATTGGTAATGGTGAAATACAAGCTAATCCTAACATGCAACAAAATCCTGGGTACTAATAGTCTCTGTATTTTTAGCAATTTATTTTTTAATAAAGAAATTTAATAAAATGAAGAATAATATTTTTATAAGCCTTATCTGTTTCTTATGCGTGTTCTCATGCGTAAAAAACGATGATGGTATAACCGTAGTTGATGTAGATCAGCTAACAGATGTCTACTCGGATTCGGAGACTTTCTTGATAGATGGTACAACCAGAAATTTCGTTTATCCAAGACTTGAGGATGGAATCGTTGTCACTTTAGGACCAAGAGTTGGTTTAGCAGGTAATCCCAAGTTAGAGGAAATAGATTATGAATACGAAATATTTGTTGTTCCACCTAGCTCTGACCCTAGCGTTACAGTTACAAATGCTACTGAAGGAGTTCAATATACTGCAGATCTTTCTCGTACAATCCCTGCAGGAGAATTGACAGAAACATTGCCTATAATGATAGATTTAGACAATTGTGAACTTGGACTTGAGTATTCAATTGGTGTTCAATTAAAATCTTGTACAATCGATAATTTTCAGTCAGATCCTATCGTTTATACTTTTACTGCATTATGTCCTGATCCTGATATATCCGGAATAGTTTATGCTACTAGTGAAGATAATTTTTCTACTGAAGCAACAATCGATACAGTTACAATTTCAGCTGTAGAAGGAGCAGCAGGTGCATACGTAATGGATGATTTTTCTTTTGGATCTTACTTGGTAGCATATGGCGGAGACGCTGCTTCTTGGGGAGAGCTACAGTTTAATTATGTTTGTAATAAAATCTCATATTCAGGACTGGATAATTATCAAGATACCTGGGAAATTACTGAGATCATAGAATCTAACGGCCCAAATTTGACATTCGTTTGGTCAAATTCTTATGGAGAATTTGGAACAGTTACACTAGTCAGAGAAGATGGTATAGATTGGTTAGATTTAAGAATTTAACTATTTAATAAATCTACAAATAATACAAGGCCAGTCTTTTCAATTGAAAAAACTGGCCTTTTTTGTGTACTAGAATAGAAATTTCTTAGGCTAGAGATCCATTGCTGAAGAGTTTCCTTTTGTTTTTTTACCCATTGGCATTAAGCTTTTAATTCCTTCCTCTTTCAAGGAAGAAGTTAAAAATATGATAATTAATCTTTCACTTAAAGCGTTTGTGAAATAAGTATACTTATATACATAGTACAAGCATAAAATTGTATCGTGGAAAAGGTATCTTTAATCTCGAATTTTAGTGAATATTTGAATCTGAATTAATATGAGAATCCTAGTACTACTTATCTTTAGCTTTTGTTTTTTTAATTCATTTGGACAGGAATCTGTTGAAGAAGAATATGTTCCAATGAGAGTAATCAAATGCTCCGCAGTACAGACAAGCGAAAAGATTAAAAACATATATGTAGATGATAACAATACAAAATGGCTAGCCACAGAAAAGCATCTATATAAAATAAATTCTGCAGATAATGCAAGCAAGCAAGAACTAGATCGCAACGACTGGTCTTTGTTAATGCAAAACGATGGCAATTATCCTCTAATAGTTAAAACTTTCGACCTAGAAAGATTGCCTATTTCTTCCAATGATGGTTTAAATGAAAATGCGGATTACATAACCACGACATTCTATAATAAGAAAAGAAAGCACCTTTGGGTAGGCACAGCTAAGAATGGCGTCTTCCAATATAAGTGTGGCGATGAAATAAAATTTCTGAAGCAATATACCGCAACCAACTCAAAATTGAATTCCTCATACATTAGTTCAATCTTGGTTGATAAATATGAAAGAACATGGATTGGTACTGAAAATGGAGTAGCAATGATCGAAAGTGATAAATGGAAAACATTTGAAGATAAAAAAAGAATAGACGAGTTGACAGCTCTAGGTCCAGATGTTTGGATCATGAGTGATAACATTCTTTACAAAGTTGATGAAAATAACAGATGGATTCCTGGGGATGTTGATCCAAGATTGGCTTCTGGTCCAATCCGTGACATGACTTACGATTCTGACGGTAAACTATGGGTGGCTTCAGACATCATTGTTCGCTACGATATTATTAAAGATAAAGTGGAAGTTTTTGATAATTCAAATGGCTTTACAGGAAAAAATATAATTAGGATAGTCACTGACAAAGACAATGCACTATGGGTAGGTACCGAAGAGGATGGATTGTTCTTGATAGATAGAGAAGCTTCTATGACCGTAACTTGTTTGATAGATAAACCACTTTCTTGTGTTGGCTCAGTTGATGATGCAAGTTTAATGGTAAAGGTTTTAGGTGGAGCGCCACCATACACATACGAATGGGAGCAAAATGTATCTGGGCCTAATCCAGAAAATGTAGGCCCTGGTTTATATTCGGTTACAGTGAAAGATCAAGATGGATTGGTGAGAAAGGTTTCCGCTAATATTGAAGACAATAGAATGCTAATTGATATTGAAAAGTTAAAGGATGCAAAAAGTAATTCTTCTTCTGATGGCATCGCGATGGTCAAGTTGTCTGGAGGTGTTCCACCTTATACTATATCGTGGAGTTCTGGTGAAAAAGGGAAACAAGCAAATCAATTAGATGGAGGAGTCCAGCAAGTTACTATTTCTGATTCTGCAGACTGCGGTTATGTAGGAGAATTAAATATGGGTGGTGAAAAAAGCCAAGCTGTTCCTGATGCACTCAGCATAAAGTTTTTGGATGATGGAAAGACGTTGTGTCAAAATACTAGATTCGTAAAAATAAATGTGATCGTCTCTGGTGGACAAGAACCTTATACTTATGTTTGGAATGATGCTAAGTTTGAAGGGGATGAGATAAGTATTAATAAAGGAGGAGAATATTCTGTAACAGTCACCGATTCTAATGGGAAAAAGGAAGTAGGA
>CALIIW010000076.1 GCA_938018185.1 uncultured Saprospiraceae bacterium
TACAGTTATACCTTTGATAATATTCCGGATAACGGAGAAATATATGTTGATTTGATTCTTTCTTCAGAAGATAATGGCTGCGAAGTAGTAAGAACAGACACTGTCTTTCTAGCTGAGCTAAAAGCAGAATTTGAAGCAGAGGCTGTTGGCTATTGTGAAGGCTTGGCAGAGTTTACGAATACATCAACCGGTGCCTCAAATTATATTTGGGATTTTGGCGATGGAGAAACTTCGACAGAGTTTTCACCTTTTCATTTTTATAATAATGTTGGCACCTATACAGTAAGCCTTTCTGTAACAGATTCTTTACAAATTTGTACCGATGTATTTACGCAAGAACTAAACCTTGGGATGATTGCAGACTTAGGTTTGTTCCCAAATGTCTTCAGTCCAAATAATGATAATAGAAACGATTATTTTAATGTCGCCATAAGAGAAGAGTTTAGAGAATTTGTTCAGGTTACTACTTTTAAAATATTTGATCGCTGGGGCGAACTTTTATACAACAATGAAAATCCAGCACTCGGTTGGAATGGAAACTTCGACGGCAAAAGGGTACCCGCTGAAGTCTATGCTTATTACATCGAGATCGAGATAGACAATTGTAGTACGGTGGCTATGAAAGGGAACGTAACATTGATCAGATAGAAAGATTATTCTACAGAAATATCTCTAAATAACATCATTTTATAAATTCTACGATTTAGTTTAATTACACTGCGACGAACCGTTTGGTTTGGAAAAAACCAAGCTAATCCTGCTCCAGAATATGATTTTCTATGTTGCAAACGTTTAAATTCCCCATCAACAACTTTACGAACAGTAAAGCCCTCACCATTGTAATTTTCTGTAGAATCATGTGGCTTTCCTTTTCCAAATTCAGCGACATAGATCTCCTTACCTTCTAAATTCACCTCAATTGGATTACCTTCTCTATCCAAAAGCTTGCTTTCAAAAAGGCCATTTTTAATATACTTTGCATCTTTTGAATCATAAAAATAGTAATCACTACTCCTATAATGTAGGGAAAAATAATTAAGGAATTCACTAGTCAAGGAATCATTATCTTTGATTTCTAATTCCGCTCTAGATTTAAAACCAGCTTTTTTAAGGGCCTCTACCTTCTTGTCAACTGAATTGAGCCTAACTAGTAATACACCTCTTTCTTGTGCTTGGCAAGTAACTATACTAATTAAAAGCAGTAGAAAAGGTAAAAGAATTTTTATTTGAGACATAAACATTTGATTAGTAGAGGCTTGTGTTAAAAAATGGTTAAAATTATTTAATGTTTTTTGGTATATATTTAAATATACTGACTTTTGTAAAAATTTTAAGAAATTAGAGTCCCATTAAAAACGAAAAGTCAGATTCCAAAAGTAAAATAATCTAGAATTATGATGGAGCAATCCGTAGATATTGAAGCACTGAATCAGCAAATTTTTGTAGACAGTGCATTTGTAGAAAAATTAAACGAAGAAACTGGTAGAACAATCGTAGGTCAAAAGTACATGCTTCAACGATTGTTGATTGGTTTATTAACAAAAGGGCATGTCCTATTAGAAGGGCTTCCGGGCCTTGCTAAGACCCTTGCTATCAAAACCTTAGCCCAAGCTACAGACGCTAATTTTAGTAGGATACAGTTTACGCCTGATTTATTGCCGGCTGATATCATTGGTACAATGATCTATAACCCGAGCAAGAATGAATTTACAGTTCGAAAAGGCCCTGTATTTGCAAATTTTGTCTTGGCAGATGAGATCAACAGAGCCCCAGCAAAGGTACAATCAGCCCTGCTGGAAGCCATGCAAGAAAGACAGGTGACCATAGGAACAGATACTTTTAAACTGGAACAGCCATTCTTGGTTCTAGCCACTCAAAATCCTATTGAGCAAGAAGGGACCTACCCGCTTCCAGAAGCGCAGGTGGATCGTTTTATGCTAAAAGTAAAAATTACCTATCCTGAGAAGGAAGAGGAAAGAGAAATCATTCGTAGAAATTTGAATGATGATTCTTTTGGCTCTGTCAATAAAGTTGTAACGCTTGAAGAGATCATGAAAGCCCGAAAGGTAGTCAGAAAGGTTTACATGGATGAAAAAATAGAACAATACATATTGGACATCGTTTTTGCAACAAGAAATCCTGAAAATTACGGTTTAGAGAAGCTCAAGCCATTATTAAATTTTGGGGGTTCTCCAAGAGCAAGTATAAATTTAGCGATTGCCTCAAAAGCGATGGCTTTTCTCGGTAGACGTGGATACGTGACACCAGAAGATGTAAGGAATATTTGTTATGATGTATTGAGGCACAGGCTTGGTTTAACATACGAAGCTGAAGCAGAAAATATCACTCAAGAGGATATCATAAAAGAAATTCTAAACGCAGTCGTAGTACCTTAATTAAGCAGCTTAAATTTTTAGTTTGAACAATTGTAAATACAGCTTCCAGTTTTTTGCATTTCTGGCTTTCACTTTCGTGAATGTTGGATTGATTGCGCAGACTTCAAATAATATAAATGATTTATTCTCGCCGAGTGCACAGATAGAATGGAACAGATTCTATCAAGGAACCATTGCTTCGGTCCATGATTGTGAATTGCAATTGGCTTTTGATGGATTTAACTGCAAGGGCTTTTTAAACATTCCTTCCTCAGAGGAGGCTTTTGTTTTGGAAGGTAGCTTAGAAGATGGGAATCTACAACTTGTAGAAAAATACAAAGGTCAAGCAGCCTCCTATGTCAATGGCAAAATAAAAGAAAATAAAATCCAACTCAGTTGGCAACCAATTGGAGGAGAAATAGCATCGGAGGCTTCTTTTGTTTCTAAAAATGAATTGCTTAGCAAAGGAGATCAACAAACTGCTTTTGAAAAAGAAAATCAGGAAGGAAACTATTACGATTTTCACATTGATAAAAGAGTAAACTTACCGAGCACAAAACACTCAAAGTTTCAATCTTGGATTAAAAATCAAGTGAAAGGATTTCAAAATGAAATTGATAGTAAAATAAAAAATACAAACTTGAATAGACGATTTCAAATATTGGCTGTAATTGATCACGAGTTGTTTTTTGAAAGTGAAGAAATAGTCAATGGGGAATTGATTTATTATTCCTCCTGGTCAAAACCTCAAAGAATCAATTTTGTTTATGATCTTAGAAATAACAAAGAAATTAAGTTTGATCAATTAGCGATAAATCCTGAAACTTATGAAGCTCAACTTAAACAATTGATTTTTTCCCAAGCTAAAATGGAAGATAAGCTTAAGCTTGAGGGATATAAGGCTTGGCTAGAATCAGTTAATGTGCAAGATATTAAATGGATTGAAAATGGTATGGTGTTTTCTACAAGCTATGATCCAATCTATGGGAAAGAAACGATAGAAGTTGATTGTGATAATCTGAAGAATTTTATAAATAAGAAGTATTTGAAAAAACTTGCTTGTCAAAACGGATCATATTAGGATGGATACGGCAGAATTAATAAAAAAAGTTAGAAAGATTGAGATAAAGACCAAGGGTCTGAGCAAGCAGATATTTTCTGGGGAGTACTCTTCTGCCTTCAAGGGAAGGGGGATGTCTTTTTCGGAAGTAAGGTCTTATCAATATGGAGACGATGTTCGTAATATTGACTGGAATGTAACTGCAAGAACTGGTGAAACACACGTAAAAGTTTTTGAGGAAGAAAGAGAACTGACAGTCATGTTGTTGGTTGATATAAGTAAATCAATAAACTTTGGAACTGCAGAGCAGATGAAAAATGAATTGGTAACAGAGATCTGTGCCGTTATCGCTTTTTCGGCTACTAATAATAATGATAAGGTTGGAATTTTATTTTTTTCGGACAAAGTAGAAAAATTTATTCCTCCTAAAAAAGGCAAGCAGCACATATTGAGGATCATCAGAGAACTCATAAACTTCGAACCTGATTCTGCCAAAACAAACATTTCGCAAGCATTGGAGTACTTTAACAATGTGATCAAAAAAAGAAGTATTTGTTTCTTGCTTTCTGACTTTCAAGATAGAGGATATATTGATGCTTTAAAGATTGTATCTAGAAGACATGATATCATAGGTATGAATATTTATGATGAAAAAGAAAAAGAAATTCCAAAATCAAGTTTTTTGATTAGATATGAAGATGCAGAATCTGGTGGCACAGGATTTTTTGATCCTGCCTCTTCTAAAAATAGAACTAAGTACATTGAAAATTTTGAGGAAAATCAAAAGTATTTCAAAAATGCCTTTTTAAGGTCAGGGGCAGACTCCATAAGTTTGGTAACCAATAAACCATATGTGAGTATCCTGCTTAATTTTTTCAAGAAAAGATCCAATTGACAAAAGTGAAAATTAATTTTATAATTCTTAGCATTATGTTTTTGCTGTTGACAAGTTCAGCGGTAGAATTGTCTGCACAGTTGGTTTCGGGTGAGATGTCGAAGACAACCATTGAAGAACATGAGGAAGTAATTTTGCAAGTAAAAATATTTGGAGCTGCTAATGTCACGTCGCCTCTAGTTGTAATGGATCCATTTGAGGAAGCAGAAGGCATAGAGTTGATTGAAGAAAGCAATTGGGATACTTTGAATGTTAATGGAGATGTGGTCTTGCAAAAGAATATAAAACTCACCTCTAGAGATTCCGGTTTTTATTGGGTTCCTTCCTTGCCTGTTTCATATGTTGAAAGTGGTAAAAGAACTTCCAAGTCTACGGCTAAGATTCCTTTGACAGTAAATCCTTTCCCTATCGATTCTCCACAGCCAAGAGATATAAAAGGCATTAAAGTGGAACCAATAAAGTTTGAGGATTTTATTCCATTATTGATTGTTTTAGGCATACTACTCTCCTTAGGATTAGGGGCTTATTGGTTTTGGAAGAGACGAAAGAACAAAGAAGTTGTTATTCCACCAGCACCAATTATACCACCACATGAAATTGCTTTGCAAAAGCTTTTTAAATTGGAAGAGCAAAAATTGTGGCAGCAGGGAGAGATCAAATCTTTTCAATCAGAGCTTACTTTTATTGTTAGAGAATATTTAGAAAATAGGTTTGGCATACAAGCATTGGAATCTACGACAGAAGAGATAGTCACGGATTTAAAAGCCAAAGACATAAGTACAGAGCATAAAGGACAATTAAGTTCCATGTTTAGGATGGCTGATATGGTGAAATTTGCAAAAGCTACACCTCCAGCGGATGTGCATAGTAGACTGTTGGGAGAAGCAGAAGCTTTTGTAAGAAATACAAAGAAAATAGTTGAACCAAAACTTGAAAATCAAACTGAAGAAAGCTAATTAATGAATCTATTTGGGCAATTACATTTTGTTAACCCGGAGTTGTTTCTCCTATTACTTTTAGTACCACTCCTGTACGTATGGTATTACTATAAGAGACATTCCTATTTTCCAAAGATCAAATTGCCAAGTTTCGAGTCTATTGCTGGAATGCAATCGATCAGAGGGAGGTTGAGGTTTTTAATTCCTTTGCTGCGTGCATTGTCCATGATTGCCTTGATAATCGCTCTTGCAAGACCCCAGGCGGTTTTAAAAGAAGAGGAAATTAAAGCGGATGGAATAGACATCGTTTTGGTGATGGATCTTTCCTCTAGTATGTTGGCACAGGATTTTAAACCGGATCGTCTCTGGGCTTCTAAAAAGGTAGCAGGAGATTTTGTCAAAGGGAGAAAGTTTGATCGGATTGGCTTGGCGGCTTTTGCCGGAGAAGCTTATACGCAATGTCCGCTTACAACAGACCATCGCGTTTTGTTGGAGTTTTTAAATCCGCAGGCTGGCCTACAATGTGGGATCATGCAAGATGGTACAGCCATTGGGATGGGATTAGCCACAGCAGTAAACAGATTGAAAGAATCAGAAGCTAAATCCAAAGTTGTTATTCTTTTGACAGATGGTGTGAACAATGCGGGATATGTCAAGCCTAATACTGCGGCAGAAATTGCAAAAGAATTTAATATTAAGGTTTATACCATTGGAGTAGGGACGACAGGAGAAGCTTATGCGCCTGTCTCTAGGAGATCAGATGGACGATTTTTATTTGGCATGTCGAGAGTGCAGATTGATGAAAAGCTGCTTAGAGAAATTGCGAGAGAAACTGGTGGCAAATATTATAGAGCAACGACAGAGCAAGCACTTCAACAAGTATACGCTCAGATAGACAAATTAGAAAAAACAGAAATTGAAGTTTCAATTTTAAAAAGATACCAAGAAAAATTCCATCCATTTGCATTAGCAGGGATTATATTTCTTTTGATTGAAGCATTATTAAAGTATTTATTTTTAAGAGCAATACCATAAGTAGATGTTTAGATTCGAAATATTTCAAAATCTTTATGCCTTGATATGTGTACCAATAGTAATTGTACTATTTGTGCTCTTCATGTTTATGCGTAAGCAGGCTTTAAAGGAATTTAGCCATGTAGAAGCCTTGAAAAAATTGGTTGATGACTTAGGGAAGTACAAGCATCAAATTAAGTTTTTCCTTTTTCTTTTTGCCTTGACTAGTTTGTGTTTTGCATTTGCAAATCCACAATGGGGATCAAAGCGAGAAAAGGTAAAGCGAAAATCTGTTGATGTTTTTATAGCCTTGGATATTTCAACCTCCATGTTGGCAGAAGATGTACGTCCTAGTAGATTGGACAGAGCAAGAAAATTTGCCCAAGATCTGGCGGAAGGCCTGAAAGGTGAAAGAATCGGTTTGATCTTATTTGCTGGTAATGCTTATTTGCAAATGCCTTTAACAACAGATTATGCAGCGGCTAGTTTGTTTCTGCGTTCTGCTAATCCTGATATGGCACCTACACAGGGAACAGATTTTTTCGAAGTGATTGACTTAGCTGAAAGATCTTTCGAGCAAGATAATAAACAGCATAAAGCATTGGTGATTTTGACGGATGGAGAAAATCATGAGGAAGCTGCTTTAACAAGAGCTACAGATGCAACTGAAAATGGCTTGTTGATTTTTACGGTTGGGGTAGGTACTGACGATGGAGGAAAGATTCCAATTGTTTATCCGAACGGACATAGAGATTTTAAAAGAGATAAAGCAGGTGGATATGTCATAACTAAAATGAACCCTCAAATGTTAACTGAGTTAGCCAATAATGGAAATGGAGCTTATTTTAACCTGCAAGAAAATTCCGAAACTGTTCTGACAGAGTTAAGAAAAAGGATTGATAAAATTGAAAAGAGAGATTTTGAGCAAAGGTCATTTACAGAATATGAAAGTTATTTCCAATATTTTATAGCCTTTGCACTATTACTTTTATTTATAGATGGATTTATTAATTACAGAAAAAATAAATTCACCAAGAATAAGGACCTGTTTAAGGTTTAAAGTAAAGCTTAATTTATATAATTTAGCAGTAAGAAAAACGTTTTGTCAATATGAGATTAATTATTATAATCATATTAAATTTTTTCGCAGTTCTTTGCTTCGCTCAAACTGCTCATGATTTGTTGAGAGAAGGCGACAAATCATTCCAGAGCTCCGATTATACAGAAGCAGAAGAAAAATACCGAAAGGCAATAGATAAGCAAGCTTCTGTAAATGGAGAATACAATCTTGGTAATTCTATTTATAAGCAAGAACGATTTGAAGAGGCTATCAAACATTATGAAAATGCTGCTCAGCTAGCAAAAGATACTGACGCTAGAGCAGATGCATTGTATAACTTAGGAAACGCTCAGTTGGGTTCAGGTAAGTTTGAAGAGGCTTTAAAGTCTTATGTGAATTCATTGAAGCTTGATCCTGCTGATACAGATACTAAGCATAATTTATCATTGACCAAGAAGCTAATCAAGCAACAGCAAGAACAAGAAAAAAAGGAATGCGATAATCCTCAGGAAGGGGAAGAAGGCGAAGAACAAAAAGATCAGCAAGAACAAAAGGAACAACAGGAAGGGGAAGAGCAGAAAGATCAGGAACAAAAGGATCAAGAGGAAAAAGAAAATGAAGGCGAAGAGAAAAAAGAAGAGGAAGAGTCTAAACCTGAAGATGGTGAATCTGGAAAAGAAGGAGAAGAGTCTGAGTCTGAAGGAGGAGAGGAAAAGACAGAGTTGAATAAGGAAGAAGCAAGAAGACTCTTAGAAGCAGTTGAGGAAGACGAAAGAAAAACACAGGAGAAATTAAGAAAAGCAAAATCAAAACCAGGAAAACCTTCAAAAGATTGGTAAAATTTCAGATGAGTGGAATGAAAAAATTTGTCTTTGTATTATTTATTGTTTTTTCCATGAATAGCTTGTTTAGCCAAGATAAAGGATTGGAAATTATTTTGAGTCAAGATACAATCCTAGTAGGAAATAGATTTGAACTTAGCTATAAAATAAAAAACCTTGACGCTAGGATAAAGGAAACTCCAGAACTTTTAAATTTCAAACTATTATCTGGCCCTAATCAATCTTCACAAATGAGTATCCTCAATGGGGAGATGAGTAGAGAAATATCCTTGTCTTTTATTTTGCTTGCCGAAGAAGAAGGCGTGTATGAGCTACCAATGCCAATATTAGAATCAAATGAAGAAGGTCTTGAGTTTGAAAAGAAATATTTAGTCGTGTTGCCCAATCCAGATAACATCCGTCAACCTTTACATAAAGACGATAAGGAACTTCCTACTGTTCCTCAAAAAAAGAAAACGAAACGTAAACTTTATCGTATATAAAAAAGATGAAAAAAACTGTTTTTCTAATACTCTCTTTTATTGCAATTTGCAACTGCACCTTTGCTCAGAAATTTCAAGCAGTTTCATCTGCACAAGAAATATTAGAAGGTTCTACTTTTACCTTTGAATATGTGATGGTAAACTTGGACCAAAACAGCATTCAAGTTCCAAAATTTGATTACTTCGACATTGTCTCTGGACCCAATACAACTTTTTCTTTAAATTCTGTAAATGGGGTTAGCAAACAAACGCAGACCTTAAGTTATGTGCTGCTCCCAAAAAGAGCAGGAACATTTGTTATAAAAGCTGCAACTGCCACACGTAAAGGAAAACCCATTAGATCCAATTTGGTTAGGATAAAAGTCTTAGAAAAGAAAAAAGGAAAGGATGGAAAGCCTTTGGAAGTTGATGGAGAAAAAGTATTTGTAAAAGCGGAAATCAGTCACGATACCTGTTTTTTAGGACAACAGGTTTATTTGGATTATGTGATATATTATTCTGTTTCGGTTGAAAATTACAACATGATGAATGAGCCAGAATATGATGGTTTTTTCACCACTGGAATTCGAGCCGGAAGAGCCAGAAAAGAGCAAGTAGTAATAAATAACAAACAGTATTACAAGCAGTCCTTAAAAAGAATGGCGCTTTATCCGCAACAAACGGGAATTCTTAATATTGAAGAATCCAAGTTTAGAATAGGGATCAGCAAAGGGGATCCTAATCGTAAAAGATCTATTTGGTCTTCTCCTAGGGTTAATTATACATTCATTAATTCAAATGCAATTGACATTACAGTGCTAGATCTACCGGCCGATCCGCCGGCATCTTTTAGTGGGGCAGTGGGATCTTTTCGTGCAAGTTCAATTGTTAATCCTAAGACTTTGACTACAGACGACGCTTTCACAATTATCATGAACATAACAGGAGATGGAGATGTCAAACATATACGAGCTCCAGAAATCAATCTGCATCCAAACCTTGAATTATACGATAAAAAATTATTGGAAGACAATGTCCAACAAAAATCTAATAAGTTGGTTTCTTCTGTCAAGATAGAATATCAAGTATTACCCAAAAAACCAGGTAGATACACCATACAACCTGAGTTTTCTTATTTCGATCCTGATAGTTTAAAGTATTTTACCAAGATGACTGGAAGATATTCTGTTACCGTAATTCAGGGAACTCAAAAAAAATCTGACAAGGTGGTTGTATCAGAATCTGATGCCATGTCTTCGCATCTGAGAGCCATTAAAACCAGTACGAGTTTACAAAGTGGCAGAAGCAGCTTCAGATCAAGTTCTGCTTTTCTGCTTTTATCTATTATGCCGATATTTTTGTTTCTCGGAGCGATTGGCTATAAGCAAGTTCAATTGAACAAAGGGGAGATTGATTATGAAGCCTTGCGTAAAGAGCAGGCCTCAAAAGTTGCCAGCTCAAAACTTGAAAAAGCAAAACAATTCATGGTAGCCAAAGAGAGTAGATCTTTCTTTGATGAAATATCAAAAGCCCTTTTAGGTTACGCCAATGATAAACTTCA
>CALIIW010000077.1 GCA_938018185.1 uncultured Saprospiraceae bacterium
ACCGAAGCTTATCCTTCAAGTACCCCGCAGTAAACGAACGCTTAACTTTGACCAAATCCTCCGGCGTTCCCTCAAATAAAACTTCTCCACCTCCTTTTCCGCCTTCAGGGCCAAGGTCGATGATCCAATCAGCAGTCTTAATGACTTCCATATTGTGTTCAACAACTAAGACCGTATGTCCTTTTTCTACCAAGGCGTTTAAAGCTTCTAGCAATTTTTTGATGTCATGAAAATGTAGACCAGTAGTAGGTTCGTCAAAGATGAAAAAGATGCGTTCGGTCGTTTTACTTTTTGAAAGGAAAGAAGCCAGTTTTACACGTTGTGCTTCTCCACCAGAAAGTGTACTGGAGGATTGGCCTAATTTGATATAGCCAAGTCCTACATCTTGTAATGCTTTTATCTTGCCGGTGATCTCTTTTTCTGATTCGAAAAAATCCATCGCCTCATCAATACTAAGGTCTAAAATGTCCCAAATATTTTTCCCTTTGTATTTTACTTCAAGAACATCTTTTTTGAAACGTTTTCCTTTGCACTCTTCACATTCTAATCTGATGTCTGCTAAAAATTGCATCTCTACCAATTGTTCTCCTTCTCCACTGCAAGTTTCACAACGACCTCCGTCGACATTGAATGAAAAATGTTTAGGCTTAAATGACCTAATCTTTGCTAGCTGTTGGCTAGACATCAAAGTTCTAATGTGATCATACGCTTTTATATAAGTAATAGGGTTAGACCTGGAAGATTTTCCAATCGCTGCTTGATTGATCATCTCAACCTGGGTAATCCTATTTAAGTCCCCTTCAAGTTTTTCATGTGATCCAGGTGCCGTTGTGTAAGGTTCATTCAGATGCTTTTTAAGCGCAGGGTAGAGAATGGATTTGACCAAGGAAGTTTTTCCAGAGCCGGAAACACCAGTAACCAAAGTCAAGGTGTTTAATGGAAATGTTACGTCTACATTTTTTAAATTATTCTGACTGGCTCCTTTTATCGTAATTTTATTATTGAATTTTCTTCTACCAGTCGGCACAGGAATGAACATTTTGCCATTCAAATATTTTGTGGTTAAACTTTCTTTCGCCTCTTTATAGATGTCCTTGTACGGTCCGGCAAATACAACTTCTCCTCCGTTTATTCCAGCAGCTGGTCCTATATCAATTAAGTAATCCGCATTTTTAATAATATCCTCTTCATGCTCTACAACTATAACCGTATTGCCTAAGTCTCTCAGTGCTTTCAAAACCGAAACTAATCTAGCGGAGTCTCTTGGGTGCAGACCGACGGAAGGTTCATCCAATATATACATCGAGTTGGTTAGGTTGGATCCCAAAGTTCTGGTCAAATTTATTCGTTGGGTCTCTCCGCCACTTAGCGTAGAAGAAATTCTATCTAAGGTTAAATAGTTAAGCCCTAAATTTATCATAAACTCTAGACGGGTCTCAATTTCTAATAACAAGCGTTTGGCTATGGTGGCGTCATGCTCGTTTAGTTTTAGTTTCTTGAAATGTTGTAGCAATTCATCAATAGGTAATTCTACAATTTCAGAAATATGCTTGCCATCTATTTTTATATAAGTAGCCTCTTCACGAACTCTTCTTCCTTCACATTCGAAACAAGTGGTCCTACCTCTATATCGAGCCAACATGACTCTATTTTGAATCTTGTAGATCTTTTCTTGAAGTTCTGCAAAAAAGGCATCAATTCCCCAAAAGTGATCATTGCCTTTCCAAAGCAATTTTTTCTCTGCTCTACTAAGGTCTTTGTATGGCTTGTGAACAGGAAAGTCAAACTCATGCGCAACAGATAAGAACAAGGTCAACCATTTGCCAAATTTTTCACCACGCCAGCAAGCAATCGCTCCGTCGTACACCGATTTGTTGTCAAATGGTATTACTTTCTTTTCGTCGATGCCCATGATTTTTCCATAGCCTTCACATTTTGGACAGGCGCCAAATGAATTATTGAAATTGAATAATTGTGGGGTAGGCTCTATGAATGTAATTCCGTCTAGTTCAAATCTATTGTTGTAAGAAAAATTTTTGCCATTCATTTCTTCCACGATACAATCACCCTCAGACTCATAAAAGGCAGTTTGTACCGAATCAGCAATTCTCTTCCTATTTTCTTCGTCTTCATGTTTGACAGCAAATCGATCTATTAATATTTTAATCTTGCTCTTGGCATGATCCTTTACGGACTTTTTAATTTTTAACTTTTTGTCCTCGAGGAGGTCTTCAATTCTGACAATCTCTTTTTTGTACTGTACCCTCGTGAATCCTTTTTGAATCAGCAAATTGAATTCATTTTCAAGAGTTCTGTCTTCATACTTTTGAGAAAGAGGTATAAAAAGTTGAATCTTTTCCCCTTCTTTAAAAGAATGAATGTAGTCTACGACGTCAGCAACATGATGCTTCTTCACTTCTTTATTAGAGATTGGAGAAAAAGTATGACCTATTCTAGCATATAAAATTCTCAGAAAATCATATATCTCTGTTAAGGAGCCAACTGTAGATCTAGCATTTCGGGTGCTCACTTTTTGTTCAATGGCAATGGCTGGACAAATACCCTTTATATAATCAACCTCAGGCTTTTTCATTCTCATTAGAAACTGCCTGGCATAGGAAGATAGGGACTCGACATATCGCCGTTGGCCCTCCGCATATAAGGTGTCCATAGTCAAGGATGACTTACCAGATCCTGATACACCCGTAAAAACGACTAGTTTATTCTTAGGGATTTCAAGGGATATATTCTTAAGATTATTAGATCTTGCTCCTTTAATCTCAACAAATTCCTTTAATCTTTGATGTTCTTTCTTTTTTGCTGCTGAAATTGCCATATGATGGTTCAAAATAATATAAACAACAAAGATGGGAATTGTTAAGGTATAATACCAATTTGAGTTTAAGATGCTTCACATAAATTCTGGGTAAAATGCACTATCTATAAGTTTTATATAATGATTTTTGAGATATCTAATTTTAAGATTTAGGTTAAGATTATGTTAACAGGCCTTAAGTAGTGGATATTCATTGATGTTTCCCTTAAATTTCAATCATTATTGGAACAGTTTATGTTTCTAGATCATTTATTAACTAAATAATTTTATTCTATACGATCATAACTTCTACACTATAATTTATAATTCTGCTTATTTATAAGCACCATTAAAACAGGATAGTTATGCAAGTTACGTCGCTAAATGATCAGCAGCTTATTGTCTCATACCTTGAAGGAAATGAAAAAGCATTTGAGGTTCTTCTAAACAGACATAAGCAAAGAATTTACACACAAATTTACCTTTTTGTTAAAGATACTGCTGTCGCGGAAGATTTATTCCAAGAAGTCTTTATCAAAATCATTGATACCCTTAGAAAAGGCAAATACAACCATGAAGGCAAGTTTCTTCAATGGGCTTTACGTATTGCTTATAATATGTGTGTAGACCAATTTAGAAGAAATAAAAGAAGACCTACTGTGGCTCCGACAGAAGCTTTTGATATTTTCGAAGTACTCGAGATAGATGAAGACAATGCGGAAGACACAATCATGAAGTCGCAAACACATGATAAGATCAGAAAGTTGGTTGACATGCTTCCTCCAGAACAAAGAGAGGTTGTCATCTTAAGACATTACGCTGATATGAGTTTCAAAGAGATATCTCAATTAACAAGAGTTAGTATCAATACGGCACTTGGTAGAATGAGATACGCTTTAATCAATATCAGAAGAATGATCGAAGAAAAGCAAGTTACCTTACAATAGTAAAACCTTTGCTTCTTATCTGTTTTTAATGATAATAAAGTTTAACGTGGGAAACCTACGTTGATACAAGATAGAGTTCAATCTTTTCAATAGTTAAGCTATTATATAAGGATAAAGCCGATTTTATACTGTTGGCAAAAAAAAGGGTGCTGTTCATTTTGTGCAGCATCCTTTTTATTTTTATAAAAGATTGTTTATTCGCTTATCAAAGTACTCATGAACCATCAAAAAAATAACAAGCCATTAGCGACTAAGGAATGGAAGAGTTTAGAACCATCTAAACCATTCTAAAGGTTTGTTCTTTTATTAATTGGGGTTAACTTAAGGCTTTTCATATATCTGCGATTACTACGAAAAATACCCTTGAAAATTGAAAAAGTTCATGGAAGATTTGTCATCCTGAGCGGAACGACAGTGAAGTTGAAGGATCAAATGTTTTGTGTTATTTAATTTCGACTGGAGGGCACCGGAATGGAGAAATCTGCACTCATTTAATTTGAAAAGTACTTTGGCAAAGAAAAGTCTAAGATTTCTCCGCTCGTTTTTCGCCTTCGGCAAACTCGGTCGAAATTATACATGTTACCATGATTTGATCCCTCGACTCCACTTTGTTGCGCTCGGGATGACAAACCCATTATAAATGCTATATTTAATATAATTGAAGTTGAAAGTGGGATTAGTCATAGCCGAGATTGTTGAACGACAGTGAATTCAAAGGGGCAAATCTTTTTGTGTTATTTAATTTCGACTGGAAAGCACTGGAATGGATTTGTCATCCTGTCTGTCCCGAATGCAACCTCGGGGAAAAAGGAAAAGTATGAAATAAGAAAATGATAAGGTCTCACCAGCTTAGTGTGAGGATTTTTGAAAACTAAAGACTAGGGATAGTCAGAAAAAGATTAAGGCATAAATAAATATAGAGTCATCAATTCGATAGTTATGAACCGAGAGGGAAGTCCAAAGACCTCTTGGCCTTATTTACTAAGGCTATAAAATCACAAAAAGCAGAGCTAAAAAAAGCAAAAAGTGTATGAGCTAAATTAAGGTGAAAGAGATCGAAAATACCAGGATGTTTTTTTTGAGACCAAACAAATGTTGAGAGTTTTTTTGATTGCGGGTAAGTCTGAGTTGATTTTAAGCCTTAGGAAATACAGCCTTGATTTTTTCTTTCTTTTTGATCAAGCAAAAAGGAAAAACGTGAACTAAGAAAATGATAAAGAAGTCCAAAGACCTCTTGGCCTTATTTACTAAGGTAGCCTTGATTTTTGCTACTTTTCATCAAGGAAAAGTAGAGAGATAGTCAAGAAAACTTAGCCCTTCTTGTTTGAAAAAAATCTCAATAAAACAAAAAAGAGACTGCCTTCTAACAAGACAGCCTCATTTTTTATTAAATCATTTTTCAACAAAACTACTTCGTCAACAACAACTCCCGATACTTCGGCAACGGCCACAACTCATCAGAAACCATTAATTCCAATTGATCACAATGTACTCTGATCTTTTCAAAATACGGTTTTACTTTATTACAATAAGCCTTAGCCTTTTTAGCACCATCAGTCATCTTGTTAGCCTTCTTTCTTTCTTCCACCATTTCGTAAACATTTTTTCTGACACCAGCTATATGCTTAGAAATCGTTTGGATCATTTCTAATTGGTCCCCAGCATGCTTCTTGTAGCTTGCACCAAATATCTCTTTCAAACCTCGAACATTTTTAAGTAACATGTTTTGATACTCAATCGCGGTTGGAATGATGTAACTATTTGCAAGATCTCCAATCACTCTTCCTTCTATTTGAACACGCATTACGTAATCTTCCAATTCTATTTCATACCTCGCCTCTGACTCAACATGGGATAAGATATTGTGCTTTTCAAAAAGCTTAATGTTTTCCTTGTTAATCTTTACTGCCAAAGCATCTGGTGTGTTCTTATTGTTCGACAAGCCTCTTTTTTTGGCTTCCTTTACCCAAGCGTCTCCGTATCCATCTCCTTCAAATCGAATGGACTTAGATTTCTTTATGTAATCTCTCAATACATTAAAGATTGCATCGTCCTTTTTCATTTTCTTTTTCTCAATCAATGAATCAACCTTCGCTTTAAACAAGATCAGCTGGTCTGCCATGATTGTATTTAGGACAGTCATTGGTACGGCACAGTTGGCTGTAGAACCGACTGCTCTAAATTCAAACTTTTGACCTGTGAATGCAAACGGAGATGTTCTGTTTCTATCCGTGTTGTCAAGAAGTACATATGGGATCTTTCCTACCACGTTTAACTTTAGCTCAGTTTTTTCTTCAGGAGAAAGTTTGCCTGAGCTAACTTTTTCTAAATTGTCGAGAACCTTTGTCAATTGCTCTCCTATGAAAACAGAAATAATAGCCGGAGGCGCTTCGTTTGCACCAAGTCTATGGTCATTGCTAGCAGAAGCGATAGAAGCTCTTAATAAATCCGCATGGTTGTGAACAGCCATGATGGTGTTGACAAAAAATGTCAAGAACTGAAGATTACTCATTGGCGTTTTGCCAGGAGCTAGAAGGTTCACACCAGTATCTGTAGCAAGAGACCAGTTGTTATGCTTACCGGAACCATTTATGCCCGCAAAAGGCTTTTCATGAAATAATACTTTGAAATGATGACGCTCAGCAACCTTGGTCATCACATCCATCAATAAAGAGTTGTGATCTACTGCTAAATTAGCTTCTTCAAATAAAGGAGCGATCTCAAATTGATTTGGAGCCACCTCATTATGTCTTGTCTTAACGGGAATTGCCAAAGACACACATTCAAATTCTAATTCCCTCAAATACGCTAGTGCCCTAGAAGGGATGGATCCAAAATAGTGATCATCTAATTGTTGTCCTTTAGCTGAAGAATGTCCTAATAGCGTTCTACCAGACATCATAATGTCAGGTCTAGCTTTGGCCAAGGCATCATCAATTAAAAAGAACTCTTGTTCCCAACCTAATGTCACGATTACCTTTTTGACATTCTTGTCAAAATACTTAGCTACATCAGTTGCGGCATTGTCCACTGCCTGCAATGCTCTTAATAAAGGTGTCTTATTATCTAGTGCTTCTCCAGTATAAGAAACAAATATTGTTGGTATACAAAGTGTCGAGCCCATTACAAAAGCAGGAGAGGAAGGATCCCATGCAGTGTATCCTCTAGCTTCAAAAGTATTTCTGATTCCACCATTTGGAAAACTTGAAGCATCCGGTTCTTGCTGAACAAGTTGTGACCCACCAAATTTTTCCATCGCTTTGCCATCACCAATAGGCTCGAAAAAGGCATCATGCTTCTCCGCTGTTGTCCCAGTCAATGGTTGAAACCAATGCGTGTAATGCGTTGCTCCTCTATTTAAGGCCCATGCTTTCATCGCGGAGGCACATTGGTCAGCAATAGATCTATCAATTCTTTTGCCATGTACGATGGCTTCCTGCAAGGCTGTGAAGGCCGCACTGTCAAGATAATGTCTTTGAGTTTCTTTATTAAATACGTTCGCTGCGTAAAGTTCTGACCTCCGATTGTGGGCTTCTTCAGTGAGTCTTGGTTTTCGGTTTAATGTTTCTTTTAGGGCAAATGATCTCAGATTTGACATAATTTAGTGTTAAGTGGTGAAAAACATGGGGTAAAGATATGTAAACTGTGTCAAAAATGGAACCATACCCCCTTTTTTATAGGGGTAGGTGTGTTAAATGTTGAAATTTTCGAGTTAGAACCTTGAATTATAGGGGGTGATGTGTGTGTTAAAGGTTAAAATGGTAAGATGAAGCAGATAATCTAGGAAGGAACTGTGCTGTATCTCCCCGAGGTAAGCTCAAGGTAGGAGGATCCAATGACAATTGGAATTTACCTTTTTCGAATTCTTAAAGTAAAAAATCTGTGTAATCCATTAATCCGCCTAAATCCGTGATTCAAAAGAAGGGAGTTACGGAACTGGCGTTGGATCTCCGATCCAATGACTAACTTTAACAAATCTGAGATTTGTGCTTCATTTGTGGAATTGCGTATTTTTAAAAAAACGTAGTCTTAAACAATGCATCTGGAGATGCAGAGAAAGGAATGCTTGATCTCAGATCAAGCACTAGTTTTGTGTTTTTTATGTGGGTATGTTTCAAAAGAAGAATGCTTTTCAAAGGCACCGACTTGATCCCGTTGCACCAATGTATGGAGGGCAGTCTCCTTATAATAGTATGTTTAATGATCCAGTGGCTTTGAGTGATCCAATGGGAGATGATCCTCTTAGCGGTGCGATAATTGGAGCCGGTATAGGATTATTTGCTAGTGGTATTTATGTTGCGGCAAATGCTGGTAAC
>CALIIW010000078.1 GCA_938018185.1 uncultured Saprospiraceae bacterium
AAAAAAACTAACTTTGAGTAAACAACAAGTGGATTCAATCCCCATAGAAGGTTAAAAAAAGAAAAAAAAACGCATAGTACAACAGCGGATTAAATCAAATTGCGCCTTTGGCTTAAATGATTTAATCCTATAATGTTGGCATTCATTCCCCACATAAGCACATACTGGGTAGATTCATGTTGAAGATATCTATCCTTCCAGAGCTGATTAATTACTGTTGCTAATGATAATATTTTCAGCTTTTTGATAGGGGTAATTGTTGAAGAAGCATTACGGATAAAAGGATTGAGAATAAAATTGACTAATTTTACTGTTAGTCAGAATTAATAATAGGATTATGAAAAGAAGAAAATTTTTCAATAATACAATTAAAGGTGTTTTAGGTGCAAGTATAATCCCGTTAACCAGCTTTTCGGATATGTCCGCACAATCAACAAATAATATAGATAATACAGAAACAGAAAAACCTTATGGAAATACCGACCCTAAGCAATGGCATCAAATGGGTACTGGTAAAAAACCTAGACCAGATAGGCGTAAAACGATAACCTATGATGTTGCCGTTATTGGTGGAGGAGCTGCAGGTATGTGTGCAGCTATTTCGGCTGCAAGAAATGGTGCTAAAGTTGTATTGGTACAAGATCGTCCAGTTTTAGGAGGTAATTCTTCAAGTGAAATTCGCGTACATTTAAACGGCGTTAATCATTTAAAAAATGGTCTACCTGAACGAGAAACAGGCATTATTGAAGAAATCTTATTACATAATCGTTTTCATAACCCACAAGATGCGTATCCCGTTTGGGATCATATTTTGTATGATTTCATTACTCGAGAAAAGAATCTGGATGTAAAACTGAATACCTCTGCAATAAGAGCTATTATGTCAGATGATGGTAAAATAAAAGCTGCCTATTGTTGGCAATCGACAACAGAAACTGAATTTACTATTGAAGCTGATTTATTTATTGACTGTTCTGGCGATGGTCTATTAGGAGCTACTGCAGGAGCCTTGTATCGAACTGGTAGAGAAGCCTCTTCAGAATTTAATGAAAAATATGCTCCTGAAAAAGCAGATGGTTGGCAGATGGGTTCTACTGTTCTTCTTGGATCAAAAGATATGGGACGTCCAATGCCTTTTGAAGCGCCACATTTTACAATAAAATATGATGCTAATAAATCTCATAAAGGAAGACAACTAAAACCATTTGAATTAGGGTTTTGGTGGGTCGAATTAGGGAGCGATAATGATATTATCGGTGAATTTGAGGATAATAAACATAAGCTCTTAGGTTATGCTTATGGAGTTTGGGATTACATGAAAAATTCAGGTGATTTTCCAGAAACCGAAAATTACGCTTTAGACTGGGTTTCTTCTTTACCGGGTAAACGTGAGAGTCGCCGATTTATTGGTGATTATATTCTTTGTGAACCTGATATGTTAGGTAATAAACAATTTTCAGATGCGGTAGCATTTGGAGGATGGTCATTAGATGAACACAACCCAGGTGGTATTGAAAATTTAAGTGAACCTCCAAGTTATTTTCATCAATATTTTGAAGAACCGTATCAAATTCCTTTTCGGTCATTATATTCTAAAAATGTACCTAACCTCTTATTTGCAGGTCGAAATATTAGTCAAACACATATTGCCCTGTCTTCTTCTCGTATTATGGCAACGTGTGCCTTAGAAGGACAAGCAGTCGGAACAGCAGCTGCTTTATGTACAAAAAAAAATGTGTTACCTCGTGAGTTAGGTCAAAAAAATATTACAGAATTACAAGAACAATTACTAAGAGATGATGCCTTTATTCCATATAGACCTGCAAATGACAAAAATAATTTGGTTAAAAAAGCAACATTAATATTTGCGTCAAGCACATCTTCGGGTGATCCTAAATTATTAAATGATGGATGGTCACGAGATTATGATAAAAAGGATCATCATTGGCAATCTGAAGGTTTACCAGCACAAGTACAAATCGAATGGGATGAACGCATTAGTATTTGTAAAATTGAAATCAAATGTGACACCAATGTTAAACGTAATATAATGCTACGTAGAGATAGCTTGGAAAATGATGTTTACACCACTCAAATTCCCAAAGAATTACTAAAATCACTAGATGTTGAAGCACGTGTAAATGGAAAGTGGGTAAAAGTTGGAACAATTGAAAAAAATAGAACCCGATTAATTAAGTTCCATTTTGAAAAAATTGAAACAACAGCTATTCGTATTAATTTAAAAGAGACCTATGGAAATAAAAATTGTAAATTATTTGAGGCTAGGTGTTACAGCTAAAAGGCCTTAGAAATGATAAACACTTTTAACATTCTAGTTGCAATCAACTTAAGCTTAATTTTTTTGAATGTATCTTTTACTAATGAAATAAAACATGATATTAAAGTCATACATAAAGGTGTTAGTTTAACAGAACCTATTGAATGTACATTAGTAGAAATTCAAAATGAAAATGGTAAACCACAAGAATTTTACATGGATGTTGAATCGGTGGTTTGTGGAGATAAACAATGTCGAATTGATATAGTGCGAATTTATTGGAACAAATTAGGACAATACAGTAGGCTTGAATTACCGGACAATGTAGAATTGGAAAAAGAAGAAGGAGAACACTTTTCAAGTTCAGATTACAACAAGTTAAATATCATTTTAAACGACGAGAATTCTCCCTTAAAAGATGTTTATAAAAGTGAAATTGTAAGTACAGTTGGTAGTGAAGGTGTAGATGCAATGACTGGTGCAACAGTCTTGGTAGAAAAATCAGCTTATGTTCAAGGTGCGGTATGGACATGTTACTCCCTTTGGCATTGGGTACATGGTGAAACCAAACAAATTATACGTGAAATCACAGGTAGATCATATTCTATATCAGAATTGCAAAGTTCATTACAGGGATCAGATTATCAATACTTTGCAATTGAGCAATTAATAATAAAGAAAGATTTTTCTGAAAAAACAGTTGATGCAATTCTAAAAGTAATTGATGTTAATCCAATGTTGTTGAAATCAAGTTTGCCCTATTGGGAAATCACTCCAAATGAGATTTATATCAATACTATGCAGAGATTAATCCTCTCAGCTAATACGAACAATCGCCTATTGTGCTTCAATGCCATTTTACAAACTAAACAAAATCTACCTCCTGATTTTTTTAAAAAATTAAACGTGATAATACCCAAATTGACCTATCAAGAAATTGACTTATTTCTAAGAATTGTGATAGCAAAAGATGGAATAACACCAGAAGTAATTTCCCAGTTACTACCTTTGCTGGATAATGAGAATTTTTTGATTGCTCGCCGAGTATATTGGTTTTTGAATCAACAGGAGCTATCTGATTTCCAAAAATCTCAAATAAATGTATTCTACCAAAAGTGGAAAAATAGACTTTGAAAAGGTTGGATAATTTTAAATAAAGTTTAAGAAAAAAACACCCAACAATGTATAAAAACAATAGCCGAAATAGCAGTAAATTAAAGGGTTTTAGCTCGCTTCAACTTATTTGTAACTTGACAGGAAAGTGCCACGTAGTCGGCTATTATTCTTATACTAACCGTTAATCTAATTTGTCAAATTTTCGAATAAAACGTAATTGGACAAAGATTACTAGAACTCTTAAACAAAAGTCAATAAAAATAATCTTGTCATTATCTTAGCATGCAATCGGTAAGGCTTGATGCTCTTTTGCATATTCTGTAATTTCCTCTAAATATTGTGTTAAAAAGTTTGAACCGTGAATGCTTGGGGTCACGAATACCTTTGTAAATCATTCATTTACAAAGGTGTTTTTTTTATAGGGAAAGCAAAGAGGAAAGTTTTCCGTTTTTGGATACTTAAATTTTATTAGGTGTAAGTTAGTAAAAAAACTGATTTTAAATTAGAATTGTGTTAAACTTGCGATAAGGAATATTATTCAACACCACCAAGAAGTACGAAGCGATACCTAAATTTTAGAATTAGAAGGATTAAGGGGGATAATCTTTCGTGGTACTTCAAAGGG
>CALIIW010000079.1 GCA_938018185.1 uncultured Saprospiraceae bacterium
ACTTAGAATTTCTTATGAAGTAATTAAGACGCTTGCACCAGATGACTACGTCGTTGTTTCTGGTGTTGGCTACGACAGTTTTCTAGATGTAATTTTGAGAAATACAGATAATCCAGTAGACGGAGCAGAAACGAATGCTTACCCACTTAAAGGTGGTGCTTATTTTGATATTTTGGGTTTCCATGCATATCCACATTTTGATGGAAGTACTAGGTATTGGGATAGCAATATTGGTGGTTTTGTTTACAGTAGACATTCAGACGCAGCTGCAGATGCCTTAGAGTCTGCAAGAGATCGAAGACAAGACTTGTTGGCCAAGTATGGTTATGATGGGATCACTTATCCAAAGAAAGAATGGATCATCACAGAGGTCAATGCACCAAGACGACAATACAATTATGATTGGGGGACCAATGAATCTCAGAAAAATTATCTGATGAAAGCGGTTGTCAAATCCATGCAATTGGATTTTGTTCAAATGCATGTATGGAATTTGGCAGAGATAAATGTAGAGCCAGCAGCCTCAAATGAATTTGACTTAATGGGCTTCTACAAGAACCTCAATAATGTAGAGACCTATAATCAGGAAGTTCTCCCTTCTGGTATAGGATATAAGACGACTTCGGACTTTTTGTTTGAAACGATTTATGATCCAGCAAGGACCGCTCAGATGAACCTTCCTAATACGGTTGGTGGTGGAGCTTTTAGAAAAACGGATGGTACTTATGTTTATGCACTTTGGGCAAAAACTCAAATTGACCAATCTGAATTTGGATCAGTTTCTTTCTCTTTTCCTTCTTCATTCGGCTTTAGCCAAATAAATAAATACAACTGGGATTATTCTCAAACAAAAAATCAGACATTACTTTCTCCTAATAATCTGCTCCTGAATGCTTCACCATCTTTTTATGTGTTTAGCAATGATGCAAGCAATACCAGCATCGATTTGAATTGCAGCATGGGTGTTGAACTTATTGCTCAAGGTTCTGAGCAGGAAGGAGGCGCAAGAGTTACTTGGCAAGCACCAACAGCTACCACAAATTGTACCGGAGGCCTGACAATCACTCGGACCATGGGACCAGCTTCTGGCAGTTATTTCCCTTTTGGAGTGACAGAAGTTCAATACACTGTGACCAATTCTTGCGGTGATGTGGAGACCTGTGCTTTTAATGTGAAGGTAGCCAGCAATGGTGGTGGCTTAGGTTCCTGCCATATATACAGATGGGATCTTGGCTTCATGGGCTACCACAATGGACACAGTTATTTTCTTTCTATTGGTAAAAAGACTATGGAGGAAGCTAGAGCAATTTGTAGTTCTCATGGTGGATATTTGCTCTCTATAAATGATGCGGCAGAAAATGCTTTCATTCAAAGCCAGGCATATGAGTTGGCCTACATTGGTTTGTCTGATGTTTTTGGCGAAGGTAACCTCGAATGGAATTCTGGAGAAGGCATAACTTATACAAATATCGCCGATTGCAATGGCTGTCAAAATTCCCCACAAAATGATTATACCATTTTTAATTACTTCAATGGCACTTGGTATTTTGTAGATGGTCAATCAGAAGAATATTTTATTATGGAGTTGCCATGTGATGGAGAAGACTGTCTTTGTACAACGGAATATGATCCTGTTTGTGGTATTAATGGCATCACCTATTCCAATGCTTGTGAAGCGGAGTGTGCAGGTCAGTTAAATTATACTGCTGGAGATTGTAATGAACAAGCCTCTCTTGATTTGTATGTTGATTCCTGTACAAAATACAAAGCGGGCACTTTGAGACAAGGAGATTTGGTGGATTACGAATTGACTGTACAGAACAATAGTTTTGTTACTTATGGTGCAACAAGTATGACCTATAGACGTGGCCACATATCTAGTTTTACAATGTTGCAAGAACAAGCAAGCTATAATATACCAGCGCTGGCTCCAGGTCAATCTTATACCGTATCGATTACTATTGAATTAATTGACGGCATGTGGTTTAGAGATGCTTGGTATCAAGCTATCTACAGATTTGGTGTTGGAAATGCTCCAACGGGCGCATCGGTACAACTTGACATCAGTGGTACCAGCACCTTTGCTTTTCAAGGCTCTTCTGTACCCGTTTATGTAGGACCATCTGAGATTACTGTAGATTGTGATTATGAAGAAGAAGAAACGGATTGTGAAGAATCTTATCCAGGCTTTATTTATTTGGGTGAATTCGATGCACATAAATATTTTATTTCTACTTCAAAGTCTAGACCAGGTCAAGCTCAAAGTGTAGCAGAAAATCTGGACGCAAATTTGGCGATTATTAATTCCGCTGCTGAAAATAATTTTCTTTTTACTAAGATCAACGAAATGGTTTGGATCGGATTGAATGATGCGGCAAATGAAGGCAATCTCCGGTGGGTAGATGGAACTTCTGTAAGCTATGATAATTATGATATTTGTAATTTCTGCTCTGATAATTCTACGACTGATGATTATGTGATCATGCATCCATGGAATGGCGGTTGGTCTTTTGCCAATACATGGAATGAAAGAAATTACATAATTGAAATTGCTTGTGATGGAGGGGAGGATCCTGACCCTTGTTCTTTAAGCTTTCAAACTGGAAATGTAACTTGTGATGAAAATAGCGCAAGCTTTGATCTACTTGTTGATGGAATTAATGTAGAGGGCGGGTTTACCATTCCTGTTTATTCAAATGAAAATTCAACTGTTGTTACAGAATTTTTCGGTGCCTTTGGTTTTAATCATAGAGTCCGCGTTCCATTATCTAGCATTTCTAATTTGACAATAAGTTCTGCAGCTATTCCAAATTGTCAACAGAACTTTTCAATCACTTGTCCTGAGATTGAAGAAGGGGACTGTGAAGAAAATATTTCTGGTTTTTCTTTTCTTGGAACCTATAATGGACACAATTATTATATGTCAAATTTAGAACAAACGCCTTCGAATGCAGCTGCAAACTGCGCTGCAAATGGTGGTTATCTAGCAAGTATATCTTCGTCTGGAGAAAATAATTTTATTGCCAATCATGTTGATCTAATGACCTTCATCGGATTGTCAGATTCGGCTAACGAAGGTGCGCTAAGATGGGATGACGGTACCTCTTTGACATACAGCAATTTTGATATCTGTGGTTTTTGTTTGGCTAATGCTTCCTTCGATGACTATGTAATCATGCATCCTTGGAATGGTGGCTGGTCTTTCACCAACCTCTGGTCAAAGCGTCCTTACATTATGGAAATTCCTTGCTCAATCACAAATACATTCCAAGCAAGAGTTTCCCCTCAAACAACAAAGGAAGGAGTTTATCTCTTAGAACTTAATCCTAATCCTGCTGTAGATTTTATTAGAGTTACGACCTTCTCTTATCAAAATACAGATGCAGAATTCGTAATTTACAACAACGCCGGCCAACAAGTAGCTAGCCAATCTGCTTCTCTGTCTGCTTCAGATTATAATGAAACAAGAATCGATATTGGTAACCTTCCTGCGGGAGTATACCACCTTATGCTAAAAGAGGCACATCCAAGGTTTAAGAATTTGAGATTTGTAAAGATCGGAATCTAGAAAAAAAAGGAAGAAGGGCAAGCTTGCCCTTCTTCCTTTTTCTCGGTTCTCACATCCCCAGTAAAGACGCAATATTTTGCGTCTCCTCCCGGTCCCCGCGTCTCCTCCCGGTCCCCGCGTCTCCTCCCGGTCCCCGCGTCTCCTCCCGGTCCCCGCGTCTCCTATCTCCCCTTACTCCAAAGACTTCTTCCATTCCAAATAATCCTCCTCAAAATCAATATCCTGCAACATCGGCAATTCACAAAAACTCTTACCCGCTAACAGTATTCGAACCAAGGTAGCAGGATATACTTTCTCAGTACTCCAAGCCATAGTTTCAAACAGCTCTGGAATAAATGTCCTCATGCCGATCATATAATAACCACCATCAAAGGTAGGCCCAAGAACCACATCATATTTTTGCAACCTTCTAAAGGCCAGCTCAAGTATTTTTGTACTCAATTGCCCACAATCTGATCCAATAAGAATTGCCGATGAATCTGCCCTAAGTTCTTGTTTAAATGCATTCGCCATCCTGCTCCCAAGATCCCTTCCTTCTTGACATTTTTTTTGATAGAACTTCTCCTTCCATAAGTCATCCTTCTCCACATGGGATCCATAGTAAACAATACGATCTGCATTTGTCTTAGAACAGATCTGTTCTGTATGAGAAAGTAACTCTTTGTAAGCCTGCAACGCTCCTTCATCGCCCATTGTTTTTGCAATACGAGTCTTCACTTTTCCTGCCACAGGATTTTTTACAAAAATGATGAGTTTATTATTATTATTATTATTATTATTATTTGAATTCATGCTATAATTTTAGAATAAATTGTTCCCCCTCTTTTTCAAGAGAGGGGGCTAGCCTGCCCGTATGGGAGGCCTGCCCGTATGGGTGAGTTACCCTTAATCCCAATATACCAATCAATCGCAACCACATCCACCAAACACACAGTTAAGAACTTCTTAATAAATTTTCCAATCAAGACCAAAGGTACTCATTACCTTAATAAAGTCTTAAAGACGGCGTTAAACAAATCTTATCTCTTTAAACATCTTTGGAAATCAGAAGTCAAATCATCACTTTTAAAGGAAGGAGCAACAAAAGTTCCTTACTTCTTATTCACTTAAAAAGATGTGTTATGAAAAAATTCAAATTTGTACTACTGGCTTTTCTAGGTATTTTATCTATAGACAGTTTCGCTCAATCAAACCACCACGTTAGAACACATACTTATCAAGGTACTCCAAGATACGCTTCGTATGCTGATTATGGCCTGCACTCAAGAATTGGTTTCTTGGCAGAAGAACTTTATATGTCGAGAAGACAGGCAAGAAGAATGCATGATGTTTTGGATTATTATGATAGTGAAATTGACAGAGTTACAAGGGAAAGGTGGACCAGTAGAAGACTGAAAAGAGCTAAATTAAGGAACTTGCTTGCGGATAGAGATTATGAAATCAGAGGCGTTTTGTCAAGAAGACAATATTCAAAATACAGAGAGATTAGAAGATGGGAATCAGATAGAAGAAATAGATTTTCATGTGCAGCTCACGGAGCTTCTTGCAGAGCCAATGCTTGCTATAATGGGTATTATGAAAATAGATGGAACGACGGCTGGTCTAGCTATTGGAATAGAAATAGAAGAGGTAGCTGGGAAAGAGATAACAGACAACGTGATAACGATGATAGATGGGATGACAGAAGAGATCGAGACGATGATCGAGATTATAGAAGAGATCGCGATGATAGATGGGACGATAGAGATGACAGAAGAGGTTCTACTAATCACAGAAATGATAGATCTGATTATGAGGAAGATTGGGACAGATATCCTTACGGAAAATCATCTGAAAAGAAAAAGCCTGAGGCCAAAGCTGATGTCAAAATCACCGATGCAAGTCCTTCCGTTGATGATGTAAATATTGATGAAGAAGAAGACAATGGTAAGACGGAAGAAGAAGAGATGGATGAATACTTCGCTGACGAATTTGATTATGGAGAGGAAGACTTAGATGATTATTTTAAAGATGAAAATAAATAAGATAAAATGGTCCTGCCCGATCATTCGATAACCGATTGAGGTTGCTGCTCCCGCGGCAACCTTTTTTCATTGCACCCCAATCCACTAATGTTCCTACTTTGCCTTTCCTATTTTGCCTATTGTGCCTTTCCTATTGTGCCTATTGTGGTTCAAACTTCTGAAGTCTTTTTAAACTTTAAATTGTTTCCTTCACATGGTTTTACCTAAATAGCATAAAATCTCCCTTCTTCACCACAATTTCGCCAGTCTTCAATAAGAGCTCCGCTTCATAAATAAAAATACCAGTCTCCAAATATTTTCCTTTACGTTTTCCATTCCAGCCTTCTGATTCTTGACTATGCTGAAAATATTTCTTACTAAACATTTGTGCACCCCAACGATCAAAAATTTTTAAACTCTGTATTTTTGATACCTTTTCGACATCACCAAATATTGTGAAGAAATCATTTATACCATCCCCATTTGGAGAAAAAACCGATGGCGCAAAAATAAATGAGGCTATCACCTCTACATATATTTCATCAGAAGTAATACATCCGTTTTCATCCATGATTGTCAAAGTGTATAAAGTACTTACCTCAGGAGAAACTCTTGGTTTTTTACATGCCTGACAATTCAAGCCCTGGCTCGGATACCAAGACATAGAATCCACTACTTGGGCATTGGTGGAAAATTGAAAATTACTTGCTTCTCCTTCATTGATAACAAGATCTTCTCCGAGATCTAAAAATAAGGCTTCCTTTTCTGGAAGTTCAACTTGTTCAATATATTGACAGCCATTGCTATCTTCGATATAGAGATCGTACATAGCTGGACTAAGATTGCCAAAAGCAGGGGAGGATTGAAAATTAAATCCATCTATCGAATACAAGTAAGGTGGAGAACCACCAGTAGGGTCAAAGATGTCAATTTTACCATCAAACAAACCTAAACAAGATGGAGCATAGACCATGGGATCAGCTATTATCTCAATTGGTTCATTTATAAATATACTATCTTTTGCAACACAGCCAAATTGATTTTCAGCCTGAACGGAATACCAACCTCCCTCGCTTAGTTCTAATTTTTTTTCTTGACTCCCATTGTTCCAAATAACTTGATCATTGCTTTGAGCAGTCAATACCATGCCTTGCTCTTTACAAAAAATAACATCAGAAGCTTCAATGCTAACTTGTGTGGCAGGATGTACTTGAATGGAAATCATGATAATACTATCGCAACCATGGATGCTAAACAAAGAATCATAAATAATCGTATCCTTTGTTAGGATGCTTCCATTATACAATGCTCCTTCGCAAAAATTAAATTCATTGATTGTTTCGTAGCTTGCTGCAAATCGCATTTCGTTTATCACTAAAGAATCACAGCCCCTTTCATTTTGTAAAAGTGTTTCCTCGTAAAGGGTGTTTAAGGGATCGCAAGTATAATTTAATATCATTGTGGTGTCTGGATCTCCTAGGTAAACATTAATATTGATGACCAAACTATCACATCCAAATTGATTAGTATAGTTGGTCTCCTCGATGCCTTGCTCAATTTCATCGCAACTATAATTTGTGTTTATGATCGTGTCTTGAGGCAATATCCTTACATCGTATATAAGAAAACTATCCGATTCAATGCTGCTCACTAAAGTATCTAAGATTGTCAAGTTTTGCAACACAAGTATATTTTGAAAACTGTCCCCTTCGCAGATCAAAATTCTTTCGGAATTATAAAAATCTGGCCTCACCTCAAGAAAAGTCGAGACCATGGAGTCGCATCCGTTTTGAGCTAAAAGTGTATCTACAAGTATCGTATCCTGCAAATAATATATTCCATTATAAGCTTCTCCCTCTTGTATACTTTTAATTTGCGAGGTCTCCACATTTGGATAAACATAAATATTTGTTTCAAGAAATATAGGACAACCATCGCTCGATAGTAGTGTGTCTTGGTAAGTGCTATCTTGAAAATAAACAACAGCCTCATGACTATCGCCTTCGCAGAGGTATATATCTAAAGTTTGTTCTTCATCTAATATCAAATTGATATTTGAGTAGACCACAGAATCACAGCCATCGTAAGTTAGCAAGGTGTCTATATATTCTCCACTTTCTGTATAAGCAACCAATCCCACCCAGAGACTGTCTCCCTCGCATAGATCAATGTCTTGAGTGTGGCTATCATGGTAAAAATTATAAACTTGTAAATGAACAATACTATCACAGCCATTTGATGCGACTAGTGTGTCTATGATCAATGTATCTAATGGTGGATTTGAAAAACGGTTATTACCTCCCGTAGAAAAATGATCATCCCATATACAAACGGAATGGGTATTCAAAGTGAATGCTCGAGGTATCAAATCAAAATCATATGCCACTGAAATCAATTGACAAGCAGGATCTATCGATAATTCAGAATAGTAAAGTTGATACCTAAATGACATAGGACCATCTAGCCAAACAGAATCCAATGTCAAAGTATCTTTATTTTGATTGTTTATATTTTGCCAACCAGAACTGCCATTGAATGCTTGCCATTGTAAGTCGAAATCATTGTAGTATGCTGGTGCCTGGGCAATTAAAATAGCAGTTTCATATTCGCATAAGGGAGTGGAGTAGGGCATCAGAATTTCTAAGTCTGGCATACAAGCTGCGATTTCTATATTATCTATAGCAATGTCTCCACCTAGTCCAACAATTGTTTTGTTTCTAAATTCAAAAACGCATGTGCTACCTGTTGGTATTGAAAACAAAAATTCATGTTTGTGCCAACTTGTATCTTGGGGGAGTTCGCCCGTATCGTAATAAACCTGTCCGTTGATTAGGATTTCTATATCTGCCTTCTTTGCCCAAAAATCATGTTCTGGAAAAATCAAATTTAAAGTTTCAAAGGAAAACTGATAGCTTAAACCTGCGCAAACGTCTACAGAGTCAATCAAAAATACATGTGGATCCTCTATTAAATTAACGACCATCATATAGCCATTTGGATCTGCAGAACGGTCTGTTGTGTTTTTCCAATTGCCCATACTTTGTGGATCGGTCCACAGTCCTGTATTTTTGCAAAGCGTATAAAAACTATCAATTGGAGCAGCATTATATTCATAGAAATAATTGGGACAAATATTAGGATCTGTCTGTGAAGTGTTTGTACTCCCTGATCCAAAATCCCCTTTAGGGTATAAGTTTGGTCCTAAAATGCCATCACAAGCAACTTGTAAATGTTCTTGTTTTAGAATCAATTTTTCTTCTGAAAAAATTTGAAAAAATAAAGACGACGAAAATACTGGAAAAATAAAAAATGAAATAGCGAACAGCACCCCAGCCGAATGACTGAAATTCAATTTTTCAATGAAGAAATTTCGCTTAAACATAGTGGTTTTCTACGGCTGCATAGCAGCATTTTTGCAAACTGACAATTCTGTCGTTTAACTGTTCAATTATCTTGACATTTTTCATTAAAATGTCCCTAAAATAAGGGTGTTTGTTCTATTGTGGAAGTCAAAAATTAAGCCACGGATGAATCCGTATAAACGCAATATTTTGTATGTCAATATTTTGCGTTTACAAGGGTAGATTATTCAGAAAGCCCCCCGACCTCAGAGAGGCGCCTTACGTTAGAGAGGTCGCCTTAAGTTAGCGAGGTCGCATTACGTTAGCGAGATCGCATTATGTTGGCGAGGTCTACTTTGATTCTATAAACGCCCTTAAATCCTCCAGCATCTGATCACTCATTTTTTCCTTCGTATAAAAAGGCATGTAAGAACGTTTTCCATTCATAGGAGAAGTACCATAACGGCTTACCTGATAAATAGAATATGGAGAATATCTTGTTATATGTTTTTGTAAATATTTGAAGCTATACTTACTTTCATCTAATACAAAAAAGGAATACCGCCCTTTTTCATGACAATGCAAACAAGAGGTTTGATAAATTTTTTCTCCATTTGTCGGATCTCCCTTTAATGTAAAACCTTCTTTGCGGTTTTCCGGAGGATATAAAAAAGTTGCAGGGGAAGATTCAAGGTATTTTTCTTTTATGCTTGCTATTGCAGCCTCTTGGTCATCCTCCTTTTTTAAAGAACTCTTAATTTGAGAAAGTTCCTCTGCCGAAAGATTCAAGTCCTCCATTTTTAATTCGATCTTCCACAAATACGCAAGGATAGATTCTATTTCCCAGTCTTCAAGCGCTCTTCCTTGAGCACATTCTACCGCACATAATTGTATAGACTTTCGAATGTCATTTCTCGCTTCTAAGGTAAGCTCGCCATATTTTTTAAAGTAATCATCATTGTAAAACGAATTTCTGTTTACTGCTCCATACAATGTAGATCCTTGTAAGAAAGGAATATTATTTTCAACACTATAATCTAATTTTGCTTGAGGGTCAGGGCTACTCAAGTCGGCTTGCTCCTTCACAACATTATGACAAGAAGTGCAGACAAAATGCTTGCTTTGCTGCTTTCCTTTTACACCATTTTTATTTTTAGTAAATCCCAAATGAACCAACTGCTCTCCATAAATAGCAGAAGCTTTTCTCATAGAGACTAATTCATTAGGAGATTTTTCTCCTCCTAATTTTTTTAATATGGTCTGAACACCTTTTTGATTTATGTTAGGTTCTTTTTTATTCCATCCAACGAGTAGAAAGAATAAACTAAAAAAACCAATTGTAAAGATTTTCATATTTTAGTAATTAAACAACCTTGAAATGGTAAAGCCAAGCCTAAATTGCCCATCTGACCAATTGCTAGTAGAGTATGGGATGTAATCATTTTCAGACATGCCTTTTGAATTGGTAAAATTTATTTGAAATCTATGCCCGCCTGTATCAATCTCAAGACCGACTCCAATACTCGGATAATAGCCATTTTCTGTTGTTCGTAAATCTGAAAACGGATAAGTGACATCTATGATCGCTCCAAAAACTTTGGAAAGTTGAATTCTAGAGGCAAGGCCAATACTTATAATCCCGTTGTCGTCATCAAAATCTACTATATTTCTATGTGTATAAGAAGGGGATATTTGCAAGGAAAAACCTTTAGAAAATTTCTTTGCAGCAATTAGCTGTATTGTATACGCCAAACGATGTGCAAATGCATCAAAGTAATTAATAGCATCTGGATTGCTGCTGCTTTTCATTGTGCTGGCACTAATTAAAGTATAGGCTGTCAAAGAGATTGGTGTACTTTCAACCTTCTGACTTAATACTTTGTATTTAAGAGTTGTATTGATTAGCTGTTTTAATGGACCATTTCCTTTCGTACGATTGATGCCTACCATGAATTTTGGTGACAGCCCAATATCAAAACCAATCAATACATCTCTTGCAGATTCTAATCCAAAAAAAGTTGACCAACCTCCTGCATCACCAACTAAATCACCAAACCGATGACCAATCCTAATATCTAATTTTCTACCAGGCAGCGTCTCTACGGATGCAGCATTGATGACACGTGTATCTTTAAAAGTTTGGGTAGTTAATTCTTGCCCATTAAGAAATGACATTTGTCCAAGAAAAAAGAATATAAATACGAATCTCATATTTTTAATTTATTTATAAATTGTTCTAGCTATTTTGGATAATTCAAATCGATCCAACATTGAATTTTGTCTAGATCCTCATTTGGGATACTGTAGGATCCTGAATTTGAAGGCCAATCTGGAGGCATCCCTAATTGGGGATCATCTTTTAATTCAATGACATAATATTGAAACTGTTCAGCAGATAAATAATTTTCCATGCCTTCATACGTAGAGAAATTTCCAGGTGCATCACTCAATTCAACATGGCAGCCTGAAAAGGCACAATAAAGGTCTATTAACGGTTTTATCTCCCCAGTGTACTTGATCGTTTCTATATCACAAGCTTCATCAACTTGCGGTTCTGGAAGCTTATCCCTTGTGCAAGCTAAGCTGGCTAATAAAAGCATGAAAAGAAACAAGTTTTCTATGGTTTTCCTCATAAGAGTAAATTTCGATATGACAATTAAATGTCATGATTTATACGGCAAAATAGAATATTTGATTTAATTTTAACTTCTTTAATATATGTATTTAATTTAATTTTGACTTTTGGAAAATAATCTCCCTAAAATTAAACTTTTATTAGAGCAATATTGTAATACAAAGTAAATTAAAAAGAATATGAGATATCCTGCAGAATTAGTCGCTCCCTTTTCAAAAGACCTTACAGATTTTGGTTTTGAAAGCCTTTTGACAGCTGAATCCGTAACAGACGCTATTACAAATACCAAAGGAACCATTCTTGTTGTTGTAAATTCAGTCTGCGGTTGTGCAGCTGCTAATGCTCGTCCTGCGGCCAAGATGGCTATCCAAAATGAAAAGAAACCTGATAAAATTACTACAGTTTTTGCAGGTGTAGATCTTGAAGCTACCGCCAAAGCTCGTGAATTCATGGTGCCTTACCCACCTTCTTCTCCTTCAATGGCTTTATTCAAAGATGGAGCCCTTGTTCATTTTATAGAACGATTAGAAATTGAAGGTAGAACTGCTGAATCTATTGCAATGAATCTAGTCTCTGCTTTTGACCAACATTGTTAAGGAAGTTTATTTGGAAGGTTCCTTTTTATAGAGAAGAAAGCTCGCTTTTACAAATTGCCTTTGCTTCTTGCATTTGATCTATGTATTCGTTTATTTCAGCAACATCTATTGTGGAAGAACTACTGAGATTTAATTCCAAATGTTTAGACATATGAAACAAATGCACGAATCCGCAAATTCTAAAATTGGATTTGATTGTGTGGATATTGATTAATAGGTCTTTGCGCGAAGTATGCTTTATAGCTTGCCTAACATTTATTTCTACTTTGTCAATTGCCACAAGCAATAATTGAAGAAATTCCTTCATGTTAGTCTTATCTTCAAAGGAAGATTTGCGTAGGATATTTATATCAAAAAAGGAATTTATTTTATCGGAACTCATATGCTTTTGTGGACAAAATCTATTCCAAGAGTAGCATATTTTAACTCTTATTTTCACATTGACGAATAACCCGTCATTTTCGTCAACCCTTATCAATCATTAAAAACCAAGCAGCTATAACATCCAACATCCAACATC
>CALIIW010000080.1 GCA_938018185.1 uncultured Saprospiraceae bacterium
CCTCAATAAATATATGATACTCTTAGGCACTTACAATACATTGTACATAGATAGAGAAACTACGGTTGGTTTTTATCTAGTAGACCAAGAATCTGGACAAGATGTTCTTTTTCCAAACCAATACATCCGACCTGGAATGAAAGTAGGGGAGGATATGACTGTTTTTGTTTATAAAGATAATGAACAACGTTTGGTTGCTACTTCTGAGAGACCACACCTTACTGTAGGAGAATTTGCATACCTGAAAGTAACTCAAGTAAATAATGTTGGTGCCTTTGTAGATTGGGGCTTAAGAACTAAAGACCTACTGGTTCCTTTCAAGAATCAGGCAAATAGAATGGAGGAAGGGAAGTCTTACATCGTCTATCTTTACGAAGACGAACAATCAGAATTGCTTGTTGCCACAAGTAAGATCAATAACTTCTTAGAATCTCAGGTCAAAGATGAACTAGAACGTGGGCAGGAAGTTGACCTTCTGGTAAGAGGTTATACAGACATCGGTTTAAATGTTATTGTAAACAATGATTTTCATGGGCTAATCTATAAGTCAGAAATTTTTGGAGAGATCACTACTGGGGATAAAATAAAAGGCTATGTGCTTGCCATCAGACCAGATGGAAAACTTGACATTAGTTTAAATCCAATCGGTTATGCTAAGGTGGAACCGTCCATTCAATATGTACTTGATGAATTGAAGAAAAATAACGGCTTTCTACCTTTTAACGATAAAAGTGATCCAGAAGACATCAGAGATATGTTTTTTGTAAGCAAAAAGATTTTTAAAAAATCTATAGGCGCTCTCTACAAACAAAAGCTAATTGATATAAAGGATGATGGCATCTATTTATTGGAACCACCTCCATTAAAGGAAGTAGAATAATTTTTGGGAACTATATACCTAGTACACCAAATATAAATTATGAGAGCAATACATTCAAATTTGCTTAATATGAATTGCTTATTTGTTTACAAATTTTCTAAGATTATCTTAAACACATCAACAAATAAACGCATAAACAATTTCAATACATTTTCACAAATATCTCATAGGCTGTTTTAAATTTTTTGGTGTATTAGATATATAGGCTTCTAATTTTTTTATCCTCTTCCTATTGGTACGGCGATTCCGATCAGAGGAAAAGGTGCATAGGGGGAACCAGTATTTCTAGTAACAACTACTCCCATATCAAGTTGGAATCTATACCAATCAAACTTTAGCCCTACAAGACTATAAGAAAAAAGTTCCTTATCTCTGTCGAAAAGGATGTAGTTTTCTGTGAGAATTGAAATTGGCCTCTTTACATAAATATTTGCACTTAAGTTTGTAACCGGATACTTTTTTACACTTCCATCATATTTGCCATAAGCCAATCCTAGCGTGAAGTTATTTTTTTTATTTCCTAAGGTCATTAATCCATAGCCCAAAGCTATTGTAGGGTCTGTATTTGAAGCAACCATTGTGCCCCCGATGCCACCAATTGCGAAATGGACATTTTCGTTTTTAGAAGGTAGGGTATATTTAGCCATTAACCATATGGGCCAAGACTGTTGGAAGCCAAAAAGTATTGGAACAGCTCCAAAACCTATCGATAAATTATTCGCTACGCTATAATTTAGTTGATTGAATAAACCACCTATATTTTGATAATAAGACTGATTCTTTTTTGCGGCAAAAGCTGTCGGCGACCAGAAGTTCTTGTTTCCCAAAGCATCATTATTCCATGTCTTTATCTCTCTTATTAATTTAATGTCATCAACTAAAATAGTTATTTCACCAATCTCATCGACCGATAAAATTAATTCTTGCTCATTTTTTTGTAGAATTTCACCTTTAAATTTCGAGCCTTTTTTTGTTTCTATTAAATACTTTGTGTCCTCTTGAGCTGAAAGACTATTTAGGCAAAAACAGCCTACTATTAAGAGTATCAGCTTAGTTGTCTTGTACATAATTTATACTTAAGCTTTAATATTATTTATTAAAGCGTACCATTGTGTTTCAAAATTGCTATTGACACAGTTTCTTAAATTTTCTTTCTTTGCATGTGATAAGCTCTTGTACAAAGCAATTTGTCTCGGTGATAGATAAGGTTCCGGATTTTTGTTTTCTCCTAAAGCTGTATTAACCTTTGCTTGTTGAATGCCAATCATTGGAACGTATTTGTATTGTGACTTACTGAGATAATATTTCACTTCCTTGTCTGCCCTGAAGTTTGACGATTTCTTTACGGGTTTCCCATCTGTTTCCTTACGTAATTTAGCGATGTCATAATCTTCTTCTAAATACACTGCATCTGCACACTTTACTTGACCCGCATTAAGGACAAGGTCTTTCAAAGCAATTTCGCTGTCATCATAATTGATTTTGACAACCTCCTTACCATCCATAAATCCGGCTTCTGTAGAGAGTACACCAGGAATTTTGGCAATTTCTTTTTCTCCAGTCCAAAAACAATACATAGCCAAATTCACTTCTTTTGAGTTTTCTTTCCCTTTTAATTCTTTTGAATATAGACTCAGGTAAGCTGGTATTTCTTGTTTTGATATTTCTAAAGCTGAGATAATTTGGTCAAGAACCGCTTGTGTAGATAAATTAGCAGCTAATCTCTTGGTTATATTTTTTCCGGTTTCATCCACTATTCTAACAACAGGATTGTTCCAACTAGGTTCTTTATACAATTCTAGAACTTTAGCATCATCTCCTTTCTTATTATTAAAAATAGCCAGAGGAATAAAATGACTTTCTATCGCTTCTACAATAAAAGGATCGGAAATAGCTCCGTTTCCAAAACGGGTACAATTGGCACAACCAGGTACCTCTTGGAATAATAAAAATACAGGCAATTTTTTTGCCTTGGATTGACTCAATGCTTCCTCATATGACCTAAGCCAATTAACCTGTCCAAGTTCAGTAGGATTATCTACCGGAGATTGAAAATTCAATTGAGCAGAACAGGTGAATGCATATGCCAAACAAATGAGAAGTAAAAAGTAATTTTTCTGAAACATAATAATAAGCTTATGAAGGAATGGTGATGTTTATTAAACGAATGTTACTTAAAACAAGTATATCATAAGGGGCAATTTTCTTAGCTAAAAAGCTTTTTCATTTTCTCAATATTTTGCAGTGGAATTTGATCTGTTTGGCCATGCTGTTCTATGGCTTCTTCCATTTCATCCCCTCTCAATATATGAATAATAGCATGAGGAGATCTATTTGTTAAATTTTCTACAGCTTCCGGACTAGTGCCTGCAAATTGATAAGCAGGGTGAAAACTCGCAACTTGAAAGTCAGCCTCAAGTTCTTCTTCTACCAAAATATCTTCTAACTTATAAATGAGGTCCATGTAGGCTAAAAAATTCGAATCAAGCTCAGGGCAAACCAGCATGCTATTAGAAATCGATGGTTTTGAGATTAATAGCCTTACTTCTTCTAGAAATTTATTTTCTAAAGTCGACTCCTCTGAAGTTTTCAAATATTCAAACCTTACTTTATTTTCATTGATTGGTTTACGTGCAAAAGGGCAAAGATTGTGTTTTAAGACAAAATTATTTATCCAAGCAATGGTCTCAACTACTTCAGGCTTTTGCTTCAAAATTCATATTTTGGGTTAAATAGAAATCAAATTTGGCTCTAATTTATAAAATACCATTCAGGGTTGTACATTTACAATAATATAAAATAAGCTTAAATATTTTGGACATCCAAGTTAAGTACGGAATAGGGCATAAGAGCCTAGCATATCTGGTGCATGCATTTACAGCTTCAGGGCTAATCGCTGGTTTTTTGGCTATTTTGTCAATAAATCAAAAAGATTGGCGAATGGCAATGGTCTATCTAATCTTAGCTTTGTTTATAGACGGGATAGATGGGACTTTTGCGCGATTGGTGAAAGTTAAGGAAGTATTGCCTAAAATTGATGGCAAAACCATAGACTATGTTGTTGACTTTGTAAATTATGCGGTAGTCCCAACCTATTTCCTATACATGGCTGACTTATTTCCTTCTGCATGGGCAATTCCCTGCTCAGCCTTAATCCTTTTAGTTTCTGCAATTTATTATGGGAAAGAGGGGATGGTATCCGATGACTTTTATTTTATAGGTTTTCCTGTTCTCTGGAATTTAGCTGCTTTTTACATTTACTTTGTTTTTAATTTACCCCTTGCGGGGAATGTCTTATTGGTAGTCTTTTTAGCAATACTGCATTTTGTACCGATTAAATTTCCATATCCTTCTCAAGCGACTAGATGGAAAATTTCTACTAAAATCGCTACCTGTATTGGAATGTTTGTTCTAGCTACTATACTTTATCTGTATCCAGAAAAGAATAACATTTTAAGAATATTGTCAATTCTCGTTTTGTTGTATTTTGGAATATTATCTTTATTGGAAACTTTCAGAAAAACAGCATAAAAATTCATTATGACGGAAGAGCAAAAAGAAAAGAAAGAGGCTTTTATGAACTTAGATAGGATGCTGATCGTTCTTGTTGTCCTCATCGTACTCTATGCTGTAACTAAAAATTGGAATGACTCTTCTAGTTTGACTTCTTGCCAAACCGAATGTGCCACACTCTTTGAACAAGGTGATTGGGAAATTGATAAGTTTTGTGTCTGCCAAAATAAAGTAATTAATGAGGCTAATAATTGGTTTGCAAAAGAAGACATTAGGAAAAATGGACTCATAAAGTTTTTCCTAAAACCCGATACAACTAATATCAAACCAGCATTAATTAGCTGTATAAAAACCAGCCTAAATAATTCGGAGGTGGCTTCCATAAATTATAATGGAAAAATTAAAAAAATTCTGAATGAGAAATGTATAAAGTTATTAGATGATAAGGATTTTAGAAACAACCACGACATTGATATTTATTGCAGTTGTTATCTAAACAAAGTAAGAGGGAAATTGACAATTAGTAAATTATTTGACAATGAATTTTTTAATGTAGATAATTTTCTCCCTCTTGATTCTCTTTGCCTAGAAAGTAGCATACATTAAGTATTACATAAAATCTAAGAGATTCTGTTTCTTAAGCATCAATTTATTAATCACCTCCATATTTCTACTTTTTTCACGTTCAAGCCTGCTAATTATATCAAGGATTTGTATTTCTAAATCTTTCATGTTTTTGGCAGCCACATTTATCTTTTCGTAAATAATCCAGTCGTTTATCAAAAAGTTGTAATACTTTTTTGTAAAAGCGGTTAGTTTATCTAAGTTTATTGACAAATGATATCCATGGTTCTTGTAAATATCCTCTAGTTCAATTTCAAATTTTCTTATGATTGGCTTTAATATGAAAAAGGCTTCCATGGCTTTATCAACATGTTGTTTTTCATCGGTATAGACCTTCTCGTTTTCATTAATAAAAGTAAAATTCCTCAATGTTTTAGCTTGATCCAAATTTGAAGTGATGGTTGCAATATGCATTTTCGTTCTCTTCCCTTCAATCAAAGCTTCATATATTTCACGATTTAAAGAGTTGCAGATATCAATTTGGATTTGCACGTCTATCACCAATTTGGAAGCTCCATGATTTGCTCTAAGAAATATTTCTTCTCTTTGAATAAGCAAAGCTTTGAGTTTCCTCTCTATTTCATCTTCTGCATTTATTTTGTCGAGTACGATCTTTTTTTCGTAGAGTAAAAAATCCAAACTTTTTTTAGTTTCCTTAAAATGTAAAAATTTTTCTAAATACTCTTGCCGCTTTTTTTCTAGTTGAGATTCTTTGTCCACTAAAACCGTAGTAAATAATTTTTTCACCTTTAGTTTTTGAAGTTTTTCTAATTCTTCAAAAGTTAAATTTAAAACAAGTTCAATTTTGGATATTTTTTGTTTTGCCCAAATGATTTTTGTCTCAAGTTCTTTAAGATAGCTCTTGGCTTTTTTGATTGATATTTTTTGAAGCCTAAGCGCTTCAATTTTTTCTCGGATGTCCATACTCTAATTTACTACGTTAATTTGACTATAACCTTGTGCATTTTTCTTCAATTGAATTTGAACGTTTATCCTTTCTTTGATAGCTTCAATATGAGAAATAACACCAACCGTTTTTTGACTTTCCGTTTGTAATTTTTCTAAAGTGTTCATTGCAATATCCAAGGTTTCAGAATCCAATGTGCCAAAGCCTTCATCAATAAAAAGAGAATCAATACTAATGTTTTTTGAGGCCATATCTGACAAGCTCAGTGCGAGTGCCAAACTAATGATAAATGATTCTCCACCTGAAAGTGTATTGACTGCTCGAGTTATATTCCCTTGGTAAAGATCCATCACCATAAGCGGCCCATCCTTTTCAGGTTTGATCAAAAGATAACGTTCCGATAGTTCTTTCAATCTATGATTAGCAAGTACTAGCAAATTTTGAAGGGTGAGACCTTGGGCAAAGTTGGCAAATGTATTACCATTGGCATCGCCTATAAATTTGTCAAGCAATCCCCATTTCTCTTTCTCTTTGTTTAAAGCATCTAACTCTTTCTGATACTTTTCCATCTTCTTTTTACTCTTTGCATTTTCACTCAGTTTCTCTTGTTGCTGTCCTGGCAGGTCTACTATTTTCATTTTCTCCGTTTGGTTCTTGGCCAAAGATTCTTTGAGATATTCAACAGACTTTTTGGGGTCTAACAAACCTTTTCTTGTTTTTTCAAGGTTTGTCTTTAATCCCTTTAGTTCGGTGTGTAATTTAGTATTTTGTTTGTCGAGATCTTCTTTGGCTTTCTTTGTTTTTATGAATTCTTCTTCTCCGATAAAAGAATTATAGACTTCGGAAAGGGAAGCGAAACCTAATCTGCTGTAACTCTTTTTCAAGTCCTCTTTCGATTTGTCAATGCTGTTTACCAATGCTTGATGCTCTGAATATTCTTTCTTATGGAGCGCCATATGTTCCTTGAGTTCTCCTTTTGTTTCAGAAAACTGATTTTGTATTTTATTGCTTATTTCAACGACATCTTTACCGTCAAACTTGCTTTGCCGTTTTTTATTCAAGTCCTTGTATTCCATTAGAAATCCACCTAGTATCTTGTAGTCCTCTAAAAGTTGCGTTAAAATTTTAATTTCATACAAGGCAAGTTTAGCTTCTTTTTTGAGTTCTAGATTGCTTTTTAGTTTTTGTATTGATTCAGCAATACTTGCTTCCTCAGTGCTAAGTTTAGCTTTAAATGATGCCTTAAGTTTTGTAAGAACTTCCTCGTCTTCTTTTAAATGCTTTTTATTTTCGACAATGGCTGCTTCTGTTGTTTGCAAATTCGTAGCGGTTTGTACAATGGTACTTTTAGCTTTGCTAGCATCCTCTGCCAATTTATCAATGGCAGCATTAACCCGTTTTAATTCTTTGTCTAAACCAGATGGATCATTATCCATATGATCTGCATAAGGATGTGATTTTGACCCGCAAAGTGGACAAGGATCGCCATCTTTTAGGTCTTTTCTGTAATCTATCAGCTCAAACAACTTTATGGAATCTTCTTTCTTTTTTTGAATTCCTACATAATGTTGTTTGAATTCTTGCAATTGGTTCTCAAGTTTTTTAAAGGAACTTTCAGCTTCCTTATTGCTGTTTCTTAAAGTGGTCAAATTCTCTTTGTCCTTTGCCAGTTGCTTTAATCTTTGATTTAAGTGGGAATAATAATGCTCTATTTTTTCTAAAACCTGGAAATTGTTGTTATCTGTTTCTATTTCTTTTTCCAATATGCTTTGGCCAGTATTCTCCGCAATGTTTGCTTTCTTTAGAACTTTCTTTAAATTTCCAAGTTCTGCTTCGATTTTCTCAATAGCATCTGTAGGCGCTATGTTTTTATTAGCACTTAATACTGATTTTAATCTAAATTCTTCCTTGGAAATATCTTTGTTTATTTCATTTCTTTTTTCTGATCCCCTTGATAATAGATTTTTTAAGTCACTATCCATCTTGCTCACCTCTTTTTCAAACTTTTTCATGACGGTCATGAAGTTGGCCTCAGAAACTTCCTCTTTGCAAAGTTCAGCCATCCGCTTAATAGCGCTTTCTAGTTCTTTCTTGTTTTCTTCAATTTTTAATTTATACTTCTTTGTCTGGATTTCTTTTCGCTCTTTTTCTTCAATTGATTTTTTATAAATAGCTAAAGCTCCAGCCATTGGAGCGATTTTTTCATAAGCTTTTAATTTTTCGATTTGAGGTGCAAAATTTAAGGATTGAACCTCATACTCCGTAATAGTTTTCTCTTGAGACTTGATTTCATTGTTAATAGATTGTATGGTTTCATGAATTTTTATTTGTCCCTCTACTTCTTTTATCTGCTTATCTTGCGCTGCAATCTGTTTTTTATAGATTTCTATAGAATCAGAAATTTCTTTTATTTCAGTTTCCTCCAATAGCTGAATTTCACCAATTCTATCCATCATTCTATCTACATTTTCTTTCGCTTTTTTCTTTCGCTGAAAAGCAGCTACCCCAAGCTTCCTATAGATTTTTAAGCCAGT
>CALIIW010000081.1 GCA_938018185.1 uncultured Saprospiraceae bacterium
ACTGAAACTTCATTTGAGCATTGATTGGAAGGATCTGTAACCATTAGCGTATAGGTACCTGGACTATCAATCGTTAAGCTTTCTTGTGTTGGATCTCCGTTGATGAGACCATCCTCTGTTGTCCATAGATAATCCAAGTTAGTACTTGTCGTATTTCCAACAAGTAGAATAGTCAATTCATCGCATGTGATTTGATCTGGCTGTGAAATATCAATACTAGGCACTTCTGCGTTTGAATTTACAACAACAGCTTGTGAGGTGGAACATCCATTTGCAGTATTCAGAACTGTCAAAAGGTATTCTCCTGCGAGATTAATATTAGGGTTCAGAGTTGCTTCTCCAGAAACTATATTACCAGATAAGGTGGTCCATAAATATTCTAGGTTTGGGCTTGGATTATCAATGGTTGCGTCTAGATTCAATGCTTCAATTTCACAGTTTAATTCTAAAGGTATTGAAATGTCCAAAATTGGTGCTTCAACATCTTCGGTTATAACTACAATTGCAGAATTTGTACATTCATTTTCAGAATTACTAATAAGCAAATTGTAAGTACCTGGCTCATTAATTTCAGGAAACAAACCATCTGCACCAGTAACAATATTTCCATCATTAGTCGTCCATTGATAAATAAATTCGTCTCCACTACTTGATAAAGATCCATCAAGAAAGAGTTCCATATTATTACAGTTCAGCTGTTCTGTTAGCCCTGCATCTGCCTCAGGAATAGTCACATCTTCTGATATACTCACAGAGGTACTAATTTCACAATTATTAGCATTATTTATTATGGTCAAGGTGTAAGTTCCTCCAGCGTTGACAAGTGGTGTTAATGTGTTTTGCCCTTCAATAAAATTTCCAGTATCTGTAGACCAAATGAATTCGAAAGATCCACCTTCAGAGGATCCCATCGCATTTAGCAGCACGGATTCGTTTGTACAATTTATATTCGTAGCTTGCTCAATAGCAGCAATTGGAGAATTTTCGTCTTGCTCTACTTGTATACTTTGAGAAAAAGAACAATTATTTTCCAATGAAGTGACCACCAAAGTATAAATACCTGGCTGGTCAACAGTTGGCGATAGATCATTCGAGCCAGATAGAATATTTCCAGGATTGGCTGTCCATTCATATGTATAGTTGGCTCCCAAATCATCGGCGACCAAATCTACCATCTCTACTGAGCAGCTCAATTGTGCTGGTTCTTGAATTTCAAATTCCGGCACCATCACATTTTCCCCTACTGTTATTGATTCAATTGCGGTACAACCGTTTGCATCGTTAGAAATCAATAAGTCATAGGTCCCAGCTGCTGCAATATTAAGTTCGAGGCTAGATGGATCTCCAAGTATCTCTCCATTAAGAGTTGTCCATGTATAAGTATAATCAGGGCCACTGCTACTATTGGTAGCATCTAAGGTTAACTGATCCGTATCACAAGTAAAGATATCAGCATCTAGGATGTCAATGCTTGGTATGTTATCATCTTGTACGACTATAAAAAATTCGGTGCTACTACAACCATTGTCTTCATTGATAAGCTCTAAAGTGTATGTACCTGCACTATTAACATTTATCATACTTTCATCAGAAGTTGAGACAATTGAGCCATCGGTTGTGGACCAATTATAGCTCACATTTGCTGCATTAGTTTCTGATGTAATTTCAAGTTCATCAATAGAACATGAAAGAAAATCATCTCCATTTATCGCAAGATTAGGAGCGATGTTGTCTTCAGTCACTACTACTTCCGAGCTATTTTCACAGCCATTGCTTTGATCAATAACAGTTAAGATATAAGTACCTATTTGGTTAGCAATAATACTTGAAGTATTTTGATTACCAACAATATTTCCATCATTTGTGGTCCAAGTATAAGTAAGGTCTGGAAGAATGGTGATTGGATTTCCTAGTTCAACTTCTGTAGTAAAGCAATTTAATTCTTGATTTATTCCAGCATCCGCCGCAGGGACTGAATTGTTTATTGTCACATCAACAGAAGAGACTGTTTCACAACCATTATCATTATTTAAGATCGTTATGGTATAGGTACCAGCTTGATCAACTACAGGATTAAAGCCAGCCACACCACTTACGATGTTTCCATCTAAAGTAGACCATACAAAGGTAAATTCCGTGCCTGCAGAGGAATTGCCAGCGTCAAGCATAACAGTTTGATCAAGGCAATTTATTTCCATGTCTGGCCCTGCATCAGCAACCGGTGCATTATTATCAATGCCAATTTCCACTTCATCTTCTGAGGTACAGCCATTATCTAAGTTTGTAATAATGATCGTATAAGTACCCGGTGCATTAACCTCTGGGTTAAAACCATCTCCACCAGATAAAATATTTCCACCGTTGGTTGACCAAGAGATTGAAATATTTGAAGCAGTCGAAGATCCATTCAAACTAATTGGTTCTGCATCGCAGCCTAATGTTGCGCCATCACCAGCTTCAGCATTTGCTTGGTCAAGGTTTTCAAAAACCTCCGTACTCAATGAGGTCGTACAGCCATTATCAGGATTGGTAATGGTCACTTGATAGACCCCTGTTTCAGATGCAGTAATGGTATTTCCATTTTGGCTTAAAACATCCCCATTTGGACCTATCCATTCAAACTGGGTATTTCCAACATTGCCAGCTGCTGTTATTTGCACCTCTTCACTTATGCAGGTTATTTGATCTGGTTGGTCGATCTCAAAATCATTCATGCCAACATTTTCACTGACATCAATAGATTGGGTAGCAGTACATCCGTTGTCTATATTTGTTATTACTAAAGTATAAGTTCCAATTTGATCAACAAGAACTGTTTCAGAATCTTCTCCGCTTAAAATATTGCCATCCGGACTAGTCCACTCATAGGTGTAATTTCCATTTTCATGGTCTGAAAAAATGCTTGTTTCTTCATTTTCGCAAGTCAATAATGCTGGATCAATAAGTGTAAATATAGGTTCTTCAATTTCTTGTTCGATAGTTATAGAATTTGTTGAAGAGCATCCATTTGTTGTATTTGTAATTACCAATTGGTAAGTACCTATTCCTTCAATTTCTGGCATAAGGCCATCTGCACCATTTGTTATAGTACCATCAGCACTGGTCCAAGTATAAGTAAAGTCTGAGCCAGTATCAGATTGACTAGCATCTAGCGTTAAAGTTAGATCGGTACAAGTTAGCGAAGCTGCTGGTTCAATAAGAACAAGGGGTGTATTATCATCAGTTGTAACTTGAACAGCAAAACTAGCTGTACAACCATTTGAGGTAGAAGTAACAATTAATTCATACATTCCAGCCGCATCGACAACAACATCAATTTCTGAGCCTCCCGATACTATGTTACCATTTGTTGTAATCCATTCGTACGTTGCGTTAGCTATGCTTGAGCCATCTCCTGACAATGTAATGGAAGAATCATCGCAAGTGATCATGCCTCCTGCAGCTATTGCAGTAGGTGCTTCATAATCTGTTAAAGGGGTTATTTCTTGTGAAGAGGTGCAACCGTTTTCTTCATTGGTTACAACTAATATGTAAGTCCCCTCTCCTGAGATGACCGGTTCATTTGTATCGGCATCAGATACAATGGTTCCATTAGAGGTTGTCCAGGCGTAAGTATAAGTGCTTCCTGAAGTATCGATCACCATTGCTAAAAAATTAGCTTCTCCCCCATAACAATTGATTGTTGGTTGGAAAACTTGCACATCAAATTCATCAATTCTAATTTCAACTTCATCTCTAATTTCGCAAAGTTCGAAAATCTCAATATCATCTACGGCAAAATTATTTCCGCCAACTTCTTCTGAAGAAGTGGAAAAACAAAATTCAACAGTAGTGCTCATTCCAGAATTCCAAATATAATTTAATTGGTTCCATTCACAACTTGTTTCATTTACCATATCTTGGTACACAGTTACTCCATCAATTTGGAAGAAGATATCAGGATTAGAAACCCCACAATTATCACAAACATTTTGAAACCAAGCGGACCAATTATATTCTGTATTAGGTTTGACTTCAATGCTTTGGCACCAAAAATCTTGATCTGCATCATTTGCAGAATCAACAATTAACATGAGACCATTATTTCCAGTATGGTCCACGCAATTATCCCAGTTAGGTAGAAAGTCTGTTGGATCATTCAAAATATCATAAAAGCCAAAACCAGGGGTACCCGTTTCTCCAGCAAAACCATAATTAGAATTGAATAAAGCATTCCCTGATTCGAAATTCCCGTTAAGTACCAGGTTTGTACCAGATCTTGCTTTGGCTATCAGTTCGTAAGTTGTAGGTATTGTCACATTAGCAGTCGGCGTTAATATAGTTGGATCATCTAAACCAGTAGTTTGTTGCCATTCATAGCTAACAAAACTTCCACTTATACTTCCTATCAAAGGTGTAGATAAAGGGAGGTTAGCTTCACAAACTAAAATATCTTCTCCTGCATCCACGGCAGATTCTCCATCTACAACGATGCTATACTCTGCTTCGCAATTGGTATCCATGTCAGTGATTACTAAAATATAAGTTCCTGGAGCATCTACTGTTGGTGTTGCCGTATCTTCATCAGCAATTATGTTTCCATCTGCAGTGGTCCATGTATAAGTAAGATCTCCTACCCCAACAGAGCTTAAACCATTTAAAGTAAGTGTCCCTCCACAAGACAATAAGCCATCAGAAGCATTTGCAAAAGGAGGCGATGGTGGTACCACTTCAACTTGAATTCCTTCAGAGCAGCCCGTGCCAAGGTCGATTAAGGTTGCATTGTAGGTTCCTGGAGCATCTACGATTGGCATGGTAGTATTTGCGCCACTAACTATATTTCCATCTTGGGTAGACCAAGAAACGCTAAGGTCGCCATCAGCGGTTGTATTGGATATATCAATTTGCACTTCCCCAGCTGCACCGCAAGCCAGCTGAATCGTTTCATCATAAATGGCTTCTAATTGAGAAACAGATAAAATTGTAGTCACTGTACTATCACAGCCGTTAGAGGCCATAAAAACATCGACATACTCTCCAGCTTGTGTTTGATTTGTGCCACCTGCAAAGTGGGAATCTCCTACACAAATCGTTACTTCATCATTTACTTCGTAAGAAGTTGAATTGGTAACTTGAATTCCTGTATAGCAAAAACGTTGAAAATTTGTAGAGCCTCCAGTTGAAGCAACAAGCCCCCAATAAATTTCTCTACCAATAAAAAACTGGGTAAAATCCGCAAGTTCTCTCCTCATCAATCTATCCCCATCAAACCACATTTCCAAAGAGGAATCCGCAGGGTCCCAAATTATTCTAACATTATGCCATTGACCATCTTCTACGTTACCTGCATTACCAATTGGCGTTGGACTCATAACTGTCAATTCAAAAAATCCGAGATCAAGTTTTACTTCCGCATGATCTTCCGCGAGATCTCCAGCACCATTATTCCAAGTATCAAATTCAAAATAGACCGATTGACTAATTCCATCCAAGCCTAATTCCCCTCCAGTTGAACCTTGACATCCTACATCTGGACCATCACTATGGAAGAAGAAAACAATACCATCAGCTCCATCATTATCTCTTTCTCCAAAATATAAATCAAAGTTTATTTCAAATCTATTATTAAAATTTATTGGTGCAGGAAACCATGCACAGCCTAATTCAGCATTTTCGTCTTGAGTTAACTCAATACAAGATTGACCTGGTATTCCTGAATCCCACAGAACCGCATCTCCACCCAAATTGAATTCTGTTCCTAAAGGATCAGAAATTCTTAAATCAATAGAGCCTGTTCCTCCATTCTCTTGAAACATTCTAATAAAATATCTTCCGCCTGGGACAAGGCCTGGTAAGGTTACAGCAGGCATAGGTTCTACCCCACAATTTAAATCAGAGTAACAACCAACAAGGACCGTCAATCCTCCACATGCTTCATACCAAAGATCAAAAGCGGCGTCATTGACTGGATTTCCGATTGACCCTGGAAATAATTCGATGGTTGCAACTCCAGAATTTGGTGCTTGAAATTCCACCCAAATGGCATCTCCATCATAATTCCCGCAACTAGGATAAATGAGCCCATCATATTGGTTAGCTGTCAAGTTAAAGCTTCTAATTAGTCCGTAATCGCTGAGTTGGTATTCTATTGCTTCACAGGGTTGTTCTTGCGAATGTAAAGGTGTTGACAGGAAAAATAATGCTATAACAATGAATGTGAGCGTAGAGAGGTACCTCATGTGTGCTTATTTAATGTTTTTGTACCTCTCAATATACGACAAATGAAGGTAAAAATGAATTAGTTATTTTCATTATGTGAATGTGTGCTGTTATGGGTGGTACGCACCTACGGTGCTTTCAGGACTGCTTTTTTTGGGGTTGCGCAGCTTCGGTGCTGGGGGCTGTGGATTTTGCCTTTAATCTAGTAGGGTGATGTCTCCGTTTAATTCTATTATTTCGCCAGTTATTAACTCCAGTTTTGCAAACCAGACGTAGACGCCTTGGGAGGCATTTTTATTTCGGTATTTTCCATCCCAGGCAAATGCTTCATCATTTGGGAAGGCGTTGGTTTGAGAAAACATTTCATTGCCCCAGCGATCAAAAATTCTGAATTCAGAAATATTCTTAACCGTATTTTCAGCGGCAAAAAGATGAAATTTATCATTAGTACCATCTCCATCAAAGGGGGTAAAGGCAGTTGGTGCATAAACTTTAATGTCTCGATCCACTTTGAATAGGATCTGTGCTTTTTCTACACAACCATTTTCTGTAGTGATGACCAGTTCGTAAAGTTGATCAGCTAAGGGTTGAATTTCTGGATTTAAACAATCAGTACAACTTAAATAAGTAGCTGGTGACCACGCGATCTGTGCTATTGTTTCTTCCGGAATATTTGTTTGAACATAAATGTTGTGACTATCTCCTATAATCAAGTTCACTTCAGGTATAAGATGGACTTGTAAACTTTGCACACTAGGCATTATTAGGGAGGTATCTTTTTCACATCCATTGGCATCTTGAATTACGAGACTATAGTGCTGCCCAGGGTTTAAAGATTCAAAATCAGGATTGGTTTGAAATCCTTGAGAATCTAAATTATACAAATAAGGACCTTCTCCTCCTATGATGTCTAAAACAGAAACACTTGCTTTGTCTCCATAACATAAAGGTGGTTCTACTGAAGTTAAAATACCAGAAGGGATGTTTTCGTTTCTGTAAATCAAGACCGAATCTATACTTTGACAACCATTCTCTTTATTTAAGACATGGAGATAATACAAACCTGCTTCATTGATTAAAGGTTCTAATGTACTATTTGAACCATTTATTTGTCCCTGTTGTGTGAACCATTCCGTTTCAAAATTTCCATCATCCCTTATAGTTCCATTAAGATTTATAGACATAAAATCGCAATCAATTTCAAAATCATTTCCGGCATCAATATTTGGAATGGTAAAATCTTCTTGGATTTCCATTTTAAAATCCATTGTGCAGCCATTTTCCAAGTTTGCGACCACAAGCTCGTAAGTCCCAGCTTGATCAACAAGTATTTCTGACAAGCTTGGATCAGAATTTATTTGCCCATTTGAAGTATTCCATTCAAAACTTAAATTTGAGCCAATATCAAAGTCCAAAGTGATTGGTATTTGCGGAACAAAACAATTTAAACTTTCAGCTTGTAGCATTTCTACAGTTGGAAAATCAATATTTTGAGCTACGTTAATAGCTTGAGAAGAAAGACATTCATTTGACATATTCTTAATTGTCAAAAGATAATCTCCTGGCTGATCAATTGAAGGAGTCAAGCTCGAAGCCCCCGTTACAATGTTTCCATTCTGGGTAGACCAAGAAACATCGAATAAAGAGCTATTGGAAAACAAACTTGCGTCTAAGGTTATTTGCAATGTTTCACATGTTAGTTGCTCTGGATCTGCAATGACAATGATGGGTTCGCTTATATCAGCGAAGACATCGACCTCTTTGATAGTGTTGCAATTGTTGAGGGTATTGGTGACTGTAAGTATATAAGTTCCTGCTGTACTTACTTGGATATTCGCTTGATCATTTGCAGAAAGGATGGTACCAGTACTAGTTGTCCAATTATAAATTAGTCCTTCCATTTCTGATTCAGATCTAACTTCTACCTGTGTCAAACCACAGGTTAATATTTCATCGCTGTACAAATTAATTTCAGGATCTTTTTGATCTTGCTTTACCTCTACTAATTTTTCAATTGAGCAACCGTTCTTCCTATTAGTCGCAAGGACTGAGTAACTGCCAGGCTTAGAAACATTAATTGTAAAATCATCATTATTAGAACTAATTAAACCATCTGTTGTGGACCAAATTACTTCCAAGTCTTCCGTAGTATCCAATTTAAAAGCAGATATCCGAACTGTTTCTGTCCCGCAAATAAATTTTTCGGGTTCATGAATATCAATTTGCGGGAGATCAAATTGTCCAGAGATTTGAATACTTTCTAAATTTGTACAGCCGTTATTTTCATCAGTAATGACTAAGGTATAATCTCCTGGACTGCCAACCCTTACTTGCTCAGAGATCTCATCTGACAAAATAAGACCATTGCTTGTTTCCCAGGAGTAAGACAGTTCATTTTGATCAGAAATAGAGTTTATTTCTAATTCATTTGATGTACAGTTTAACTCCACTGTTTCAGATGATAAGCTTAAATTAGGTTGAGCAAAATCTTCTACAACAACAACTTCGTCAATTGCAGAGCAACCATTTAGCAAATTAGAAACTTGCATTGTGTAGGTCCCTTTAGAAATTGCTTGTATCACACTTTGATCAGAAGCACCTCCTATTTGGCCATCTAAAGTTGACCAAGAAAATTCCACATTAGACTGTGAAAAATACTCTCTTCCTAAAGAAACTGATTCATTATAGCAATTGATTACTTCGTCTCTACCTGCGTCTGCATTTGGTGCGATTTTATTTTCTACAACATTGACTCTAGATTTAGTTTCGCAAAGATTTAGCGTGTTGGTTATTGTTAATTCATATGCTCCAGCCTTATCAACTAAAGGTGTCAAACTACTTTTTCCTTCCAGTATATTACCATTTGTCGTAGACCATAAATAAGTAAGATGATCCCCAGTTTCACTATTTGAAGCGTCAAGCCTAACACTATGGAGTGCACAAGTCAGTTCTTTTTGACTTCCAGTATCTACAAAAGGAGACTCATTGTCATTCACCACTTCAATGACACCTTCGTTGGTACAGCCATTGTCCATGTTTGTAACAACAACAGTATAGAAACCAAAAGCCCCTACTTGGACATCGGCCAAGTTTTCACCATTTAAAATCTTTCCAGAAACAGTGGACCAAGCGAAACTTATGTTGCTTTCATTACTAGATGCTGACAAGCCAACAGCTACATCTCCACATCCTATTGTTTTGTCCTCGCCTAAGTTTAAATCAGGTATTTGAATATCAGAAAGGACTTCTACTTCAGCTACTGCTGTACAACCATTTTCTAGGTCTGTAATTTGAATTTCATAAGTGCCTTCTTTATCAACTAAAGGAGTACTTGAATCCTTTCCTTCTAAAATATTTCCATCTGAAGTATTCCATAGGATTGAATAATCTGCAAGATCAAGGTCAGTTTCTAAGTTTATGCTTTTTGTCTGACAGCTTATATTATCAGGTTGGAGGATTTCTATTTCAAGCACATCAAAGTCTTCTTCTACGAAGACTTCCATTGAGCTTGAACAACCCGTTTTATTGTTAACAACTTCAAGGAAGTAAATTCCAGATTTGTCCACTAAAGCAGATTGCTCCTCTTGTCCAGATATAATGTTACCATCTTCAGTAGACCAAATGAAACGCACATCAGCTGTTTCACTAAAACCTTCTAAGAAGGCTTCAGATTCATTGCAAGTCAGGGTTGGAGCAATAGCGCTTAAATCTGGAGCTGTAAAATCTCCTTCTAAAATAAACTCTAAAGATTCAAAGCAGGAAGTGTTTTCATTTGTGATTATTAAATTATAAACACCATCTCCTTGAACCAAAGGCATTGCGGAATTTTGACCTTGAATAATCCGTCCATCGGTAGAAGACCAAGAATAGCTTACATTACTAATGTCTGTACCAGTAGGTTTTGAGAATAAGTTAACTTCAGAAACATCACAGGTTAAACTTGAAAATTCAAAGTCTGCGGAGATATCATCAAATTTCACCTCCACTTCATCTGTCATAATACAAGAAGCGAGCACTTCAATATCGTCGATTGCAAAATCATTTCCAATTGGGTCTAATTCATGAGTGAATAAACAAAACTCAGCTGTCAAGTTATTACCGGAATTCCAATAGGAAGAAAATTTTTCCCAAATACATCCGTCTCCTGACTTTTGCACAATACCAAGACTTTCACCATTGGCACGAAAATCAATTATAGGTTCTCCCCAAAGGCAAGTAGCGCAAACATTTTGAAACCAAGCAGAAAATGCATAGGTCGTATTTTGCGTCACCTCGATCTCTTGACACCAGACTTTTTGATTTGGCAAAGCTGAACCATCGAGCACCATCATATTGCCCCATCCAGTGGTATGATCTCCACAAGCCGCAAAACCATTGTAAAACTCTTTTGGATTATTAGTGATCAAGTATTTTCCAGCGACGTCAGAACCATAAATGTATTGCGAATAAAAGTTACTATTGCCAGATTCGAAATTTCCATTCACAATGAGATTAATACCTGACAAAACTTCAACATTCAACTCATGCGTCTCCCCAGGGGTTGCCAATACCCATGGATCTAATATGGTCGGATCTATTAAATTTGCAGAAGGTGACCAGTAGAAACCTAAATATGGCCCTGAAATAGAACCATTAAGATTAAAGTCAAGTGGCAACTCATCTTCACAATATAGTATGGGAGAACCAGCATTCACATAAGTCGACGGCAACACTACTACAGAAATTGAACTACTGGATTGATTATTATTATCGACTACTAAGAGTGTATATGTACCTGGACGATCTATTGTAGGCGTCATAGAATTTTCTCCAGAAACAATAGAACCATCGTTGGTTGTCCAAAAGTAAGAGATATGTCCTCCTTCAGTTGATCCAAATGCATTGAGTTGCATTTGGCCACTACAATGTAAAATACCACCAACTGCATTAGCAATGGGTGGTCCCATAGTAGAAATACATCTACTTACCAATCCCTTCAAGTCAGGATACGTTTCGGTGGATAAATTGCAAATCCTTTCTCTATTATTCTCAATATCAGAATTAGCCATCTCTTTACACAAATCAATAGCTTGCGTAAATCTGGTAAAAGCTTCGCTCTGTGGAGGGTAAAATAAGCATGGAAGGATTACAACTAAGAAAAGAATTGATCTCTTCATAGATGTTTGTTTATGTTTTTTCTGGTTTTCCTAATACATTCAATTTATATATTAAAATTTGCAAAAAAGAATATTTATTAAATTCATATATAAGTCTTTGTCCTGTTTTAAAACATGTATAATAGATATTTAAATATTGTGACAGGCATGTCATGATATATATATGTAAAATAATATTTAATCATAATTTGATAGCAATATGCTTATGATGTGACATTTATGATTGGTAATTCTTGAGGGAGACCGTATTCAAATTGATAACGGAAGTTTCGTGTTATGAAACATTTTTTTGTGAGCAAGAATCTATATTGATGTTTGTCGACTTGGAGTGGGATTTTTAGGTAATGGCAGCGTACTGGAGATAAGGGTGTGCAAAAGAACTAATTTATCCATAGCCTAAATTTATAAAGCCAGCATTATTCGGAATCTTAAGATGACTTTCTATCTTGCGAGCAAATTAATACTGAAATATTCGGTCCTTAACAAAACAAGAACAGCATTTTATGCGTACTAGAGACGGTGGAATTAAAGAGAAATCTTTGAAGTCAAGTGGCGCGAGAAATAAGCACTTATGAATAATCTGACATTTCAATATCCTTCGTGGTATATTATTTTGTGTGTAGTCCTTGGGATTGCCTATGCGTTATTCCTATACTTCAGAGACAAAACTTTCAAAGATAACAAGTGGCTCAATAGCATTTTGGGTGTTTTGAGAGCTCTTCTGGTTGCTTTTTTGAGTATGCTTCTCTTATCTCCACTATTGAAGTCTTTACTAACAGAAACTAAAAAACCAATAGTCGTCATTGCACAAGATCATTCTGAATCGATATTGTCAGATATGAATGAGGAGCAAGTTGCGGCTTATAAAGAGAAGTTTGATGCCTTGAGTCAAACCTTAGGTGAAAACTATGATCTAAAAGAATATTCCTTTGGATCCAGTGTGAGGGAAGGGGTAGATTTTGAATTTACCGATAAGGTTAGTAATATCTCTGAATTTCTTAAGAATTTATACGATTTATACAGCAATCAGAATCTAGGTGCTGTTATTTTGGCTACAGATGGTATTTACAATGAGGGATCAAACCCAATATACGCTGGAACACGTCTTGCTGCACCGATATATACTGTAGCCTTGGGAGATACTACTCCAAGAAGAGATTTGCTTATCAAAAGAGTTTTTCATAATAAGATCGCCTACTTAGGAGACAAATTCAGTATTCAAGTTGATATTGCAGCTCAAAACTGTGCGGCTGAATCGAGTACCTTAGTCGTTTCAAAAGTAGGACAATCAGGGGCTACTCAGCGGTTTCCTATCAAGATTGATAAGAATGATTTTTTCACAACTCAAGAAATCATATTAGATGCAGATCAAGCGGGAGTACAAAGATTTTCTATTAGTCTAAACCCTGTTTCTGAAGAAGTCTCTAAGGCAAATAACACAAAAGAAATATTTATAGATGTCTTGGATGCGAGACAAAAAATATTAATTGTTGCCAACTCCCCTCACCCTGACATATCTGCTTTAAAGCAATCCATATCCAACAACAAGAATTATGAGGTTACAGATAAGTTGGTCAATAATCCAAATATAAATGTAGCCGCCTATGATTTTATCATTTTGCATCAGCTACCTTCAAAAACTACGGACGCAAGTGCACTTTTAAGTGCTATTAAGAAAAATAAAAAGCCAGCCTTATTTATAGTTGGAACTCAATCGAACTTGACAAAATTCAATAGCATCCAATCTGTTGTTTCCATAAAAGGAGATGGAAGAAACACAAATGACGTGCAAGCTCAAATAGCTAAGGACTTCAGTCTTTTCAATATTGATCCAATGCTTGAATCAGAGCTACCCAAGTTTTCACCAATGCTTGCTCCTTTTGGAGAAATAAAAGAAGGTGGGAATGCAGAAATCTTAGCCTATCAAAGAATAGGAAAAGTAGAAACCAAATTTCCACTAATTGTATTTGGGGAAGAGGATGGTGCAAAGCGTGGTGTGATCTGTGCAGAAAATATTTGGAAGTGGCGTTTGTTTGATTACCTCGAACACAAGAACCACGATTTATTTGAAGAGCTTCTTGGCAAGACGATACAATATCTGAGTGTCAAAGAAGATAAGCGAAAGTTTAGGGTGAGTTTGGATAAGAATATATTCAATGAAAATCAGCAGATAATTTTTGATGCAGAATTGTATAATCAATCCTATGAGTTGATCAATGAACCAGATGCAAGTTTGACTATTTCTGATGATCAAGGGAAGGACTATAATTTCACCATGAATAAATCAGGCAAGTCTTATCGCTTGAATGCAGGATTGTTTCCTGTAGGAAATTACAGTTTTAGAGCAAAGACTTTTTCAAACGGAGAGGACTTGACTTACAAAGGCCAATTTAGTGTACAACCTGTACAACTAGAATTATACGAGACAACTGCAAATCATAATTTGCTAAAACTAATTAGTGAGAAATACGGTGGAACTACTGTTTACCCTCAAGACATTGCAAGCCTTTCAGAAGTTATTAAAGCAAAAGGAAATGTAAAACCTGTTATTTACGAAACGACTAAGACCAGATCGGTTATCAATTTGAAATGGTTGTTTTTTGTGCTTTTAGGATTGCTTACTTTAGAGTGGTTTTTGAGGAGGTTTTATGGGTCTTATTAGGAGGCTTTTGGCTATTCGCTTTTGGCCATTAGCTTGGAATGGTTAGTTGTTTATTTGGTATTTTTTTTAGGATTTCTTAAATACTTGTACAGAAAGTGGTGCTAACTTAGGGGAAATAAAATAAGGTCTTCCCTGCCAATCTCCTTTGGAGGTTTTTAAAGCTTTTGGATTTGTATAATTTGATCCGGCGTACTTTTCATTATCACTATTTAAGATTTCTATCCAGTTACCATCTTCGGGTACACCAAGTTTATAAACCTCTCGTGCGACTGGTGTGAAGTTGCAAACAACTAATAAGGGGTCCTTTTGAGTATTATCATATCTAAAATAAGCCATGATGGAATTGTCCCAATCTTCTTGAATGAGCCATTGAAATCCAGCAGGATCAAATTGGAGATCATAAAGCTGAGAATGACTTTTGAGCAAAGTATTTAAATCTTGAATTAACTTTTGAATGCCTTTGTGAAAAGGATGTTGCAAGAGCCACCAATCTAAGCCTCGTTCTATGCTCCACTCTGTTGTTTGGGCAATCTCTGAGCCCATAAAAAGTAAGTTTGTTCCAGGATGCGTAAACATGTAGGTGTATAAGAGACGTAGATTTGCAAATTTTTGCCATTCATCTCCAGGCATTCTGTCCATCAAAGAACCCTTGCCGTGTACCACTTCATCATGAGAAAGAGGCAGCATGAAATTTTCAGTAAATGCATAAATCAAACTGAAGGTAATTTCATTCAGGTGAAATTTTCTGTGGACTGGTTCCTTGTTCATGAAGTTCAAGCTATCATGCATCAAGCCCATCATCCATTTTTGGCCAAAGCCAAGGCCATCGGTGTGTACGGGTCTTGATACACCATTGAAGGCAGTTGACTCTTCAGCTATAGTTACAGTGTCTGGATAATTTGCATAAACAGTTGTATTGAATTCCTTTAAAAAGGAAATAGCTCCAAGGTTTTCGTTGCCACCAAACTCATTGGGGATCCACTCCCCTTGTTTTCTAGAATAATCAAGGTATAACATAGACGCGACCGCATCTACCCTTAGACCGTCTATATGGTATTTGTCCAACCAAAATAAGGCGTTTGAAATAAGGAATGATCTCACTTCATGTCTATCATAGTTAAAGATAGCCGACTTCCAGTCAGGGTGAAATCCTTTTTGTGGATCCGCATGCTCATACAGATGCGTTCCATCAAAGGTTGCTAAACCATGTGCGTCTGTTGGATAATGTGAAGGAACCCAATCTAGAATCACACCAATGTTTTCTTTGTGTAAACACTCAACTAGGTGCATGAAATCCTGTGGTGTCCCAAAGCGAGACGAAGGTGCAAAGTAACCCGTGATCTGATATCCCCAGGAAGGGAAATATGGATGCTCCATAATGGGCATAAATTCCACATGCGTGAAACCCATTTCTTTGACATAAGAAACCAGTTCAATTGCCAGTTCTCTATAACTTAAAGATTCCGTTGCATCATTCTTTTTTCTCCAAGAACCGAGATGAACTTCATAAACCGAAAAAGGTGCATCATGTCTATTCTTTGATGCCCTTTCTTTCATCCACTTCTTATCCTTCCAGCTATAATCTAATTCCCAAACAACGGAAGCTGTTTTGGGTGGTACTTCAGCAGACAATGCAAAAGGATCCGCTTTTTCTAGTAGCTCTCCGGTATTTGTCTTAATGATATATTTATATAACTCCCCTTTTTCGAGTGCCGGAATAAAGCCTTCCCAAATTCCAGAACCATCCCATCGTTGATTTAAGACGTGACTGTCTTTAGACCAGGCGTTGAAACCTCCGGCTAAAGCTACTTGAGACGCATTAGGTGCCCAGACAGCAAAGTAAACTCCGGATTGACCTTCATGATCGAGGAGCTTGGAACCTAATTTTTCATATAGTCTGTAATGCTTTCCAGCTTTGAATAAATTAATATCAAAATCTGTGAATAAACTAAACGGTTTAACGAACATATGTATGCTGGCTTCTGACACGATTTGGATTATAGAAGTGTATTAATCTTGTTTTTCATTGCACTAAATTCAGACTCATTAAAAAGTCTAGTGAGAAAAACAATTTTACCTTTTTTATCTATTACGATGTTTCTAGTGACTCCTGATTGCTTATCTGCAAATAAAGAAAATATCTCAGCAGCAGGATCAAGTGCAATTGGATAGGTCACCTCAGTTTGATTAATAAATTTTTTGACTTTTTCAAGGGGTTCATCCTTATCAATGCCAATTAATACGAAGTCCTCATCTTTATGTTTTTGCCAGACATCTTTTTCCAAGTGAGGCATTTCTTCTCTGCATACCTTGCACCAAGATGCGGTAAATTGCAAGACCACAACTTTGCCTTTCAGATCAGATAGGCTTTGAGATTTGCCATCTATCAGGGTCATCTTAAAATCTGGAGCTTTCTGTCCTATCTCAACTACAAAACCTCTTTCGTCTGGTGATTTTGGAACTGAGATGGTGTTTTTTGTCCCATTACAGGAGGAAAGAAAAAGACAAAATATTCCTAAAAAAGCAACTATACTTTTCATTTTTAGCATTTGATTGGCTAAAATAGATAAAATTTTGTTCTTCGTTCATAGTTCATAGTTTTGGTTTTGGGTTCCTAGTTTTGATTCTTCCGAGGCAGTGACAGCTTGAGGTCTTAGAACAGAAGATGCGTTGTGGTTTTGAAAATGGAGATGGGTGAAGAACAAATTAAAAGGAGATGCATCTGGTCTTTTAACGTAGATAACATGAAGGCATCCAGATGGAGCTATATCATCTGTTCACATGGACATAAATCAGGGCATGCCCTGATGCTACGATATGATCACGGTATAACATTAACGTATGATTAGAATTTGTACAGCCTACAATAAAAAAAAGGGCAGTCCTCCGACTGCCCTAAATTTGAATAAAAAAAGTCCTAGTTTTTTATAATTATAGCTTTTTCTTTTTCTGATAGGTCCTATTTTGCCTTTTAAAACAGGCACTTGAAATTAGATTTCAAGTGCACCATTTTAAATAACTTAAACAAACTTTACATTTTTATTAACTTACCCGAACCGATTAAATCTGATTCAGAACTTATTTCATAAAAGTAAATTCCAGATTGAATATTTGGCGCTTTGTAGGTCATTTTAGATTCATAAAAATTAACTTGATCCAATTGCTTTCCAGTCATGTCAAACAATTTGAAGCTTAATTTTTCTTTATTTACTTTCTCCAAGCTTATTGTGAATTCATTTGAAAAAGGGTTGGGGAATACAGAGCTGTTATTTGAAAAGCTTTGTGAAATATTTGAAACTATATCCTCTTCAATACAATCTACATCAATGGTATGAAAGGTTGTATTGGTCTGAATCGGATCATTAAAATCAAAATAGATCAAAGCATCATTTTCAATTTCGGTACCAAGTTCGATATCAGATAAAGGAAAGATACTGAATTGAACAAAACCGTTAGAGCCTTCCTCATCTTTTTCTTCCCAAGGAAGGTTGATATCATCAAAGGTGAAGACAAGAGTTCTATTTTCGTCGATTTCAAAAGTATAATCGTGGCTAGCGCCAGTAATCTTGAGTGTACGCATGTCAAGGTTTTTAGAAATAAAATCTGTAAGGACAACTTTTAAAGCCTCTGCAGTACCTGTATTTTGGAATCTGATGGTATAGTCCAACTGTCTACCTGGAGGGACACAATGTGCTTCTGAAACCCCTAGTGGTAGACCTAATTTATCGTTAGGATCGTAAGAGTCTATGTTTTCAATACAAACGACATCTTTGCGCGGATCATCGGTGTCTTGTGGGAATTGATTTACAAAACCAGGAGTAAACATTCCATCACATCCCTCTATAGTGGCACAAGGAAAACTCATCCCTGGATGATTAGGAGACTGTTCTACTTCCAATCTATAGGTACTTGAACTGCAATCCAATTCTATTTCAAATATATTTCCATTAGCGGCATTTAATAGAATGTTATCCATTCGCATTAAAACATCGTCTTCAATAATCCATGAGTTTACCGCAGAGGTCATATCCTCCCCATCATTGGTAATTATAAATTTAATCTTATCATCCGCTACTGCGCCGTTAACAGATAGGGAGGAACCATCCCAATCGGCCGGTGTGAAGCAATCGATTTGAGGAAAGATCTCTGCTTTAAAACAATGCGTAAGTCCAAAAGGTACATCACAATCAGTGGCTACTACAATTTCCAATTTGTCTATTGCGAAAGGAGCAAGCGTACCTAATTGAAATCTATATAAATCTTCTCCTAAATCTTCGTAAGCCAAATTAGCTGAAACAATTTCATGATATTCGTCTAATGTTAAGTCAATATAAGTGTTTTCGGAAACAACGGTTCCTTGATTGGTATAGGTGATGAATACAGCGTTATTCACACATCTTCTTAGTCTCGGAACTACCAAATCGACTATGGGCATTGGGCAAGGCAGAATGCTTTGTGCTCCAAAATCTATTTCTAATCTATCATTTTCATTAATGGTTACTGTGGTAGAAGGGCATGATTGCCAAGCTTCATTTATTGGAACTAACGAAATGTCGTATGTTCCAGGTTCTATTTCAAATACAAACGCTCCACCAATCTTAACATACCTAAAGAAGGGCTCTACTCCGTCGTCAAATTCTAGAAGCCATCCTCCTAGCAATTGTTCCTCTATTTGTTTTTCACAATCTTCATTGTTATCGTTATAAATAGTTCCAGAAATAAATGTACAATAAGAATCATCGTATAAAAGTTGTAGATTAGAACTGCTAGTACAACCGTTTGCTAGATTAGTAACTATCAAAGTGTAAAGTCCAGGCTCATCAGTGATGATAGGATTTTCTTCGGTTGTTTCTCCAGAAGGAAAAATCCATTGGAATGAATCTCCGCTGTTGTCAGAAGTCATCAAAATTTCTGCGGTTGGGTTATCACAATTTAATAATGGCGAAGATCCATTTAGATATTCAAAACTAACACTAGGGATATTATAATTACCAAAAACCTCCACTTGATCTGTATCTGAGCAACCTGAATTAGGATCTGTAATGACAAGAACGTAAGTTCCTGGGTCGGTTGCTTCAAGTATTGGACCGTTGCTTACTATGCCTCCTGGGGCTGTCCACTCATAAATAAGATCAACTGGACCACAAGATTCGGAAGCGTCAAGTGTAGCTGTGAAATTAAGACAATCTATACTCATATCAGTTCCAGCATTAGCTGAACAAGACCCTTCATTAAAATTGATTGTAATTAATTTTTCAGAAATACAAAAAGCATCCCTATCAAGGAAACTGTAAATATAGTCCCCATCACCTTGCATAGGATCATTTCTACTGATCAGCAAGGATTCATCATTGGACCCCGATGGATCAGATACTTGGACTCTTGTTGGTGGAGAAGTGCCATAATCTACTTTGTACCAAAAACTAAACAAAACTTCTAGTCCAGGGTCAACAATTTGAGCAGAAAGAAGAATCTCTTCTTCCATGCAATCAGCATCATTATCAATTCTTTCTAGTTGAAAAGTTATCTCAGAAACTTCAGAAAGTTGTAATTCAAGATTCAATGTGCGTGTCCAGGAAGATTCTGGATCGTTTATTACAGCTGAATATTGGCCTAATTCACATGCATAAGGAAGATTTGAATTTGGGTCTACCCCAGTTAAATTAAAGGAGATCTTACCATCAATTGCATTATTGGTTTGTTGTACAATCAATTGCCCATCAGGTCCAAACCAATCACAGCTTAATTCAGCGGTAGGATTGGTGCCATCGTTTGCAGAAAGAGAAACGAAAAGCGAAGAATTAGGGGACAAGCAGTTTGTAATAAGATCAGGGCAGCCAGTTGCGTTTGAGGTTTCAACTGACCATGGCTGGTCGTCTAAGCCTTCAAGCACGTTTATAATAATTTCACAAGCATCACCACAACACCCGTCGATCATTAAATAATGTGGAACACCGGCAATTGCATCAACTGTGATTAGGTCAAAAGTCTGATCAACACAATTAACACAATCCAATGATTCATATTCAAAACCAGAAAATACATTACCTGGATTTGTACATAAAGCTCTTGAGATAGCTGCTTGTATTCCATTACAATCATTATTGGTTGATAGGCAATCTATTATTTCTATATTGAAATGCAAGCGTCCAGAAACATCCGGTTGAAAAGCAATCCACATATTATTATGTACAATGGTACCTGGTCCACAAAAACCTGGCAATCCCCCTGGACCATCAGGTGAAAATGCACAAGTAGTGGTAGCAAACCCATCCAGATCAGACATAGTGCTAAAATCAGCATCTGCACAATTGTCAGCGGCTATGACTAGTCCAGTCTCATTACAAACATTAATAAAAGTGTTTGTAACTGAACAAAAAACTTCGCAATCATTTTGGGCAAAGATATTTGCCTGAAAGATGAAAGTCATTAAGATCGAAAGTAAATAAATTGTCTTTTTCATGTCTTGTTATTTTATCTACTACAAGTATAAGCTTGAAATGAGCAAAAAAAACATACAAATTACTTAAATTGTACAAGTGATTAAAATTGTAAAAACCTGATATTCAATAAATTAATCATGGAAATCACTTGCAGTATTTAGTAATAAACTCTAAATTAACAGCTGAACAAAGCCCTTGATATCTTAATAATGCTATTAAATGTACAAATCGTTGCCATTCAAAAGAAAAAACACAGATGAGATCGAGTCAATTGTATAAGATATTGGGTCTTTTGGATGGAATACAATTAAATGCTTTAGAACGTTTTCTTGCCTCGCCCTACTTCAATCCTCGGAGGGATGTAAGCAGTTTGGTTCATTATTACAAGACTGAGATTAAAAAGGCACGTCCTCGCTTATCAAAGGAAGAAGTATTTAGTCATTTATTCCCTGGAGAAAACTTTAAAGATCAAAAGTTAAGATTGCTGTTAAGCAAAGTATTGATTCAAGTAAAACGATTTTTGTTCTTTGAGTATGCCGAAGAAAATGAATTTCAGATTTCAAATTCACTGGCTCAAGCTTATTTTAAAATAGGTCATGAAGAGTTATTTTTAAAAACAATAGAGAAAAGTAAAAAGAAGCTAGACAAACAAGTTTGGAGAAATACGGAATATTTTCGTTCTCAATTGGATCTAGAGCAGCAATATTATGATTACATATCCGAGCAAGCACGTTCAAAAGAGAATAATCTTCAAGACCTTACAGATACATTGGATGTCTATTATTTTGCTAATAAATTGAAACAAGCTTGTTTGATTCTAGGTCATCAAGCAGTTTATAAAAAAGAGTATGACAACTCAGCGCTTGAGCATGCCTTATCCTTTATAGAATCTAAACCGGAGTTGATAGAATCGACACCTGCGATAGGAATCTATTATTATTGCTATTTAGCAATGAGTAGACAAGATTCTGAGGATATGTTTTACAAATTTCGAGCTTTGCTTGAGGAGTCAAAAGAAAAATTCAAGGAGGAAGAAGTACGTGTTATCTATTTGTTGGCGATCAACTACTGTATTAAGCGATTAAACTCAGGAGAAGCCAAATATGTCAAAGAAAGTTTTCAGTTGTACAAAGCGGGAATTGATGGTGGTTATTTAATGGCTTATAATACGCTTTCGCAATTCACATATAAAAACGTAGTTGCACTTGGATTAGGATTGAAGGAGTTTGAGTGGGTTGAATCCTTTATTTTTAAATACAAAGATGTGCTTGATAGTAAGCACAAAGAATCAATTTTCACCTTTAATTTAGCAAAATTGAAGCAGGCTCAAAAGAAATATTCCGAAGCTATGAGTTTGCTTATCCAGTTTAATCCAGAGGATCTATTGCTTACGCTTGCAGCAAAGACAAATTTGTTGAAGATGTACTACGAATTGGAGGAGTTTGATTCTTTAGAATCCCTATTGCAGAGTATGTCAACTTTTTTAAATAGAAAGAAGGTTTTGGGCTATCACAAAAAGCACTACAAGAATATCATTAAGTTCACCAAAAAGATGATCAAGCTTCCACCCTATGCAACAAAAGAGCGGATAATTCTGAAAAAAGAAATAGAACAAGCCGAAATGCGGTCGGAAAAGGAGTGGTTTTTGGAGCAACTTGGGAAGTAGATGGGGAAAAAGCTTAAAGCTTAATCAGATAAAGTTTAAAGTGGAAAATAAAGTTTAAAGTCTTAGTTGTTAGTTGGTTGGTTGTTAATAATAGATGTTTAGGAAGCTCTCAGCGCGCATGGATCTTCTTAAAGCTTCAGAAACACAACATTTGTTTCTGGTAAGAGTGCATATGGTTTTGAAAATCATTTCCTGATTCCCTTTTCGAACCGTACCTCATTCAAGGCAAGCTATTCTTCGTTCTGGATTTACAAGCTTGAGGGTTTTAAACTAAAAAAAGGTATGCATATAAGATGCATACCCTTTTTTTATTAAGCAAGTATAAAGCTTTATGCTAAAACAAGCTTGCGACTCTTTTGCCATTTTACCAACTTTGACCACTCCCCTTTGCTCGCCATTACAGCTTGTTTTGCCCAGGTTGAAGGATCAACTTTGTAAGGTAAACGACCCGCTTTACTTACTATTTTCTTAAGGGAAGCTATTTTAGCTTTTCCTAAAGATGCATAAGTTTTATACCCTGCACTTTTAAGCATTTTTTCGATTTTAGGATTAATTCCTTTAATCAATTGAAAATTTGCACCAGTGCCACTTTTTTTAGTTGTTACTTTTTTTTTACAGTTCTAGAAATGGCTCTACTTCTAGCTTTAGTAACAATTCTTCTCTTAGTACCAGAACCAGCTTTCTTTCTTGCACTAGCTTTAGCCTTTGTAGTTGCACGCTTCTTAGCAGTTGCTTTTACACGAGAAGTGGTTTTCTTAGCAGTTCTTTTCTTAGGAGCTGCTTTTCTTTTAGCTGCAGTTCTTTTCTTAGGAGCCGCTTTTCTTGCTGTTGTCTTCTTTGCTGTAGACTTTCTCTTTGCTGTAGTCTTTTTAGCAGCAGTTCTCTTCTTAGGTGCAGCTTTTCTTGCTGTTGTCTTTCTTGCTGTTGTCTTTCTCTTTGCTGTAGTCTTCTTTGCAGCAGTTCTTTTCTTAGGAGCAGCTTTTCTTGCTGTTGTCTTTCTTGCTGTTGTCTTCTTCTTTGCAGTTGCTCTTTTCTTAGGAGCTGCTTTTCTTGCTGTTGTCTTTCTTGCTGTTGTCTTCTTCTTTGCAGCAGACTTTCTAGCAGTAGATTTCTTTGCAGTTGCTCTTTTCTTAGGAGCTGCTTTTTTAGCTGTTGTCTTTCTTGCAGTTGTCTTCTTCTTTGCAGTAGACTTTCTAGCTGTAGTCTTCTTTGCAGTTGCTCTTTTCTTAGGAGCTGCCTTTTTAGCTGTTGTCTTTCTTGCAGTTGTCTTTTTCTTTGCAGTAGACTTTCTAGCTGTAGTCTTCTTTGCAGTTGCTCTTTTCTTAGGAGCTGCTTTTTTAGCTGTTGTCTTTCTTGCAGTTGTCTTTTTCTTTGCAGTAGACTTTCTAGCAGTAGTCTTCTTTGCAGTAGTCTTCTTCTTTTTAGGAGCTGCTTTTTTAGCTCTAGAAGTAGTTTTTGCTTTAGCTCTAGAAGTAGTCTTCTTAGCTTTAGCAGCTGTTTTAGGCTTTGCTTTTGCCTTTGTCTTACGAATCGCCATTTTTAAAGATTTAGATTTAGTGGTAACGTAATTAAATTACGTTGCCGGTTGTTGAATTATTAGAAAATTAAAAAATACATTGTCTGCAAGTAAGCTTGCATTTTCTTTAGTACTATAATAAGGTAGTTTGTAGTTGTGATTTAAATAGAATGGTTTGGAAGCGTTCATTCTATTTCTTGATAGTTTCGAAATTAAACTATTTGATCTTTTCTTTTTAGTTGTGAATGTTTGATTAAAAGTTTCATTTTCTATTGAAACATCATTTGTCCAGCTATTCAATGCTTCGGATATCCGTTTATTAGAATCAAAAGACTTACTCTTTAAAATAAAGTCAGCAATGACTCTAACTACTTTAACAGAGTAGTCTGTTGTTCTTGGAATTTTAAAAGTTATTTTTTCGAATAACCTTTTTTTAGAGTATTGTTTTTCTGTCATTATGAGTTCTAATCTTTTGCTATAAAAACTCTCAAACGAAACTTACTGCTAATTTAAAATATTAGAATTTACAACGATACTTAACGCATCGTATTTCAATAAGTTATAAAAATCGTGCCTTTTTTGTTAAAAAGAAAGAAAAAACGAAATAAACATTAAAAAAAAATGCTATTTGTTTTTTTAAAGCCTAAAAAAGCACCGAATTCACACGTTTGTAAATTTTTAATTAGCATTTGCATTGCAAAAAAGAAATACGCAGATGTTTTAGAAAAGTTTAAGAATTTGTTTTTTTTGAATCAGTATTCCATCGTTTTAAGAGTCGAAAAAAGAATGAAGGTTTAATTTTTTTAAGTAAGTGGCACTAAAATTTAATTGACAGGATAGTTCAAATAAAAATACGGTAAAGTTTAAGCAAAAAACAAAAAAAAGGGTTGTTCAAAATTAATTGAACAACCCTAGTTAGAACTAAATTCTATTTCAAGTATTATCTATGGATCTGTACATATCCTGAATACATATTTCCATTTCCATCATCGAAAACGTAGAAGTATGTTCCATCAGGTAAATCATTACCATTCCATGTTCCACCCCAATCATTCTTATAATTGGTTGTATTGTAAACCCTGTTCCCCCAACGATTAAATATTGATAATTCATTGTCTGGGAATAAGCTTGCACCTTCAATTACAAAAGTATCATTCACCCCATCAAAGTTAGGTGAGAAACCAGTGTAAATTCTTAATTCATCACAAAGGACATAAACCGTAACTAAGGCTGTATCACAACCATTTTCGTTACATATCACATAAATGAATTCATCCGGTACAACAGAGCTGCAGTAATCTTCATCAGGAGTATATTCAATAGTCATGTCATCCATGATTTCAACTTCTCCATTCATAGGTTGTTGTGCTATATAAATTGTATCGGCACCACCTTCTATTGTATCATTTTGTAATACATTAATCAAAATTGGCGTATTGATCAATGTAGTTTCGGTATCAGGATCTGCAGTTGGAACTGCTTCTCTCGGAACAACAGTGACAACAATGAAAGTTGTATCACAGAAACCAAGATCATCGCAAACAACAATACAAGCTGATTCTTGCCCAATATCTACTCCATCATATATGACACAGAAGCTTTGATCGATCAAAGTAAAGGCAACAAAATCACCTGAGTTATTTCCACATGCGTTTTCCATCGTAATTGGTGTACCAGGTAATTCTGTCACATCAACACAAATCGTATCTGATCCACTTACGAATATTGTATCCGTCATAATATCTGGATTCAAACAAGCAATATCAGCATACAAGGTATCAAGACAACCTGTAACATCATTTTCAAAAACAACTTCATTCAAGCCCGTAGGAAGATCTATTAAGACACCATCAGTACAAGGTTGTAAAGCAGTGGTATAATCGTCTCCATTCACGTAAATGCTGTAGTTCATTGCAATTACCATATCAATATCTAAACAGACAGACAACATGTCATCACAATCCGTTGAGAATTCTGAAATTTGGTCAGTTGCAAATAATGGTGGGCAATCTACTTCTGGGTCAACAACATTCAATGTCATCATGAATAATTGACACCCTGTAGCAGTATTAACTTCCATGCATGCAATCTCGGTACCTTCAGTCATTCCTTCGATTGAAATACAGAAAGTACCGTTTTCAATTACAACTTCTGTAAGAACACCTGAACTTTGAGCACAAGTATTAACCATTGAAACAACATCATCTGTAATCCCAAGATCTGAAGGACAAACTAAGATTGTTTCTCCTATTTCAACATCGTAACTAATGTCAGTTTGAGGACATGGTTCGGGATCAGGACAAGTTACTTCAACATTGTATTGTAGTATAGGGCAGCCTGTGTTATGTGTTAACACAACTGTATTCATTCCAACTTCCAAATTAAGCGCTACACCTAAAGGGTTTGGATTTATAGATGGATCTAAAACCGCTGAGGCTCCACTAAATGGTTGCGTCACTTCGATAACACCGTATGTATTTGCTGGATTTCCTCCAGTGATTGTCATACTAGCCGCATCTAAGACCCAAGTTCCATCAGTATCCCATCCGTTCATTAGAGTTACTAGCTCTGCTATGTTGTTGAATGTTCCGTTAAATTCCGTTCCGTTGATTGACCAAAAGTCAAGATTGTACGGTCCGTTTTCTCCATTGCCAGGAACTGTAAAGTATGTATACCAGAAGGAGTTTTCAAAATTACATCCTTCAATACCATTTGTATAAGCAGTATTATTATTCGTAATTGAATAATTTAATAAGTCTGTTAAACTCATTGCAATACAGAACTGACCGTTCTCATCACAGTCATCGATCTCAACAATAGCATCTTCAATAGTAGGTACACATGGATCTGGACAATCATCCATAGAAATCATGTAATAAGTAAGATCGCAATTGCCATCAATATCACATATTTCAACACAGAACTCGTCTGGTCCACAGTAATCTAAGTTTGGTGTATAATCAACACAAGGTGCTGTATCATCAAATGTCAATGTTCCATTGCTAGGTTGTCCACAGATTGAAATGGTTTCAAAGCCATTTAATTCTGTAAGAGACGAACAAGCATTTTGTAAAGGTAAGTTAGGCGCTAGCGTTACATAGACTGTATCAGGCATTGGATTAGTTGTTCCACCACATGTTACATCAACTAAGTAAACGACAGTTCCACATACTCCCATGTTATTGCAAACAATTACACAGAACTCATCCATACCACAGAAATCAGGATCAGGAAGAAGCATAAAGCAATCTTCAGACTCTTCCCAAAGCAATGTCATGTTCTCAGGCTCTCCACAAACTGATAATGATTCAAAACCATTGTCAAAGAATTTAGGCCAAGGAGTACATAAATATCCAGTTTGCTCATTCCAAGGAATTGTTAATTCTACAGTATCTATTCCAGAATGTGTTTGATCTGTTACATTAATAGTAACATATGTTGTATCGCACAATCCAGTCTCATCACATATAACTAAACAGAAGTTATCTATACCTACAAAATCAGCTTCAGGCACGTAAGTAACACACTCTAAAGCAGCGTTCATGACTAGTGATCCATTTGATGGTTCATTACAAACCTCTAATGTTAAGGCACTAGATACAAGTTCACTTAAGTCAACACAGATTCCATTTAATGCGGTATTCATCGCTGTTTCTAAGTAGATATTGTCAGGCGTTACACCACCTTGACCTAATACCGTAATTGAAACTGCATCAGAACAACAAGTAATAGGATCATATACTTCAAAGACATATGTACCTGGCGTTTCAGGTGCAAATACCATTGTACCATTTCCAAAGTGCGTCCAATTCGTTTGAATTGTAGCAGAAATATTTGTAGCAACATGTGTCATCAAAATATCACCATATGCATTTGATCCATCACCACCTGTAATGGTATAAGAAGCTGCATTATTAATCCAATTTCCAGCAGGATCCCAAACATTCATTTGAGCAACTAAATCATCCATTGTAGCAAATGTACCATTGTAAACTCCTCCATTAGGTCCACTCCATGAATCCAATTCATAAGGTCCATCTAAACCTTGACCTACAAGTAAAGCATAAGTATAAAATACAATTGAATCTACATCACACTTATTGAATATGCCATTATAAGGTGCACCATCCATTAAGATGTCATAAACCGTTTGTGCAGAAGCATATGTAATCGGTAAACATACTCCTGTTGGTTCTCCAAAAGGAATAGTTACAGACTCAATATCCATCAAATCCTCACAATCACACATATCAGATATTGTGAAAGTTTCTGATACAGAACATCCTAAATCTGACTCAGCAGTAACAATATAAGTACCGGCGTCAAGATCAGTAACTGAGGTACCTATATCACCATTACTCCAAGTTACTAAGATAGTACCTGAGCCAGTTCCTGTCACATTAGCTGTAGCAGAACCATTTGTACAACAGTCGATTGCGTCAGTAACATTAAGTGAGATATTAAGTGCGTTGCTTACATTTACTGTAAACACTTCTGTATCAACACATCCGTTAGCATCTGTTATTTCAACTACATAGTTAGTTGTCGTATTAGGACTTGCAACTACTACTGCAGTGTTAGTATTATCTAATCCAAAGGCAGGAGACCAAGCGTACGTCTGTCCTCCAGAAGCGGTAAGTGTTGTAGATTCTCCAGCACAAATTCCATCATTTCCAGTTACTGAACCGAATTCAATACCCACACATGGATCTGCAACTTCAATTACAAATGAATCATCACAACAATCAACATTATCATAAATGTAAACATTGTAAGTTCCAGCAATTGAAGTATTGAAAGTCAATTGACTACCAGGACCACATGCCTCGAAACCACCTGTGTAAGGTTGGTTGTTTACAGTTATAGTATAGTTAGCTGCATTTGCCATATCGAATGCTGCACAAACAATTGCTTGTTCATTAACATTGACATTCAACTCTGTTTGGAAGACGATATCCGCACAGAAACAAGCATCAGTTACTGTTATAGATGCAACTTCAGAACAACCTGCTCCAGAAGTTACTGTCACGGAGTAGAATCCAGGAGTCAAACCAGTAGGATTCGAACCAAAGACAGTTGCGTCAGACCAAGTATAAGTTGTATTGGCATCTGCTCCTTGAACATTTACCGTAGCAGTACCACCCCCACAACAATCTTGAGGAGTAGCAGTTGCAGTTACAACTAATTCAGCTGCAACATTCACCATTATCTCTTCTTCAACAGAACAGTCATTTGCATCAGTAATTGTAACTCCATATGGGGTCGTTACTGTTGGTGCAACATTTATTGAAGAAGTAGTTTCTCCAGTGCTCCATAAGTAAGTACCGCCTGTAGCCGTTAAGGTAGCAGAACCACCTCCACATAAGCTTTCATCGTTTGAAACTGTGTATACCATTCCTGCACAAGGATCGATTACATTTATGATCAATACATCTTCACAACAATTGTCAGGATCGACAACAGTAAATATATGTTGACCAGTAGTAGTTGGTGTCACTTCATATCCAGATCCAAGAGCAACTCCTGTATCATTGGTTTGAATTGTCGCATGTACTATAGTAGGCAAGTAGGTCACTTCAATATTTGAATAAGTACCTGAAGGATGACCACCAGAGATCGTGAAAGTATTAGTATTATTCACCCAATTTCCTGTAGGATCAACACTATTCATGTTAACAACAAGTTCGTCCATATTTTGAACAATCCAGTTATGTTCTCCACTATTCGCACAGATCCAATCCACCTCGTAAGGGCCATCGCTACCTAAGTTTGGCAGTAAAGCGTAAGTATAGTAAATGATAGAATCTACATTACAAGCAACCGGAGGTTGTGTATAATCTGATCCATCATAAAGTATGTCGTAAATTCCAATATCCGTTAATGATACATTCACACAAACATCAACTGTTTCTCCCAAGTTGATGGTAACTTCTGTTGGATCGATCAATGCATCTGCATCACAATCACAATCATTTCCGATTGTAACCTGAGCAATACCTTCACAACCTCCACCATCAGTTACAGTTACTGAATAAGTTCCACCAACAGCATCAGCCATTGTACTA
>CALIIW010000082.1 GCA_938018185.1 uncultured Saprospiraceae bacterium
CCTATGTCTATGGTGAATGTTTCGATATTGACAGGCATGCTTTCTACCATTACATCAAATCTTGCTACTTCTTTAGAAGTGTCATACTTGTCAACTGAGCCATTAAGCTTAAGGTCAGTAGTTAACATTACGGTCCATTTCTCTTTTCCAGGAATGGTGTATAAACCATAAGTTCCTTTCTTAATATCCTTTCCTTCTAATTTTACATCATCATCAAAAGTGATCTTTGTAGTAGCGTTTGCTCCTGTTCTCCACATTTTTCCAAACTCCTCTACTTCAACAAATAATTTTCTACCCTTTACATTAGGTCTAGAGTATTCAATGGTAACCTTAGTTAATCCAACATTTTGCTCAATTTTGCAAAATTGACTTGGTGCTGGAGTTTTGATCTGCGCTTGTGTACTTAGAATGAATCCTAAGCTGCAGCATAGTACAAATAGAAATTTTTTCATTTTATTTAAATATTTAATGTTTTGATTAATCAATAGAGAACAAATTTAGCAAATAAAAGTTGAAAATCTAGCGACTTCTTTGGTCAGGCACACAGGATATGATATGTGGGGACTCTCGGCATTCTCACTTAGAGAACCAATCCCTAAGCACTTTTTCGGCAGGTTTGCCTTTCACTGTATAATCTAGATCTTTCAAGCCTCCTTTATCAAACCAGTCATATATAAAAGCGCCATGAAAATTTGAATCGTTATTGATTGTACTGACAAAAGCTTGGAAACAATCCTTTTGTTCTTCGAGGTCTATATCTTCACTGATAGCATAATTCCATGGATTTGTATTTGTTCCGTCTTGAGAAGTATAGCCCAGCTCAGATAAATAGATTGGGATATTCAAATTTTCTTGTTCCATTATCAAGGTACTCTTTAAGCTTGTCCAAGCTTTTTTCAAATTTCTCAAGGAAGGATTGTTGTATCTTGTAAGTGGATAATAACAAGAGACCCCCAAAATATCAAGTTCATCAACAAAGCTGAGTTTGTCTAAGGCATCCCAATTTACTGAATAAGATACTGCACCACAATAAATGGATTTAACACTTGAAATAACATCTTTCCATTCCAAGCTATCTCCTTGCATGGATGTAAATTCAGAGCCTATCGATAGAATTTCAACTTCATGCTTGCTAGCTAAAAAAGCGACTTTTTCAATCATTTGAATATAAGAGGTGTACCAAATAGATTTACTATCTGGTTGTATACTACCTCTCCACTCCGTAGCAGTGGTCCGATCTAGTCTGACAATAGGTAGAAGGGAAATTTTTAAGTCTAGTGCTTTAGCCTTAGCAATCGTAGCTTCTAGGTTAAACCAAAATGGCGTATTCTCAAATGGAATTTTAATAAGGCTAGATCGATAATTTTCTTGGTAGAACTTAACATTGATTTGAACCCATTCTGTCCCCAAATCTTTTATTTCATTCAAGGTAGGGCCGTAGTCAAAATTTTCTACTTTTGAATGCATGGGCATGGTCATGCCTTTTATCATTCCTGTTTTAAATATATTTGCTGCATTCTCAGTATATCGGATTCCATTTGCTTCCATGGCAGCTTGCTTATCACTAAATCCAAAGGACAAGAAAAGGATTAAAAAAGAAATGCTTATTTTGATCATGGTCATTAAATCAATACACTACAAATATCAACTAAAATTTCGATCAAAATGCAAGAAAATGGCGATTACTTATACATTGTCTCTTTCACTACTTTTCTGAGATGAATTATAGAGAATCTGATTTAAATATAGATTTTAATCTATCCTGGAGACTAAGAAGATTTGATACTTCCCGCTATTTTAAGGTACTTAGTGGATTGGGCTTAAAAGGAGTGGATTTTATTGCCATTGACATGGAAAAAAAGCTGTATTTAATAGAAGTCAAAAATTACAAAAAAAGAGTTAAAAGCCCTGTTGCTCCAGATGTCTCTGATCTGCTTGGAACCAATCCTGCTCTACAAGATCATTTTATTAAAAAAATAGAAAATAGTAGCCAATTACTCGAAGTGATTAATAAGTATATGAATCGAAAATGGTGGTATAGGTTATTGTTCAAATTTAGATTATCGATTTCTACTCAAATCGGAAATAAGTCTGACTGGAGCTTCTGGTTAGATGCATTCCATATTTTAACTAACAAACCTCAGAATGTTAATTGCATTTTGTTATTGGAATTGGATGAATCTTATCTAGAATTAGATCCTATCGTTCTTCAAAATTTACCTAAGGCCATCTTGGCATATTGTAAACCTATCTTGAATGAAAAATTTGGGCATGTCGAGATTTGTAATTTAAGTGAATGGCATGCTCAAATTGTAGTACCTTAAATATTCAATCCAGTAAAATATTTTTAATGACTCGCTATAAAATTATGGTCTGTTTATAACAAAGTTCTTTGTCAATAGGGAGCCATCTGATTTTTTCAAATTTAAAAAATAAATCCCCAAAGGATATTTAGAAGTATTGAGTTCTACATCGTTCATGCCTTCAGTTAATTCTATTTCTTGCTCAAAAATAATTCTGCCAAGCTGATCTGAAATACTTAAAGAAGTTCGAATTTGATTTGTACTTTGAATGTCCAAGTTTATAAAATCAACAGCTGGATTTGGAAATAAATTCAGCTCCAAACTAAGTGCTTCTTCTTTGTCTATTCTGAAGTAAGGTGATTTTTCAACATTTACAGTATAATCTTCGACTTCACCATAAGCAAAAGATTCACAAGCATTGCCAGGGTAAGAACCATACTTCATTGCTACACGCATTCTATAAGTTCCTTGTGGGAGTGAATTATTTACCCAACAATTGTCATATATTGAACCGTATCTTCTTTGTTTATATATAAGTTCTGTATTTTCAAAAATCCCATTTTCATTTAGATCAAGCCAAATTTTCCAATACTCCTTATAATAGTAATAAGCATAGCCTGGTCTAAGTTCAATAGAATTACATTGACCTAAATAGAAAGTAAAATTTTTATCAGTATAATCACCATAACCTCCATCGTTTCCAGAATAATTTTTCTCACCATTTATCTTTATAGAATTGATCCATTCATAATTTGTTGATCTTCCTTCCGCCTCACAATAAGTGATTTCTTTTGTACAAGATTCAGCTCGAAAGACATTTTGAAGACTGGTCACAGCTGTATTTCTATTGATTACATCAGCCAATCTTGTATTACTAATGATATTTTTTGTTTGCCAACCTAATAGTGGATCCCTTAGGTAGTAAAAACGATCAGCCTCTTTTATGTTTGTGAATTGTTCAGATAATATGGCTTTAAATAAAGGTCCGAGAGCTTGACCAGAAGATTTGTCTTCCGCCAGCATCCCAATCCAAGGATCAATATTGTCAACTGATCCATAGGCTGTACTTAAAGCGTTTTGCAATTCTGTATTTGTTGTTATTTGATTGAAGCTTTGAACTTTTCCGACGCCAAAGTAGGCCCTTAAAGCATTATAATCTGGCAAGCCATGGTCCCTTCCTCTTTGAATATTTAAGCTCGCGAGATCGAACCCACCTGCACCAGGAGGTCCAAATAGAAAATTCCTTACAGCATTTGTAATTAGTGGATCTATGTTTTGCTGAACCTTAGTAGAAAGTCCTTTCAATATTTTACCTGTTTCATTTTGCTGCAATAGGTCTGGTCTAAAAAATGCTTGTGCAAGTGGCAATTCCGTTTCATCACAGGCTTCGTCAATTACAAAAATATTTTCGTTTAGCATGGTGTGTCCCAACCTAAAGGCAGCTGTTGCAAAAGAATTAAAGATGTCAGGTCTTTTGTAAAATCGATATCCATTAGAACCTGTTGTTATTCCTAATATTGGAGCCAATTCATTGTAAAAAATAGACTGAATTAAGCCACCAACAACTTTTCTAGCATATTGATAATTTGACTCATCATTTCTATAACCAAGTGCAAGACGTTCATCACAAATTCTGTTGTGTTCTCTAACAAATAATATGTGCAAACTTGTCAATCCAATTTGTTCATTGGCTCTAACATCTCCAGCAACAAAAACTTTATTAAAACTGCCATCTTCATTTTTAGTTCCTTGCATGATAGGAGCATCAACATCAATCACATCATTGTATTCGCCTGAAAAGGTATTAAAAGGTAAAAGGTCTCCTTCTTCAGATTGTGATACTTTTAATTTTCCTTCCTTAAAGGATCTCAACCAACTTGCTCTTTCTCTATCTGAGCCATACACCATGGAAGCATCCATCCAAGATGTAATTGTATTAATTTGTTGTCGTGGATTTTGATTGGAGGTGCCTGTACCTTCGGCCACTTTTACTCGGGTAAAATTCATGCTTTGAGTCCCAGTACCAAATGGGTCAAAATAAATATCTCCTTGTGGGATTTCGATGGGAGCAATTTCATTCAAGCCTTCCTCGGTTGCAGTGATGTCATGATCTATGAACTGTAAAAATGTAAAAACAAGATCTGATAGATTAAGATCATTTATTATACTTGTTTCTTGACTGCACACAAGGTTGCTTATCATCCTAGGGTTACCTCTGTTTACCATGCTTTGGCCATCACCATCATAGCAAGCATCATTATTTTTTCTGATGAAATTGCTATGCGCTTTTCCTTCGTCTCGTTTGTAAAAATCATTATATGATCCGTCAATTGTCCTATATAAATACGTATTGAAATTACTGTAAGTATTTACCTCCTCCACAGTTTCATTTATGACAGTTCCTTGAAGAGGACAAAAATTGGTAAGTACTTTTTGTGCATCGAGGTTTAGATGCATTGATAAAATTATTAAAATACTACTTCCTATTGTTCTTATGAACTGGATCATAATTATTAGTTATATGATAAAAATTTGCAGGAAAAAATTGTAGGATTCTAAAGTGTAAAGATAAAGACTTTAAAGGGTTTAAAAATAACAAGAATAGGGTATTTTAGTACTATGCATTTTGTTTAATATGTATTAAATATTGTCAATGACGTTGATAATTTTCAAAACTATCTCATTCTTCTACCAGAAATTCGAACAATTCAACCTAATTCCAAAATCATTGGACTATGATCACTCAATTTCTCTTCTCTAGCTTTATGAATATAATCACAGGATTTAACCAAAGGCAATAAGTCTTCGTGGACATAAATGTGATCGTATCGATAGCCATTACCTTGATGACTAAACCAAGAATATGCTTCTACTTGCCCATGAATATGGCGAAAGGCATCTTGCATGCCTAATGATTCAAGTTTTTTTAGATCTTCCGTATACCAAAAACTGTCTTTCTTTTGGTCAATAAAATTTTTACCTGTATTGAAATCGCCCATAATGATAGCTGGATTGAACTTCACAACTTCTTCTTGCAATAAATTAAAAAGTTTATGCTTTTTTTTATGAGGAAGATATACGCCATACAAATGAAAAGCATCGTAGTCTGCAGCGATTACATCATGTGCAAAGTCTAAACCTCCATTTACAAATAGTCTTGTATCAGAAGGGAACTTACTTGCTATTAATACTGAATTTGTATCTGAAATTGGCAATGAAACGGCTTGAGAAAAATAGCTTTTTTCAAGTAACTTTTGGCGTATTAAAATGCCAGACTTATTGTTTCTAAATTCTGAAAGGACTAAGACGTCAGGATTCTGTTCTGCTATGAATTTTAAGATGCCTAGAACACGCGATCCACCACCTTGTTGTATATTCCAGCTTAGGAATTTCATTAAGCAGATTTCTTTTTTTCCTTAGTTTCTTCAATAGATTTCTTTAGAGCAGACATGATGTCAACAACAGGTGCATCTTCTTCCACATCAATGCTAATGATTTCTTTACCTGCTACTTTTTGTTCCACCAATTCTTGTAATGCTCCTTTATAGCGATCTGTAAAATCAACTTCTGAAAAGTTCATACTTAAACTATCTACCAACTGCATAGCCAACTTTAGTTGAGCTTCATCAGCACCTTTGCTGTCAGCGATGTCTGGTACTTTTTCGATGTCTCTTATTTCATAATCATATCTTAGTTTGTACATGATCAATCCAGGTTTATTCTTAGGGACGGTTAGTAAGACAACATCTTCACGGTCTCTCAATATGATTCTACCAATACCTGCTTTACCCGTTTTTTTCAAAGTTTCACATAGAAGAGAAAAAGTGCTTTTCGCAACATCACCTTCAGGACCGATATAGTAAACAGCCTCATATCTTGATGGTGAAACCTCATCGATATCTACAAAAGCTTCAATGTCAATGGCTCTGGTACTTTTTAGTTTTATATTTTTAAGTTCATCGGAAGATATAATGACAAATTGATCTGGCTGATATTCATAACCTTTCACGATGTCATCTTTACCCAAGGTTTCATCACAAGTTTTACAATATTTTTTATATCCTACTGCTCCATTATCTTCCTGATGTATTTGCTTAAAAGAAATATTTCCTTTTGTCTCAACTGCATTAAAAATTTGTACAGGAATAGTAACAAGTGAAAAACGAATATGACCTTTCCAAACTGACCGCATAATGTCTTTATTTTAGTTGTTATTTTAAATTTTATTAAAAGTTCGTGGTGAATGCTTAAATGCTCGATTGTTAGATTGCTCAAGCATAATCCAACCACATTCTGATAAAAACAGGTTCTCTGAGGGTTTCATTTGAACTTAAAGAGGCATAAGTAACTTCACAAAGATAATCAGGTTTTATCCACTTTGTTCTATTTTCCTCTTCTATATTTTCAGAAATTACTTTCAAGCTAGATTCTACCTTCTGAAGTAGATCCCAAATTTCTTTCATTTTGGCCATATCAAATCCAGTGCCCACCTTGCCATAGTATTTCCATTTGTCTTTTTGCTTATCAGCTAAATGTAAGGCTCCAAAAATTTTCTGCCGATCTCCTTTTCCTTCTGTATAGCCGATGATATGCAATTCCATGGTATCTCTGAACTTTATTTTCTTCCACACATCAGATCGTGATCCAGTAAAGTACTTTCCTTGTTTTTGTTTTGCCATGATTCCTTCTAGCTTCATAGCTTTTGCAGCAGCATAAATCTCTTCT
>CALIIW010000083.1 GCA_938018185.1 uncultured Saprospiraceae bacterium
TGCAAAACTTGATATAGCAGTTTATAATGTATTAGGTCAGTTAATCCTTCAAGATAAAGCGGAAGGCTTACAGATCAAGAAAGCTGTGGATTTAAGCAAGCAGGCAGTTGGAACTTACTACTTACAAGTAGGAAATGAAAGTGGTCAGGTTGTAGAGAAAATAATAAAAATAGACTAAAGATTAGTCTAGAACGATATTGAAAAGCCTTACTGTATTAATTGCAGTAAGGCTTTTTTGATTTAAAAAGAAATATCCTTAATTGTCATTATTTAGGAGTAAAAATGCATCAAAAGAGTCATCTTAAAGTAAATAGAGTTATCCTATAGTATTAAAGTACGATCATTAGGGTTTCTAAATGGTAGAAAGCTTAAATTTGCTAAATGATTCGCGAGAATAAACTTAGAATCCTTACTTACGCTGTAATAGCTTACATGCTACTTGCTTTCGCTTGGTGGTCTATTTTACTCTTTCAAAAAAATCAAGATGCCTTTAAAGCTAAAGTAGAATTACAGCAATTGATTATGATTGGAAAAGGGGAAGTCAATTCTTCTCAGGAGTTTCTTTCTTCTTCTGCTTATTTAGATCTTGAAAAAAAATATAAACGACAAGAATGGATGATCTTTGGAGAGGCCATTGTTTTTGTAATAAGTTTGGTGATTGGAGTATGGCTAATTAACAGAGGATATAATAAGGCGATACATACCGCAAAGCAAAGTCGTAATTTTTTATTATCAATTACCCATGAACTTAAATCTCCAATTGCCTCAATTCTTTTGACTCTGGAAACTTTTAAGAAAAGAAAACTTGACCCTGAAAAATTTGGAAAGTTAAATAACAATGCCTTAGTCGAAACGGAAAGACTGAATAAGCTCGTATCAGATCTTTTACTGGCTTCTAGAATGGAAACGGCTTATGAACCAAGAATAGAATCCTTCGACCTGCCACTCTTAATTGAGTCGATTATCGAGAAGATAAAAAACAAAAACCCCCAAACGGAGATTCAATTTTTAAACTTAAATTCTGAGGAAAATTTTGTAGTCATGGATGTTTTAGGCATGACCTCAATTGCAATTAATTTAATTGAAAATGCTGTTAAATACTCTTTCGATAATCAAAAAATTAAAGTTAGCTTAAATAGGGAATCAGATCAGATTATTTTTAGTGTTTCAGATCAAGGCATAGGAATTAAAGCAAAGGATAGAAAGCAAATATTTGATAGATTCTATAGAGTAGGGGATGAAGATACAAGAAAAACAAAAGGTACTGGCTTAGGCCTCTATATTGTAAAAAAAATTGTCGAGAGAAATGAAGGTAAGATTAGAGTTGAAAACAATCAACCCAAAGGATCTGTTTTTATTGTGACTTTACCCATAGAAGTGATTTAAAAACAATTGTTAAAATTAGTTGTATGTGCTTGGTTTTCAACACGAAGCTCCCTTCGACAAGCTCAGGGCAAGCTTTTTTGAGATTCATAGCCATAGCTATGAGTCGAAAAAAAGCTGAAGTATTGGAAGCCAATGGCATGCAAATAAATTAACATTTTGTTTTTAAGTCACTTCACACAAAAGGTAAAAGAAAAAGCATTAAATTATAGCTAAATTTATCTTATGAGAATTCTATTGGTTGAAGATGAAGAAAGCATTCGAGATGTAGTAAAACTAAATCTTGAAATGGAAGATTATGAAGTTGTTACAATTTCTAATGGTAAAGAGGTCATCAAAACATGGAAAGGAGAACATTTTGATCTTCTAATTCTAGATGTTATGTTACCAGAAGTAGATGGCTTCCAAATCTGTGAGCAAATCAGATTAACTGATATGGAGACGCCTATTTTGATGCTAACAGCTAAGGATTCTGCTGCAGATAGAATAACAGGATTAAAAAAAGGTGCGGACGATTATCTTACAAAGCCTTTTAATCTAGAAGAGCTCTTGTTGAGAGTACAAAAATTAATTAGAAGATCGAGCAAAACACCTTCTACCTCTCCAGAGATTTATAACTTCGGGACAAATAGTATTAACTTTCTTACCTACAATGCAAAAGGGAATCAAGGCAATTTCACCTTAACTAAGAAAGAAGCCATGCTGCTAAAATTACTGATTGATCGAAAAGATGAAGTCGTTTCTAGGCAACAAATTCTTCAATCTGTTTGGGGCTATGATGTCTATCCATCAACAAGAACAATTGATAACTTTATACTTTCATTTAGAAAATATTTTGAAGAAGATCCTAAAACACCCATTTATTTTAAATCGGTACGTGGGGTAGGATATAAATTTTCAGAACAGCCTCAGAACTAATAAATATAGAAATCTTACCCTGTTCGTTACGATTTGCAATCGTACACGAAACTACCCGTCGTTCCCATCGGCAGCCTATAAAGGAGTATTCAGAAGTAAGCCCACAAACGCCAGAGGCGTGATATTATTATAGCCCAGTGTGTAAACACTGGGTACAAGAATTGAGCTGAATTCATTTGGCGAGATTTTTTTTAAAAATCATGACAAATGGCTTTCGAAGATTACGTAGTTTTTCGACCTTTTCCGCTAGAAACGAGGTAAAGAATTTTGGTTGCACAAGTATGAAAAGTTGATTTTCAATGATTTCAGTTTTATCTGACAATCCCCATAAAAAAAACGACACAATTTCTTGCGCCGTTTTACTAATATGAAAAAGTCTATTTTTAATAAATCTATTTATACCATTTCTAAAATAGAAATGGCATTAGTTACTCGCAATTTTAATATCGCCATAAGAAACATTTATTGCAACCCGGATTCCTGATAATTCAGTATCAGGTTTAATGATAGCATTTTTAATATTTGGTGTATTGTTATAATCTACTAAGAGATTATCTGGCAGATCAATAGCACCTCCGTTTCTTGATTTTAAATTAAAATTGTAAGCAGAAAGAGAAGAGTCATAAAAGAATACATCTGTCTTTTCAGCATCAATATTCAAATCTAAAAAAGCTTGGTTCGCGAATATCTTAACAATGCCTTTATAAGCCTTTATATCGAACTTACCTGAAATTTCGCTTAAGGTAACATTAGATCTTTTGGCAGAAAGATTCATGTCTCCATTTATCATAACTCCAATTAGGTCTCCATAATATGTATCTACCTTTATGTGACCTGCAATATTTTCGAGTTGCACATTGCAAAATTCACTATTCACTTCTAGTCCATGACTTAAGTCTGTGATGTTCGCTTGACCAAAATAGTTTGATAATTCAATTTTGCAATTTTTTGGTACTGAAATAGAATAGATTGCTTTAAGTCCTGACCTTATTTCTGAGCCAGTATCAGCAATGGTGTCTCTAAGTAATATTTCTTTTTTATGAATGACTGTCTCAAAATAAAGATGTTGTATATCTTCTTTTGCTACAGCTAGTTCAGGATGCTTAGAGATCATTTGGACTTTAACATCAATGTAATCTTTGTCCCAACTGATAATATCCACCTCGGATTTCTCTCCTTCAATTTTCAGGTATTGACCTTCTTCAAAAGGGATTTCTTTCTCAATTGTTTTTGTCATGACTTGCAAAGCAATGTCTTGAGCTTGGAGCAAGTTAATACCACCAAAATACATAACAAATGAAATAAAAGATATGGTACGGAATAAATTAGTCTTCAACATATAATAATTAACCTTGAGATTTTGTGCTTGAAAATACTTTGTCCATTAATTCTTTTCGTTCTAGTTCAATATTATTCAGCTTGTCTATAAGGCCTCTATCGGTATCAAATTTGCCTATGACCTTTTTAAGTTTATCAGAGGCTATTTTTAGTTCTTTAAGTTCATCAAGAATCTCTTGATCTTCGTAAGCAGGTTTACTATTGTATTGGCCTTCAATCATTTGTTTCAATGCTTCATCTGCGGCAAAGTTGTTGTGATCGTCTCTTTGAAACTTTATGATAGGGTAGTCCTCAATGGCATAACTTATCATTACTTCATCATGAGCTATTACATTGCCATTATTGAAAAAGAATATGAAGCCAAACAATGCTATACTTGCCGCGGCTATTAGTGGTCGCAAGAAAACCAGCTTCGTTTTTGGATTAGATTTTTCCTCTAAGTTTGTTTCAATAGCATCCCAAATGAAATCAGGCGCATGATGTTTCGGCATATTTTGTAAGTGATCTTCCAAAATATATTCTGAATCTAAACCTTTATCAATATTGTCCCAAACCTCCTCAGAGGGAATGTGTACCTTGAGTTTTTCAAGGGCAGTTAGTAGTGTATCTCTATTAAATTCTTTCATAAATTACTACATCATTTTTTCAAGCTTTGCTCGAAGTTTCTTTTTTGCGTGAAAAAGTTGTGATTTAGAAGTTCCTTCAGAAATGCCTAGCATCTTCCCGACTTCTCTGTGACTATAGCCTTCTACCTCAATAAGTACAAAAACAGCTCTATAACCTCCAGGCAGAGAAAGAATGGCTTTCTCTAGATATTCTGCATCTAAATAATGTCCCCAATCAACAAAATCAGGGCCAGAGCTTATCCTTTCATCAAGTTCAACAAATTGCTTTGTTTTCTTAATCTTTTTAATTGCTGTTCTGACGACGATGGTTTTTATCCAGGCTCCCAGTGTAGATTCCCGTCTAAAACTTGCTAAGCTTTTGAATATTTGGATGAAAGCATCTTGCAATACATCGTTGGCCATATCGTAATCGTTTGTTATTCTATAACAAACAGAATACATCGCGTTTTTATACTTTTCGTATAATTTTTTCTGCGAGAGCCGGTCATTGGCTAAACAAGCATCTATCAAGTCAGATTCTGTCATACTGATTGTAAATGGCATCAAAAGGTTTGTAATTATGATAATTTACTAATAATTAGGCAAATTTGCCTTAGTTGTATTATAAAGAGACAAAATAGATAGGATTGGTTGTACTTAGGGAAAGATTTTTTAGCAATTGAAAATAATAATTATTCAATTCTGCTTAAGACATCCTCAGTAACGGCATTTGTAGCTAGAGGAGGGGCAATTAAAAAGCCTATTCCTATCATCAATAACAGCATAAATACGATTCCATTGCCTAAAGCTAAGCCACTGTGTCTTCTAACAAATTTACTGGATTGCTTTACACCATAAAACCTTTCCAAAGTGACGTCCATGTTTCCATACCCTGCATAATATGATTGGATCAGAAAGATCCCTATGGTTGTAAAAGGACTTAGAAAGGGTAGGACAAATCCAAGTATCAGCAAAAAGATTGTAAAGAATATTTCCCTAAAGAGATTACGAAAGGTAATTCTTAAACCTCTAACAAAACCGGTAGCTCCAGAATTTGTCGTTTGAAAAGAAGCTAATTCGGGATGGGTATGAGACTCGATTTTCGCGGACATTGGTCCCATAAATGGAGCAGCCAATATCATGACGACATATTTAGATATTAAGAGTCCCACAACTACCATCAATAGTCCACCGATCCAATTTGCAATGGCTGCTACAAAACTTGCTCCCCAGCTCCATTTGTACCATGATGTCATCAGAGAGCCCAAATCATCACCAAAGTTAATGGCCGAAAATACCACTCCCCCAAAAAAAAGCAGCCCCATTATGCTTGGTACAAAAGCATATTTCCAAAGACCCAGTCTTGAAAAATTAGCCATTTTCCCGAAGTAGGACGAAATTCCATCGAAAAAGTCTTTTATCATAAGCTCTAAAAAAGTGAAAATTCCTTAGACCTACAAGAATTTTAGACTAACTAATAAATAAAAATAGAGGGGCGCAGGAACACCTCTAATGAAAATAGGTGATTGGCAAAGAAAAAAGGTAATCTAAAATTGCTTTTCAGATTACCTTTTTGGCTTTATTTTAAACTTTGCCTTAATTCTTATTTAAGCTTTCTTTTACCCAGCTTTTGTAGCCGTAGGTTTTTTCTTTCTTTTTGTCTTAAATAATTCAACAACCTGTTTCTTATTTAAAAAGCCCATTTCTATGAAAGTAGAAGCAACAAACTTTTTAATGTCTTGATAATCTTTCCCTCTCTTGTCAACATGCTTTTTCAAAATCTTCTTAATGTAAGTAAGACTTAGATCCTTAAGGTATTGATTAAATTGTTGGTTGGAGAAGATATCCATATAGATAGGAAAAGCAAAAGCTCCTGCTTGTAATTCTTCCGTAACGTCCTCTGCATTTTCAACTTTTGAAGGAATGTCTCCTACCAATTCCATATAAATAGGGTACTCCTCTTCGCTTAGATTCTTAATGGTACGGTTGAAGAAATTTAGGATAGTTTTTCTTACACAAGTATTAATCTTAGACAATCCTTCATGGTTGTTGTAAAATTGTCTGATCGCTTCATAAGCATCTTGATGGACATAACCTTTGCCATGTACTTCATCCATTAGTTTGTAATAACCTGTTAGTTCATCTTTAATGGATTTATCAATATGGGCACTTATCCTGTTTTCTGCCTTATGATCCATATCGATCACATCCGCGTGTGTCTCTAAAATGAAATCAAGATGCATGTCAACAAATCCAGGAAACTCATTTCTTAGATCTGTATAAATGGAATCTATAGACTTAGAATCTGCTTCATTCCAATCCATGAAACCAGCAGCAAGACCAAGTATATTCGTATGCTCCTTGGTACCAAAAAAAGTTTTGTTTTTTATAAATTCTAAAAGTTGCGCTCTAAAAGAATCAAATTCTTTTTCAAATCTGAATCTTGTCTCAAGGAAGGTTTTAAGTTGAAAATAACCTGTACTTAGCTCAGTCTTTTCCTTTGGGAAGTTTGCAGTATAAAAGTATTCTGTTCTAAACTGTCTCGCGAATCTACCTCTTGCTCTTCTTCTTTCATCCAAAATTCTATAGGCAGGAATCTTTTGACTTTGTAAAAAATACTTTACTTTTTTATTGTTCACCAAAGCAAGTAAGTTGGTGATCCAAATATCTGAACTTAAAGAAAAACCCGTTTGAATAGATTGGCCAATTCTCTTTTTTAACCACTCAAAATTTGCAGAGTTAGAGATAGCTAACAAGATATCTTTAAAGTGATTTTGAGGTTTTCTATATTTAAAGTTGTCATCAATTTCACCTCTTAATACTGAGTAGCCTAGAATTTTAGGAAGTATTAGACCTTCATAATCTTCATTTAAAAAAGTCTTCTCCAAATCAATTATTTGAAGTGGATTTTCGTCAGAAACTTTATTATGCAATTGAATCATTCTTGGTTCAAATGCTTCTCTCATTGCCAAATAATCCTCTTCTTCTTCAGAATCCAAATATTTTTGAAATTCTTCTGAGGCTTTTAGATCATTTAGAATACTAGTAGCTTCTGTTTTGTAGGCTTCGTTTATTGGTAACATATCTCTTTAATTATTTGAAAACCTAGTAAGCAAATTAAGGCTTACTAGGTTTTAGACTTGAATTTCTTCAAATATAACGATAAAAATATAGAATTCGTATTGTCTTATTTTTCTTCAGAGTCTGGAGCACTTTTATCAGCTGGTTTACCACCATCTAATTCATCTTGAAGTACTTTTAACTCATCCCATTTTCCAGCAGCAGCTAAACCAGCTTGTTGTGGCCATGTGCCTGGATCGTGCATCGTATATCTTGAACCTGCCTCAGCAAGTATTCCTTTTAATTTATCAACATCTGCAGAAGCAAGATCTGAAAAGGAAGCCAAACCAGCAGTATGCAATAACTCAGCAATTTTTGGTCCGATACCTTCTATTTTTTTGTAATCATCTTCTGTTTTTGGCGCATCAGTAGCAACTGGAGCTACTTCAACAACTTCAGCAGGCTTCTCTTCAACTGCTTTTTCTTCTGTAACTGGAGTTGGAGTTTCAGCAGGTTTCTCTTCTGCAGCAGGCTTTTCAACAACAGCAGGCTTCTCTTCAGCAACTGGTGCTGCTGGAGGTGCAACTGGTGTGTTTCCTGTTTCAGCAGAAACAGATTCTACCGTAGTTTGCTCAACAGAGTCAGCAAAAGATTTCTTTTCCTCTTTGTTTCCTCCATCTGAAGCAGCTGATTTCTTGACTTCTTCAACAACAATTTGCTTTCTAGCTTTAGGCTTGCCTGAAAGCTCTACAAGTCTATCAGCTTTTTTCTGTAGTGATTCAGCAAATCTAGCTGCAATTTTTGCATCTTTCTCTGCGATCCAGTTTTGATATTTGCTATCAGCTTCTTCTTGTGAAAGAGAACCTTTAGATACCCCTCTTTGAAGGTGTTTCTTATAGTATACACCCTTAAACCTTAAAATGGCTCTGGCTGTATTTGTAGGTTGTGCACCAACCATCAACCATTCGAACGCTTTTTCTCTGTTCAATTCAATGGTAGCTGGAGAAGTCATAGGGTTATAAACACCTATTTTTTCAATAAATTTGCCATCTCTAGGAGCTCTGGCATCAGCAATTACGATGTGGTAAAATGGTCTTTGTTTACGACCGTGTCTTTGAAGGCGAATTTTCGCAGGCATAAGGTTAAAATTTAAGTGGTTAATCCATACCTTTTTAACTTGATCAACAAGTTAAAGGGTTTTAACTAAATAGAAGCGCAAAGGTAATATTAATATTTTACAAATTCCAGCTAGAATGTCACCTTTTTCTTTACTTTCTTACCTTTTCTCAATACAACAACAGTCGCTGTTTCCCCCTTATTGAACTTGCCTAGGGCTTCCATATATGCATAAATGTCCTTTACATCTGTTTCGCCCAGTTTTACAATCACATCTCCATTTTCTAGACCGCCTAATTTGGCTGGTCTATTGTCTAGTACCGCATCTATTCGCATGCCTTTACCTGCATATACATAGTCAGGCATCACGCCTAAGGTTACTTTAAAAGCCGCTACTTCTTTTTTTGGCTCTTCTTTGGCCAATGTAAACTTGATTTTCTCTCTTTTGTCCAATCCTTCTATTACTGCCATTATAAAATCTGAAACCTGAATGACACCTTCCATATTAACCAAATGTGCATCATCAGCCGGTTTGTGGTAATCCAAATGTTGGCCAGTAAAAAAATGTAAAACAGGAACATCTCTAAGATAAAAAGAGGCATGATCTGATGGTCCTATTCCTGATTCTGTTGTTACCGTTTGTATGCCATGTACATCAATCGACTTTACAATTTCTTTCAAAGCTGGAGAAGAACCTACCCCATTGACCGAAAGTACTTTCTCTTCATTTAACCTTCCCACCATATCCATATTCAACAAAGCATTTATAGATTCCAATGGAATCGTAGGGTTGTTTACAAAATATTTTGATCCATATAGACCCATTTCCTCTCCAGAGAATGCCATAAAGAGGTAATTGAATTTCTTTAAAGAAGAGCTTTTAAGCCTTTCGGCTAATAATAACATGCTAGCAACTCCACTCGCGTTATCATCTGCACCATTGTGGATGGCAGCTTCGCCAGTATGTCTTGATCCGTTGTCTCCCATACCCAAATGATCGTAGTGTGCACCAATCACAATCGTATGGGCTGACTTATTATCCAAAAAGCCCAATATATTTTTTCCTATTCCTTCTTTTAAAGGTTTGGAATTAATCAAATGTGGATTGCTCAATTGTTTAAATGGAAACGGCTGATACCAGCCTTCTACTCCTGCTTCCTCCAATCCAATTTCTTGGAATCTTGTTGTGATATAATCTGCCGCTAATGTTTCTCCTGTAGTTCCAGTCTCTCGACCTTCTAAATAATCTGAAGCTAAGTAAACCACGTCCACTCTAACCGAGTGCCGTTCTGATTGATCTTGTGCGATAAGAAAACTGCCTAAAAAGCTAAATATGATTAAGTGTATAATTCTCATACCTTAAATATAAACAAGGATCCCAATAGCTCGGTAATTAGATTGTAAATTTATTACATCATTGGAAACAAAATTCAGAAATGAAAGCACACCGAAGGAGTCCTGCAAAAGAGTCCGTTATAAAATTTGAGACTAACAACTAACAACTTTTCTACTTATTAGGCAGCTGATCATCCTGCTTGACCAGCTCATCAATAGAGACAGTCCTAGTATGTTCAGAATGTTTAAAATTCTTATCAGGATTGCCCATTTTTAGTAGACCCTTTATTTGATTTAACACAAATAGTGGCATCCCCCAAAGTGCTTTCCAGATTTGTGAGGGAACCTTTGAAAGGTATAAGGTTAATAGAATATTTAAGGAAAAGATTGCTAGTGCAATAATCAGATTTAAGCTGATAAGAGGATTCACTAAAAATGAAACTACCGCCAAGATCATTGCAATAAACACTAAAATGAAAAGCGGTGGAGAGGCAGTCATAAATCCAAAAAACAATTGATTAAAACTAAAGTTCTTTAGTCCTTTCAAAATGAAACCTGTTGAATTGGGTAAATTTTGAAAGTATGAAAACAGCCATCTACTTCTTTGTGTTTCAACTTGTTCACCTGAAACTACTTTTTCATCATAGATAATAGCATTCCATGCATAGCTTATTTTTTCATTTTTATTCATGAGAAAATTTTGAAGGATCTTATCTTCCTGCAGCATTTTCTTCCATTTATGTTGCCCTTCTTGAATTTCTTTTCCGTAAAGGTATTCTTTGTATAAGTTTGTTTCTACAGCCATACCGGAGCCTGATATTACTGCAGAGGAGCCGATTAAATATGGCGCATATCTTTCTATATAGTTCTTGTAAAATTCACCAGTTGAATCTGCACAAGCATAGACCGTATCCAGGTTTTTTGCCGTACGTTGGCCTTGTATGGTTTTTAATCCATTGTTGCAATACTTGTTGATTTCTTTCAGAAAATTTGGATGCGCCAAATTATCCGCATCGAGAATGATGGTATAATCATGGTCTCTTTTATAATGTTCTACAGCATAAATAATAGATTTTGCTTTTAATCGCATCGGAGGATCTGGCCTAAAAACCATTAATCTTTCATCTTCAATATCCCAGTCCGAGATATCACATTCATCGGCCATTAAGTAGATCTCAAAATTCTTATAAGGTTGCTTTAGGAGAGACTCTATAAGAGGCTTTGTGATGTTTGCATTTTTATATGCTGTGATAATACAGCCAAAATCAAACTCCTTTTTGATCTTGTCAGTGGCTAATTTTTCAGATCCTAGAAACGAAAAAACAACCGTCAAAAAAGGGAGGATTAAGAAGAATATCACGATTCCACTTAGTACGATCAAAAAGATATTTAAAAATGCGATCATTATAAAAATTATTGAATAACTGAACTTAGTCTCTTTGATGGAGCTTCGTCCAAATCGTCTATTTTATTATTGAGATTCCAAGCCATGGCTTTATAAAAAGCTTTTAAATTGTCCCATCTCCTTGCAAGTATATATTTTATGGTATTCTTTGGGATTGTTGCAAAGATCAAAAACAACATAAAAAGCAGCATCTGCCAGCTTTTCTTATGTCTTCTCATGAATAAAATTCTATTCCTATTAATATAGTACGTTTTTAACGGGCTATCGGTACCTACACTCAAAGATTCTTTATGATAAATTTTAGCCCTTGGCTCTACGTAGATATCATAGCCTGCTTTTTTTATTCGTTCACTCCAATCTAATTCTTCATAATAAAGGAAGAAAATTTCTGACATGGGTCCTACTTTTTCAATAACAGCTCTAGAGGTCATCATTGCTGCTCCGTGAATGTAAGGGCTCGGTGCTAGTTCTTGAAATTGTCCATTGTCTTGTTCCAACTCTCCTAAGGTCTTATTTCTAGCTGTCATGCTACTAATTTCAGTAGCTCCAACAAATTGAAGGATGTCTTTTTCTTGATTTTGTTCCGTTGGGAAATAGCAAATTTTAGGGCTAATTATCCCAAGGTTCTCATTGTTTTCAAATGCTTCTAGCAGTTTTTCAATACAGCCATCAGTTAATTCTGCATCATTATTGACGAAAAATATGTATTCCCCATTACAATGAGGGATTGCCAAATTATTGCCACCAGCAAAACCTAAATTTTGCTCGCTCAATATCAAATTGACGCCTGGGTAGGATGCTTTGACTTTACTTTCTGGATTTTCTTTAGAAGCATTATCTACAAGAAATACTTCAATATTATGGTACGAATTGGATTTTATGGATCTCAAAAGCTCACAAGTTACATCCGCTTGGTTGTAATTGACCGTGATAATAGAAATAAGTGGAGTATCTAAAGGCATCTGCTTTGCTTCATTGCTATGAACTGAATCAAATATAGCTCATATTATTAATGAAAGTAAAACAAGAATAGAACCAATTTAAGTCGCCTTTTGCATTTTGACTCGAAATAGATAAATCTATTGTAATGCAGGTTTACATTAAACCTGCTCGTCTTGAATCATTGCAGGTAGCGTTTTAAGCAAGATTTTTAAATCCATTCTAACGGAATACCTTTTAGCATAGTCAATATCTAATTGGATTCTTTCTTCAGAAGACATTTCTTTTTTGCCTCTTTTTGAAATTTGCCATAAGCCTGTAAGACCAGCTGGAGCATTGAACCTTGTGATCCAGTTATCGTTTGTTAACTGTTCAGCTTCATATAAAGGCAAAGGTCTGTTTCCAACTATTGACATGTCTCCTTTTAATACATTAAACAATTGAGGAAGCTCGTCAATACTGGTTTTTCTTATCAATTTACCAACCTTAGTTACTCTAGGATCGTCTTGTATTTTGACAAATGTGACTGATTTTCCAGTTGAAGCACCACTATATTGATTTAAGTGTGCAAGTTCAACCAATTTTGCATCGGCATCCGTACACATGGATCTGAATTTGATAAATCCAAAGGTATTGTAGCCTGATCCTGCTCTTTGAGAAGTATAGAAGATTGGGCCTTTAGAGCCTAATTTTACTGCTAATGCAACAAGAATAAGTAAAGGACTAATTACTAGTAAAACGCATGAAGCGAATAAAATATCAAATAACCTCTTTTTAGGAGGTGTCTTGTATGGTTGGAAATTTTTTTCTGCCTGACCAGCTATTGTTGCTATTTCAGGTTTGAATTTATTTAGAAATTCTATTCTTTTCTTAAGATTGTTCCATTTCATATCGCTGATCAAATAATGATCATCGATGCTATATTTGAATGCTTTTTTAGGATCTAGCTTTTCATTTAAAGCAGAAATGGTAATGAAAGGTATGTTTTTCATTATCGGATCACTCTGGATCTTTCTAACTAGTCGGTATTCATCTAAAGCTAAAAATTTGCTATCGCAAATAATTGCTTTCGGGTAGTCAGTTGGCAAACAACTTTCTATTTTGTCTTTTAGAGTAGAATATGCATGAAAAGACGTATTGATCCGCTTCAAAGTGTAAGAACGTGAACCGTTCTTATGTTTGTTTAATATGCGGAAGGTCGGATCGTCGAAGCCGACAACCAAAATTTCCTTAGTATTAATTCTCCCTACTTTGAGTAATGGAGGTGATAAAATATCCATAACTTATTTAGTATTCGATTACTTTAAACTTTTTCAACATTACTTAGTGATTTGGCAATCGTTTTTCTTAGAATCTCAGGATTAAATGGTTTAGTGATATAACCAGTAATTCCAAGGTCTTTAGATTTTAACATAAATTCCTCACTTTCATTCCCAGATAAAACTAGCACTGGTATATGTGCAAATAGCCCAGAACTTCTTAAATTATGTAAAAAAGAAATTCCATGCAATCTAGGCATGATCATGTCAAGTATTATTAAATCTGGGATAAAACCCTGTTGTAACCAGGCAAACGCATCAATGCCGTCTTTTTTAGTGACTACATCATAATCTTTTACCAAAATGTTACCCAAAATCATTCGGATACTATCGTGGTCGTCGATAATTAATATGTTGTGCTTTTCTGACATTTAATAATCCTTAAATCACATTTTAAAAAACTTCCATAACAGTTTCGTTCATTTTCTGCCACTGTTGTGACATAGATAAACAAAGTGTAATCTCAGTTTTTCGTTTGTTTCGTGTTTACAGGAATAGTTTTTACAAGCTATCGGGGATAATCGGGGTGTAGGGATGGATTTGGTACTGTTTTTAACGCTCTTTAAATCAAAAAGATATGAGTTAAAAATGTAATCAACCACAATATAAAAAATAATATTTTACACAATGGATTATGAAACTTACTTATAGGATAAAGTCCTAAAATATTTCCACTAAAGTGATAGCTTTATCTTTAAATCAAACGTATATAAGCTAGTGTTCGCGGTTTGATGAATCGATTTATCTCCAAAAACTCAATAAAACCTGGTATTTTACTTTTTAAATACAACTTTAAGACTTAAAAAATGGGATTAGTCACCTTCAAAATTTTATTTTGGATTGCTGCTTTTATAGTTTTCTATACCTACATAGGATATGGGATCTTACTTTATGCCGCTGTGTTGGTAAAAAGATTGTTTTCTGGGACAAAGAATGTACAATTAGAGATCCCTATAGATAAAGATCTTCCCAAAGTTTCCTTTGTAGTCGCTGCATATAATGAAGAAAATTGGATCGAAGACAAAATTAAAAATTGTTTAGCATTCGATTATCCGAAAAATAAGCTTGAATTAGTTTTTGTTACGGATGGTTCGAGCGATAATACTCCTAATTTTATTGAAAATTATCCATTTCCTGAGGATGTTGATTGGAAACTCTACCACAGTCCTGCTCGAAAAGGGAAAATTGCTGCTGTTGAACGTATAATGGAGTTTATTTCTAATCCCATTACTATATACACAGATGCCAACACAGACGTCAATAAAGAGGCAATTAAACGAATTGTAGCTCATTATCAAGATCCTAAAGTTGGAGGTGTTGCTGGAGAAAAGAGGGTCTCTATGCTGAAAGAGGATTCTGCCAATTCTGCTGGAGAAGGTTTTTATTGGAAATATGAGTCAAGCCTTAAAAAATGGGATTCAGAGTTGAATTCCGTTGTAGGAGCAGCTGGAGAATTGTTTTCACTCCGAACCAGCTTATACCAAGCTGTCCCAAAAGATACGGTGATAGAGGATTTTTATATGACTTTAAAAATTGCCATGCAAGGCTATAAGATCAAGTATGAATCGGGTGCCTATGCGGTTGAAACGGCATCTGCTTCGGTAGGGGAGGAATTGAAAAGAAAAATAAGAATTGCTGCAGGTGGCCATCAAGCTATTTCACGTTTACTTCCACTATTAAATATCTTCAAATTCAAAACGCTGAGTTTTCAATACATATCACATCGTGTGCTTAGATGGACATTGACTCCCTTGTCAATGATTATCTTGTTTATAGTCAATATCATTTTGGCCATCTTTGGTAGCACTTTTTTTAAACTTGTTTTAGGATTGCAATTAGCCTTCTACTTCCTCGCATTTATTGGATATGTTTTAGAAAAGAGAAAATTGAAGTTTAAACCTTTCTTCATCCCTTATTATTTTTGCGTTATGAATTATGCAGTAATCATGGGATTCTTCAGATTCATAAAAGGAAGCCAATCCGTTGTTTGGGAAAAAGCCAAAAGAGTTGAAGTGTAGAACGAAAGAACATTCGAATAAGCGAGCAACCAAACATTCGAACAAACGAAGAGTAGGCTGCCCTGAGCGACGAAGTGTAGAAGGGAACATTCTATTCAAAAGGAAGGCTGAAAACGCCAGAGTCGTGAAATTATTATAGCCAAGTATGTAAACACGGGGTCAAAGATTTGGTCTGAATTCATTTGGCGTGATTTTTCAAAAAAATCATGACAAATGGCTTTCGAGTACAAGCTTGCTTTTTGAACCTTATCGCTAGAAACGAACAATCCTTATTTAAGCACACGAAGGAGCAAACGAATTAGCGAGCAAGCAAACATTCGAACAATAGAACAATCAACTCAAAAACCTAGCTGTGTTTCTGAAGCTTTCAGCATAGCTAAGTGTGAGGATAGCTTCCGAAACATTTAAGGAAACATACGAACAAATGAACAGAAGCTTAGCTTAAAAAACAATTCCCAGGTCCTTTAAGTCTAATACTAATTTTTCAGGAGTAGTAAAATGAATGGATGGGATCCCGGCTTCAATAGATGCCTTAATATTTCTTAGTGAATCATCAATGAAAATTGATTTAGTAGGGTCTAAGTTGTATCGACTAATTATTAGCTCATAAATTTCCTTTGAAGGTTTTTTTATTCCCTCATCGCCAGAAACCAAAACTCCTTTAAACCATTGTAAAAATTCGAATCGTTCGAGTGCAAATGGAAAGGTCTCTGCAGACCAATTGGTCAAAGCATATATTTCATAATCGGGATTTTGATCAAAGGCCTTTAGAATTTCAACTGTTCCTTTATTTGCACCTCCAAGCATTTCTGTCCATCTGTCATAGTAAGCTTTGATTTCAGCTGTATGTTCCGGATACTTTGAAATCAATATTTCATTTGCCTCAGCTATTGGGCGACCAGCATCTTGTTGCTCATTCCAATCCATCGTGCATATGTTATCTAAAAACCAATCTATTTTTTCTTCTGAATCGAATATCTTTCGATACAAATTTTTTGGATCCCAATTGATTAATACACCACCAAGGTCAAAAATAATTGTATTTATTTTGCTCATACTATCGTGTTTTTCCAAGTACCTCTTCTAAATAAAATAATGGCTAATAATCCCATGCAAACTTCTGCAATTACTATGGCAATATAAACACCAGAAGTTTCAAAATTCAGATTATAAACCAAAAAGTAAGCAAGTGGAATTTGCAATGCCCAAAAACAGACTAAGTTCATTATTGTTGGTGTAAAAGTATCTCCTGCACCGTTAAATGCAGAAGAGATAACCATTCCAAATGCATAAGCTACATAGCCTAAACTAAATATTTTAAGTCCTTTCGATCCTTCAGAAACTATGGATGGGCTTGAATCTAGAAAACCAATGAGCTCCTCCGCAAAGACAAAGAAAAGAATAGATACCGTTAATAAGAATCCTACATTCAAAGCACAGGTCATCCAAACTGATTTTGCAGCACGTTCTGGTTTTTTTGCCCCTAAATTTTGTCCGACTAATGTTGCTGCTGCGTTCGAAAGTCCCCATGCAGGCAGAATGGTGAAAATAATTATCCTTACAGCATAAGTATAGGCTGCAACCGCTTCTGTTCCAAAGTCAGCAATAATTCTAACCATAATGATCCAGCTTGCCGAACCGATTAAATATTGTAATGTTCCTCCAGAAGCAATTTTGACCAAGCGTCTCATTACATTTGGAACCCATTTAAAACTAGCAAAAGTAATTTTGATCTGACTCTTTGCATTAAATAAAATATAAAGCTGAAAAGCTACCCCGATTCCTCTTCCTATTGAGGTGGCAACGGCTGCTCCTCTTACACCCATTTCAGGAATTGGACCAAATCCGAATATGAAAATTGGGTCTAAGATGATGTTTATTACACTTGAAAGGCCTAAAGACATCATGGCGATTTTTGCATCCCCTGCACCCCTAAAAATGCCATTCAGGACAAATAATAGCATGATAACAACATTGGTCGCCATCATTATCTTTGTATACCAAAGTCCTTCTGCTACCATTGGTGGCTCTCCACCCATAAGAACTAAAATTTGTTCTCCATATATGAAACCCGGAATGGCAATTGTCAGTGAAATAATTAGGGTTGCTATAATGGCCTGAGATGCCGCCACTGCTGCTTCTTCAGGATTTTTTTCTCCAATTCTTCTTGCTACCATGGCAGTTGCAGCACTGGCTACCCCAATCCCTAAGGCGTATATAAGTGTCACAACAGATTCAGTTATTCCGACCGCCGCTACGGCATTTTCACTTACCTTTGAAAGGAAGTATATGTCTACCAAAGCAAAGAGAGCCTCCATCATCATTTCTAAGATCATGGGTACTGCTAAAAATAGAAGTGCCTTCCAGATATTGCCTTTTGTATAATCTCTTGTCAAGAAGATGCTTTTTAATCAGAAAGTAAGCTAAACAAAATGT